>JAAVHD010000065.1 GCA_014799915.1 Oscillibacter sp.
AGAATGGCGAGTTCGAGGGCAAGGGCTGGGAGTACCAGACCGCTGCCAAGGCCAAGGAGATTGGCCTGATCGACAACGTCATCGAGGCCCAGCTGGGCTCTGCCGCTTCCCGTGAGATGGTCGCGGAGATCCTGTTCCGCGCCATGCTGGGCGAGATGGTTTCCTACACCGCTCTGAACGGCTATGTTGGCACCGGCAAGACCCTGGGCAAGGAGAAGTTCGGCCTGGAGTCCGTCACCGGCGTTGTCGTGGCCAACAAGTGGGCCAACCTGACCGATGAAGGCAGCGATCAGGTCCTGAACGACGGCAAGACCCAGATGGTGCTGGCCGACGGTACTACCCGTACGCTGGACATCGACAGCTCTCTGGAAGTCGTTGGTCTGACCTGCACCGCCTACATGGCTGACCAGGACAATAACAACGTCCTCGAGGTCCTGACTGACGAGCTGACTGCCGACGCCGTCAACGTTGTCGCTGACAACGAGGGCAAGGCTACCGGTACCAACGAGGCTGACCAGGTTTATAGCAGCATCCGGAACCTGGCTGGCACCAAGGGCATCAGCGTCACCAGCGACACCGAATCCTACTGGAACTACGACAAGTGGGTCTTTACTACTTCCGACATCCTCATCCGTTACGCTGTTGTGAAGGGCACATCCGTGGATGGCGTCAATATTAACGACTACGCTGCGTCGATTCAGGATGGTACCACCACTACCGTCGGCCACAGTGCCGAGGAGCGCAGAGTCAACGTTAACGGCGATTCGTTTGATTGCTGGGTCATCTCCATCAAGCCCAATCATGAGATCGAGGCCATTGACCAGGCATTCATGCGGCAGATCTTCTACACCGCTGACCGCCTCGCCTATGTCACCGACGCCAACCTCGCCCTGAACGATTACGTCATCGGCGAAGTCTACGTCGGCACCACCTCCACTGTCGATGTCTCCGACACCCTCAGCTGGGTCCAGTTCAAGGACAAGTACCTCGTTGAGAACAACAACGGGGATCTGGGCTGGGTTTACAACGGCCAGAGCCTGCGCGTGGTCGATAACAACGGCGACGGCACGGCCGAGTACATCCTTGGCATCGGCTACGTCCAGACCCGGATCGTCAACATCCGGAATGACGTGCCCGAGTTCTACAACATCAAGCCCGGCGAGATGGGCTACAAGGACATCTACTGGGATGGCGGCGTGGAAGCCTACTCCGTCAACACTGTTGTCAACTACAGCGTGATCGACAACAAGATGTCCGTCTGGACTGCTCCTGTCGTCACTGACAGCGCCAAGACCAAGAACTTCCAGAAGATCACCGTTACCACCACCGACAGCGGTGAGACCTATGGCCAGTCCGGCATCGTTAATGCCACGACCATGGATTACCGCATCCTGAGCATGGACGAGGGCGTCAAGTACAACATGTACCTCGACCAGTTCGGCTTCATCCGCACCTATGAGCCCGCTGTTCCCACCCAGTACGCTGTGCTGACCGAGATGTACGGCGGCGCTGTCCAGCACAGCAACTACGTCTCCAGCACTACGGCTATTGCCGAGCTCACCATCGGTGACGAGGTTACCAAGGAGTACACCGTCAACAACGCCGCTTCCAGCGTGTTCCTCAGCCGCGTTGGTACGAGCGAGCTTGGTGCCGCCATCGCCTGGACCATGGGTACTGGTCTGGCTACTTACCAGTACAACTGGCTGCAGCCCGCTGTCGCCCACCTGATGGGCCAGGGCCAGAACCCCGCTGACAACAACTACAGCAACTACGGCAACATTGCCAACACCTCTTCCTGGTACACCGTTTGGGGCCGTCAGGTCTGGAAGCCTGAGGTTCTCGCGGTCAAGGGCACCGTTCTCACTACTCCCGCCATGTTCGACTACGGCCCCGAGACGTGGGACAACAACGGCACGCCCGCTACGGCTGCCAACAGCTACAGCCTCACCAACGTTGCCGCCTACACCCTGAAGGACGACGGCACCGTCGATCTGAAGAGCGCTTCCACCTATGCCGTTGACCAGAATGGCTATCGCCTGTACTACGTCACGACTACCCGGACGGCGCGGAATCAGAACATGGATAAGGTTACCGCCGCGACTTGGGACACTGCCAAGTATGGTAAGACCTTCCAGCAGGCTTACGACGCCGGCGAGCTGGCCCCCGTTTACGCCACCGACTACGTCCAGCTGACCAAGGACGACGTGAGCGCCAACCAGCGCCTGTTCAACATTGACGAGGACTATGCCGCCAAGTTCACCACCAACAGCAACGGCTACGTGAACGCCACTGTGAACACTGAGTTCTACGTCGTGACGTCCGGCGGTGTCAAGCACTACGTTGGTTATGCTGGTCTGCCCACCATTCTGGGTGCCAACATCCGCGCTGCTTACGCTGTCGCCACCAACACCAGCGTTGGCTCCAACACTGCCGACTACTGGGTTGCTGACGTCATCGTCATCGAGACCAACAAGGTCGAGCAGGCTTACGACAGCATCTCCCTGCGCTACTGGAATCCCTCCGAGACCCAGGGCCAGACCCGTCTCATCAACACCCTGAACAACGAGTGGAAGGGTTACGGCTCCAACGACCTCGCCAAGATGCAGGTCGTCCCCGCCGGCACCAGCTGGGGCAACTGGGCTCTGGGCACCGGCTACGGCTTCTATGAGCTGTACAACACCGAGTTCAACGCCGATACCAACACCCTGACTGCTGGCAGCGTGAAGCAGATCGCCAAGGGCGAGTACAACGACCACGGCATCTTCGCCGGCGCCCTGCGTCGTGACGCCATCATTGAGGAGACCAGCGGCTATGTCAGCGTGAACATCCTGGGCAACTGGACCAACAGCCCCTCCGACAGCAAGTGGATCAAGAACATTGACCTCGATGCTCCCGCCAACGCTTACAGCGCTCCCGTCTATCACGTCCAGTACGGCCAGTATGCCTGGCAGACCGGCGAGACCTTCGCCAACGAGATCCGTCTGGCCCGCGCTCAGTGGACTGACGTACGGCCCGGCGACGCCCTGATCTGGGTTCTGGACAAGGCGACCAACACCGCTTTCGTGGTTGACGTTACCGATCACGCCGATGAGGGTGCTACTCCCGCTTGGCTGGCCACCTTTGATGCAAACGGCGTTGCAACCGGCGGTATCTACAAGGATATCCTTGACGAGCAGCTGCCCGGTGCTACCACTGGTTACACCATCACCGTCAAGTCCAAGGGTCTGCCCACTGAGAAGACCTGGACCTACACCGTTCCCGTTAACGGTGACCAGGAGATTGATCTGACTCAGAGCATCTTCCTTGAGGATAACTACTACATCTCTTCCGCAACACCCGCCGCTGGTGCTTACCCCGCTGTCGGTCCCACCTTGGCTACGGTGACGCAGACCAAGCCTGCCAGCACGGTTACTGCTATTAAGCTGGCCGGTGTTCAGGGTGACATTGACGTTGAGCTCACCTACACCCTCGAGCAGTACGATGTCAAGACGATCCCCGCTTGGACCGCCAACACTGTGGGTGGTGTTAAGGTGAATGACATTAAGGTGAACGGTAATACCATCACTACCAGCGCCCATACTACCGCTGAGCCTGTCGACGTAACCAAGACTGCTACTTTGACCATCGATCTTAACAATCCTCTGGCCACCGCAACCCAGAGTGTCGAAGTTACCGTCAAGAAATGCGCTGACAGCAGCGTTATCGCGGCTCTGTCCGGCACCGCTACGCAGGTTATTACGGATGCGACTGGTAAGACCTACACCTACACCTTCACGATGCCCGCTTACGATGTGGATGTTGATGTCCAAGTCGTGGAGAACAATCCCGATGTCACTGTGACTCCCCATCTGACAGCTACCGGTAATCCCAGCATCGACTATAGCATCAATACTACCCCCAACGCCACCACTGGTACGGCTGCTGATGGTACTGCTATCACCGCAAAGAAGAACAATGTAATCACCTTCACCAGCAATGACAAGTTCTTCGTGGGTGTTGGCGCTAGCGCTGCTGCCGTTGATACTGTCATTCCCGCTACCAAGCAGGCTGATGGCACGTATGCGTATCCCTACACCGTTGGTTCTGCGAACGCTGATCTGGTCTTCTATAGTGCCGTGACCGTGACTGTGATCAACCGGACTGACAACAACGTTCCTCTCACCTGGAACGCTGCTAAGATGCCCGCTGGTGGTACGCTCAGTGGTAACACTGCTGACAACACCTACACTGTTGATGTACCTTACGGCTGCGCTTGGATGACCTTCACTGATCCTAGTAACGTGATGGAGCTGAAGGTTGACACTGCTCCCACTCCCAGTGGCGTCGTCAATGGAGCGAATAACTCTGTGACGTGGAGCACCGTCATTAATGCTGCAGTGACTCTCGAGGTCAGCACTAAGCCTTAACAGGTTTTTGTTGAGACCACAGCGTCTCTCACAGATCTAAGCATAAAAGGACCCCCAAGGGCCTCGGCCCTTGGGGGTCTCCCTTTATCAGTAGAGCATCGCGCCCCAGCCATAGAACAGGAAATTTCCGCCCGTGTTGCACTCGAATTTCATGGAAAGTGTGGAGTCCACCGGGATTTCGTCCTCCCGCAGGAAGATATAATCCTGTGCGATCCTCCCATTGCTGAGTCTCCCGAGCCGGATAAACGCGGGCTTTAGCTCCACACCGTCCCAGGAAAACGTCAGCTCCCCGCCTTCTCCGGAGACCTGGCAACGGAGAATCGCCATACCGCCCTGTCCTCCCTCCGGTTCATGGATAGAATAGGACGCGCTGACGATCCCTTCGTTGGAAACGGTCGAGACGGACTTTCCACCAATGGAGATACCGAGCGTCATATCGCAGACGTCCTCCGTAGGCCGGATGGTGATCAGGTAATTGACGCCACCGACAAACTTGATCTGGTCGCCGCAGATCCAGCCAAAAGTTGCACTTTCCTGGGTGATAGGGAAGTCGATCTCTAATTTTTGCTCTACTGACCCAGTATCCCGGTTGGTCAGGATCAGCTCCAGTTTGGTAGAAGTTACGTTGGAGGTCTTTCTGTAGTAGGACCCCACAAGGGAATATCTGCTCACCGCGCCGGAGGCGGGCGGGGTAAAACTGCCCGTCATCGGCGTAGCCGACCCCAGATCTCCCTTGGTGAGTTTCATCGGCGTGATCTCCTGNTAGCAGGCCACAAGCATTTCGGCAGTCAGCTGCACGCCGGTTTTCCCCGCAAAGCACGCCCCCTGCCAGACCATAGCTCCCGCCACTGAGGACGGNTCCTTTGTGACGTCCTTATAGAACACGCCGGTTTGATACGGNATTGGCTCCATATTCTGCACCGCGCAGTAGTGNTTGTAAGCCATCCTGCAAAATCTGTCCATGCNTGNTTCAGACTTCGCAGCCCCNNCGGTCAGCCCTGACTCAATGTTTGCGCACATCTGATTAAAGTCCTTCCGCAGAATCCGGTCTGTCTCGTCCCACTGGGGNAGATGATANTTTTCTGTGTAGTTCATACAAGATTCTCCTTTTTGATTTTGGATCGTCCGNTAAAAAACCGGTACACACTAGGTGTGTACCGGTAGAAAGTTGCTGATTTTCGTNCAACGGCAAAGTNTACAAAAACAGAGAAATCCATTTTNGTTTTGTAGGNCGGGACGACCCCGGCGCGCCGTNTTAGTGAGACCGCTGATCGGCCCNAAGGACGGCGGGNCGGGGTCGTCCCGCCCTACATATTTTGCGCTGGTCGAGCAAAATTGATTTCCCTGGTACAAAAAATCCCTGACTTGACAAAGCGAGTCCGGGAGATTATAATNAGTATAGAAATAGGGCGCTGCGATAAGCGGGATGGCCCTAGGCAGCTAGATTATCAAAAGCTTGACAACCGTCACCGGGCAGGGTGGCGGTTGTCCTTTGCTATACGGAATGTCACGATGTAACCGTGCCATTTGATCGTAATGTTGATGGACATGACTTCACCTCCTTTCGGAGGATGTAGCCGACCGCCTACCGTTATGCAGCGCCCCGTCCCATTCCGGGGGCTGTTCGTATTTTACCATATTTGTCGAACTGTGTCAAACGCTATCCAAGTCGGTGTAAAGAAATCAATTTTTAGCAAAAATTCCCTGACTTGACAAAGNGANTCCGGGAGATTATAATAAATATAGAAATAGGGCGCTGTCGTTAGGCAGTTAGCTCCTAGTTGGTATCAGAAGTAAATACTCCGTTGACCGTCCGGTGCCAGCCGGGCGGTCAACACGCTTTTGGAGCAAAATAAAATGCGAAGGCAATTACGATGATCCATACGATGATGTGGACCACGGTCCGCCGGAACCGCTCCTTGTTCACGCTTTGTCACCCCCCTTCACGAGGAGTGAACCAACCGCCCATGTTTACGACAGCGCCCCGTCCCATTCCGGGGGCTGGAAATAGTTTAACATAGTTGTCGAACCGTGTCAAACCCTATCAACACACAGAAGCGCCGGTCCCCTGNTNGGGGACCGGCGCTCAGCGCATCGGAATGNTTGTTTACATCATATCCTGGTTTTGCTGGTAGACCTTGCTGACCTTTGTCCAGCGCCGCACCAGCACGATCAGTCCCAGCANCACGAACCCAAGGCCCACGCCGCTGAAAACCCGTATCGTAGTAAAGGCCCGNCCCTCCATCATCAGCAGNGGGCCCATATCCTCGATTTCCTGGTCGGTGAAGTCATAGTAGTCCCGCAGNTCATCCCGGAACATCTCCGCCAGCTCCTCGTCCATCTCCACCACCCGGCAGTCCAGCTCCAGTTCCGCCGTGGGGTCCGCTCCGCCGGAAAGAAAGCCCCAGGTCTGGTCCACCAGATCCTCGGCCACGGAGAGAGAAGAACTGCCCACCGACACGCCCACGAACCGCTCGCCGCAGGGCATCACGTAGTAGCGCCGGGAGGTCTTCCAGGGGGTCACGGAGTTGTTGGACTTGTTCTCCGTCCGGGTCTGCTCCACGGCGAAGTGGTCAAACAGGTAGGGTACCTGGCCCTGCACATGGTCNCCGGCGTTGATCTCCACATCGCCGTACAGGGCNTCCTCAAAGCTCTTNGCCGNTTTGAAGGANANCAGCGTGTCGGGTACGGAGACCACCAGCAGGAAAATTCCGATGGCCNCCAGGATCAGACCGGCCCGGCTGATCTTNTTGAAAAAGTTGTTCATTTNATTTGTCCTCCTGATTATGCTTCGGGTTTGAACGTCTCNGTCACACAGGTCGCACCCTCCCGGGTAAAGGAGCTGATGGTGCTGTCCAGNCTNANCCACCCGTTGGAACCGGCGGTGATCCGGTCGCTGATGATACCCATGTTGCTCAGAGCGAAGGTGCTGGCGTTCTCCATGTCCACACCGTAGCTGATGACGAACAGGCCGTCCGCCATACCCGCCCAGGCGGTGACGCCATCCACGGCGACGTAGGACTCCACAATACCCTGGGCGATCAGCTCCAGGTCCTCATCCGTGTAGCTCNCATCCGGCTCCACNGACTGGGTGTTCATCATGGCCACGATCTCNTCCCCCTGGGCCTCGATGACCCAGGANGAGCCGTCCAGGAAGGTGCAGGTGGTNATGCTGGCGTTCAGATAGGGCTTGAGCCCGCCTAAGAGCATGGCNAAGAACTGCCGGTTGGTGTTGGTGTCCATGACCATGTTGCCGTCCCGGTTGCCCACGTGGAGCTCAAAGGTCTCCTCCCGCATGTCGCCGCCGCCCGACGCCGCCTTTTCGATCCAGTCAGGCATGTCGTGGAAAGCGGTGGAGCCGGTGGACACCTGATCGGTCAGGGCCTCCACCATGGCGTCGTGAATGGCNGCGGTGAAATCCGGCGCGGTGACGGTGGCNCTNACCGTNCCCCAGGTCTCNTTNCCNTCCACCGCCTCNGCGGTGACGGTGATGGAGGACCGGAGCTTGTCATAGATGGCCTTGTAAGCACCGGACATCTCNCCGCCGGTCTCGGGGTCCATNCCCTCNAAGAAGGTGTGCAGNGGGTTGTCATCGGANATGTAGGGGGTCAGCCCCTCNTAGTCCCCGTTCTGGAACGCCTCCACCAGGGTCCGGACTACCTCCTCGTCGGAGAGCTCCTTCTTGGGGGTCAGGTCNANGGAGCAGGCCGTCAGGCTCAGGCACAGCACGGCCGCCAGGATAAGCGCAATNTACTTCTTCAAAATTGATCTTCCTTTCTTCACGNTTTTCTGATATGACTTNNAAAGCCGCCGGGNTCACATGGGATCGAACTCCGGCAGCGACAGCGCAAACACATCNCCCAGTTCCGCCACNGTCACGGAATAGAGGTCNTCCGTCCGCTCCAGCTGGTAGGTGATCTGNGCGGAGTAGTAGTACCCGTTATCCCGGGTATCGGCGTAGAGCACCGCCANCTGCATCTCCTCGTTGTCCTCCGTCAGGTACAGCACCTGCTTGTAGGCGATGTCATAATCCTCCACGTACTGGGTCTCCCCGATCCCCTCCTCGTAGGTATACACCCCGGAGTTGATCAGNGCNTCNGCAGCCTCGTCCACCACGTCNGCNGCGTTGCCGTCGGTGTGGGCCATGGTCACAGTGACCTCCATNCCGTGGGCGGCGGAGCGGATGGCATAGCCGTCATTCANATACTCCGGCGCNTCNGAATAGGGCACNTATACGTCCACAAAAGCNTCCGCGTAGCCAAACATATCCTCCGGAACCTTGATGTAGCCCACGCCGATNGTCTCNTANTCCTCCTCATACAGGCGGAANAGGGACTGGTAGTTCTCCTCCGTGATCTCCGCCAGNGGATTNGCCTGTGCGGTGACCTGGGCGCTCTCCAGAATGTACAGCAGNGCGGCGTTGACGTCCGNCTCCTTCACCTTCTTGCCCCGCTGGGCNGTNACGGTAAAGAGGGTGCCGTCCNCNGCCAGGGCTACGGCCTTCTGGATNGCGCTTCCGTCCGTAAAGTTCACGGTCAGCAGGCCGTGCTGATACTCNGNGCCNTCCGCNGCCGTCATGGGAATNATNACATCCTCCTCNGCGGCGTACAGGAAGGAGAAGCCCTGGAAGTCGGTCTTCAGCCGGTTCTCGCCGATGGGCTCCATCAGCACNTCTGTNGCGTCGNCCTTATCCTGGCCGTGGAGCACGGAGACGGAGTAGCTGAGATCCCGGTCAGGATCGGAAAATTCGTNATCGCTGTCCGCNTCCAGCGCCGCGTCCATCTGGAAGGTGACGTTGTCCACGGTGTAGANCTCGNTGCTCTCCGGGGCCTGGGCCGTGGGGGGCTCCTTGGTCCTGCNGGGNCCGTTGAGNTCCAGCGTATCNCGGATGGAGTCCCCGCCGGCCAGCGCCGCCGCGCCGCCAAAGAGCAGGGCAAGGACCAGCGCGGTNACGAACAGGCTCCAGCGCCAGGGCATAGGNCCGTCGGNCCGCTCCATCCCCTGNACGGGGGCGAAGTTGGGGAAGGCCTTGGCGATGGAGACCTTCTTCCGCTTGCCGTTGCGCACGGAGTAGGTGCCNTTCCANCGCCAGTGNTCCTCGCCGGTGATCTCCAGATCCGTCAGNGGCATNACCGCCCGGCTCAGGGCGCTGCCTCCCATCACCTGACCGCTCTGGAGCAGACTGATGGCCCGGGTGATGGAGGCCCTGGCTCTGGCCTGGTCCTCCGCGCTGAGCTTCTCCCAGCGCAGAGCCTGGATATTTCCGTTCTTCTTGGTGAANCGNTAGGTGTCCATCANGTTCAGNGCACTCAGACGGATCTTCCACACAGTCCCGTTGGAGCGGGCCAGCACCNGGNAGTCCGATTCGCACAGCATCACCTTNGGCCAGGCGATGAACATCATCACAAAGCAGCTGCCCAGGCATCCCAGCGCCGCGAACAGCCACCAGATNGGCGCGCCTTCCGGACTGTTTTCCTGCCCCATCCAAAACAGCAGCAGCACGAGCCCAAGGGCGACCCCAAACAGTATGGAGANGGACGCGCTGAAGCGCAGGGGGTTGGCCCACTTCTTCTCAGACGGGTACAGCTCCACCTCAGTTTCCGCCTCTCCGGCGATGGCAACCTGGCCCGCAGGCAGATCCGGTGTGGAATCCCCGTGCAGTCCGGCCAGCACCGTGGGCACCGCGCCCACCAGGGTGAATATGTACAGCATNGCCAGNCCGCCCCAGTAGCTGCCGCCCTCGATGTAGCCCGCCTCCCGGAGATAGGGGATAGCGCGGAAGCAGTCAAAGATGCCCTCGTCCCACGCGGAGGCCACAGAGATGGCCCAGTCCAGCTGGTGGGCCAGATAGGTCATGAGCAGGATCACCACTGAGGAGATCACCGCTCCCTTTTTGCTCATCCCGCCGCTCAGAAGCTCATAGCCCTTCAGCGAGCAGACCGCCATGACCAGCCCGCAGATAGAGGCCACATACCCCATCTGTCCGACGATCACGATGCAGGCCACGCCGAGCAGCGAGCCGAGAAAGGCGCCGACGATGCCGCCCACCACATTTTCTTTCTTCTGCTTGATCTCTACCTGTGTCTCAAAATCTTCCATTTCGTCCTCCTTCACACGTTTTCATTTATTCCTCGTAGAGCGAATCGATCATGCGGATCAATTCGTCCTGCGTAACATCTCCGGTGATAAAACACTCCATTGCACCGTCCACCCACAGCGCGACGGCGCGGCCCGCGTTGGTCATCAGAAAGTGGGGTATCCCCCCGGCCTCGTAGACCTCCGGTTCGCCCTCGTCCGTCTGGAACCGGCCGGGAGATCCCTTATCCGTATCGGAGCCCAGGGTCGTGTCGCAGCCAATTACCAGAACGCCGTCGTCCCCNTGCTGGTAAAGCGCCTGAAAGTGCAGCCAATAGGAATCCCTGTCGCCATCCGCGATCACCGAGTGCAGCGCAAACCGCTCCGGCACCCATCGGGGCAGCACCCGCTGGGTGAATCCATAGGCTTCGATAGCCTCCTGAAGGCTGGCAAAATCCTTCTCCTCCGGGAAGACGATATCTGCCGGATCGGTGGCGGGGACCTCGGTAAACTGAAAATCGTCCTTCGTGTGCTTAAAGAAACCGTCCCACATGCCATAGCCCGCTGCCGCAGCGGCCACAGTCAGCGCAGCGGCCAGTACCGCCGCGATGCCGATGGCCCGGATCCGGAACCTTCGTTTCCGCACGGGAGGGGACGCCGGCGCGGGGGCCTCCTCATAGAGGGACCGGCCATCCGTTAGAAAGGGACGGTATTTCTCCTGAAACTGTGCCCAGGCACGGTCCGCGTCCGCGTCGTTATCCTGCTCCGCCAGGAGACAGGCGGCGTACAGCACCTCCTCCTGGCTGACGTCGTTCTGGGACTGGAAGTCCTGGCGGAGTGTCTCCTCCAGCCGGGCTTTTTCCCTTTCGGACATAGGCATTACCGATCCCTCCTCTCGTATATGTATGTCCCTGGTCTTCCGCGGAAGAACGCTCTCATTGGGCCTCTATACGTTCCTGCAGGCGCTTTCTGGCCCGCTGGACCCGCTTCTTACAGGCCTCCACAGAGATATCCAATTCCTCCGCTATCTCCAGCATGGTGCAGCGGTCCAGAGCGACGCGCTTGAGCAGCTGGAAGTCCTCGCTGTCCGAAACGTCGCCGAAGAGTACGTCCACGCTGACCTGTACCTCGTCCCCGGCGGACGCCTCCAGGCTTTGGATCTGGCACAGAAGGTTTTTCAGTTTTACCTGGGCACGAAGCATGTTCCGCATAACGTACTTTAAGGTACACATGACCCAGCCCCTGGGTTCGCTGCTGTGCAGCAGCTGCTCCTGCTTGGCGCAGGCGATGCAGAAGGTGTCCTGGATCGCCTCCTCCGCCAGGGCGGGATCGTCCAGGATCCTTTTGGCGTACGCATACAGCGCCGGATACATCTCTTTATATAACCGCTCAATTGACGTCTCCCACGGTTCTAAGTCTCTCATTGCGAAATCTCCCGCTGCGTTGCTATATTATTATGTCGAAGCCCGGCAGTTTGGGGACAGCCCCTTGAAAAATTTTCCACCCACTATTTCCGGGGTGCCGAAAGCCCTTCGCAGGAGAGATCTCTGCGAAGGGCTTTCGGTCTGTTCAGGGCCTGCGGACGCGGGGATCACCACACCACTGTGGCGAAATAGTCCTCTGGGGTCTCCGCTCGCCGGATCAGCTGCACAGATCCGTCCTCCCGCAGCAGAAGCTCTGCGGAACGTAATTTTCCATTGTAATTATACCCCATGGAATGACCGTGGGCCCCGGTATCGTGGATCACCAGCAGGTCCCCCCGCTCGATCTCCGGCAGCATCCGGTCCACAGCGAATTTGTCGCAGTTCTCACACAGGGAGCCGGTCACGTCCACCATGCGGTCACAGGGGGCGTCCTCCTTCCCGGATACGGTGATATGGTGGTAGGACCCATAGACAGCGGGCCGCATCAGATCGGCGGCGCAGGCGTCCACGCCCACGTATTCCTTGTAGATGTGCTTGAAGTGGAGGACTTTTGTCACCAGGCAGCCATAAGGAGCCATCATGAACCGCCCCAGCTCACTGCACAGCTGTACATCCCCCATTCCAGCGGGGACCAGGATCTCCTCAAACTTCCGCCGGACGCCCTCGCCGATCAGGGCAATGTCGTTCGTCTCCTCCTCTGGACGGTAGGGCACGCCGATGCCGCCGGAGAGGTTGATATACTGAATATGGCAGCCCGTCTCCGCTTTCAGCTCCGCCGCCAGCCGGAACAGGATGCCCGCCAGCTCGGGGTAGTACTCGTTGGAGATGGTGTTGGATGCCAGGAAGGCATGAATGCCGAAGGTTTTTGCGCCTTTGGCTTTCAGCATCCGGAACGCCTCGGCAATCTGGGGACGGGTCATGCCGTATTTGGCGTCGCCAGGGTTGTCCATGACCTGGTGCCCATCTTTGCCGGCCCCCAGGGTGAACACCCCGCCGGGGTTGTAGCGGCAGAAGACGGTCTCCGGAATATGGCCGATGGACTGCTCCAAAAATTCCACGTGGGTCAGATCGTCCAGATTGATAATAGCTCCCAGCTGGTCCGCCAGCTGGTACTCCTCCGCCAGGGTGTTGTTGGAGGAGAACATGATCTCATGGCCCTTAAAACCGCAGCGCTGGGCCATCATCAGTTCCGTCAGGCTGGAGCAATCGGCCCCGCAGCCCTCCTCCTTCAGCGTTTTCAGAATGGTAGGATTGGGGGTTGCCTTCACGGCGAAATACTCCTTGAACCCGGCGTTCCAGGAAAAGGCAGTGTTCAAGCGCCGGGCGTTTTCCCGCATCCCCTTTTCATCGTAGAGATGGAAGGGGGTTGGGTACTGCTTTACGATTTCATCCAGTTGGGCCTTTGTTACGAAGGGTGTTTTCATCTTTGGTTACCTCAATTCCAGGGATTGCGGAATTTGTCAAATCGTGATATACTCCAGTTGCTGCCCTTACATTCTGGCAACAGATAGGGGGTGAGCATAAATGGAACTACTAGCTGGTTTTCTGGTGTCGGTCGCAGCGAGTGTAGCCGCCAACTACATCAGCAAGTGGCTTGACCGTCACGGCAAAGGCCGAAAAGGACAGTAAGCCTGTTCCAGCAAAAGGCCCCCGGAGAGCTGCATCTCTCCGGGGGCTTTTTTGCTGGGGTGAGTTTCATGGAACTCTTAGCCGGTGATATTAGTATACCACATCCCCACTCCATTTGCAAGCGGAATTTTATTTTTCCGGTCCGGAGTATTCAATTAGAAGTCCGCCGTACCAACGGTTCTCGGATGGGGCAGCACGTCGCGGATGTTGCTGACGCCGGTGAGGTACATGACCATCCGCTCGAAGCCCAGGCCAAACCCGGCATGGCGGCAGGAGCCATAACGCCGCAGGTCGCAGTACCACCAGTAGTCCTCCGGCTTCATGCCCAGCTCCTTGATACGGGCCTCCAGCACATCGATGCGCTCCTCGCGCTGGCTGCCGCCGATGATCTCGCCGATGCCGGGCACCAGGCAGTCCGTAGCGGCCACCGTCTTGCCGTCGTCGTTGAGGCGCATATAGAACGCCTTGATCTCCTTGGGATAGTCGGTGACGAACACGGGGCGTTTGAAGACCTGTTCAGTGAGATACCGCTCGTGCTCGGTCTGGAGATCGCTGCCCCACTCCACCTTGTAGTCAAATTTGTCGTTGTTCTTCTTGAGGATCTCTACCGCCTCGGTATAGGTCACCCGGCCGAAGTCGGAGGAGGCCACGTGCTCCAGGCGCTCAATGAGCCCCTTGTCCACAAAGCTGTTGAAGAATGCCATCTCCTGGGGGCACTTCTCCATGACGGTGCGGATGATATACTTGATCATAGCCTCCGCCACGTCCATGTCGCCCTGGAGGTCACAGAACGCCATCTCCGGCTCGATCATCCAGAACTCGGCGGCATGGCGCTGGGTGTTGGAGTTCTCCGCCCGGAAGGTGGGGCCGAAGGTGTAGACATCGCCGAAAGCCATAGCGAAGTTCTCCGCGTTGAGCTGGCCGGAAACGGTCAGGTTGGCCCGCTTGCCGAAGAAGTCCTGGCTGTAGTCGATCTCCCCGTCCTGGGTCCGGGGCGGATCGTTCATATCCAGGGTGGTCACCTGGAACATCTCCCCCGCGCCCTCGCAGTCGCTGGCGGTGATGATGGGGGTGTGGACGTAAACAAAGCCCCGCTCCTGGAAGAAGCAGTGGATGGCGTGCGCGGCCACGCTGCGCACCCGGAATGCAGCGGAGAACAGGTTGGTCCTGGGCCGCAGATGGGCGATGGTGCGCAGATACTCCACGCTGTGGCGCTTCTTCTGCAGGGGGTACTCGGGGGAGGACACGCCCTCCACCTCGATTTTTTCCGCCTTGATCTCCAGGGGCTGCTTTGCCTCGGGGGTGAGGACCAGCTTGCCGGTGACGAACAGGGCCGCGCCCACATTCTGGGCGGCAATGTCCTTGTAATTATCCAGGACATTGGCGTCCATGACCACCTGCAAGTTCCGGAAGCAGGAGCCATCGTTGAGCTCGATAAAGCCGAAGGTCTTCATGTCCCGGATGGTGCGGGCCCAGCCGCAGACGGTGAGAGTCTGGCCGTCCAGCTGCTGACCGTCGGCGTAGACCGCCGCGATTTTCATTCTTTCCATATTGTTTCACCTGCGTTTCAAAAAGTTGATGCAAAATCCAGAGTAGGTGTATTATAACGCCTGAAGCGCCGTTTTACAAGGGTTTCTCTCCCGGTTTTTCTCAACTTTTCCAGTCATTTTCCCCAAAAAATTCCAGCTGGACTCCCCCTCCTCCGGCAAACCGTTCATATCAACCGTCAACAGCAGCATAAAATTCCGCCAGAGGCTGCACAGTGTATGGCGGCTTCCGGCGGAATTTGCGCTATCAGCTATAAATAGATACAGGTACATATGATAGGGAGAAGCAACAATTTTTGTTTCTCCCCACCAAAGTTCAGGCCGTCAAGCCCCGCAGATACTCTGCTGTCTCATGGGGGACGGAGAACGAAAAGTCCATTACCCCCGTCTCAATGGTCAGATAGTCCCCGGTCTCATAGATCCGGAAGGTGCAGATCTCGTTGACCTTCGCCTCGCTCTGTCCAATCAGGGCGGTGAAGGTCTCTACCTGATAGAGGGTGAAGCCTCCGGCTTCCGTCAGGCCCTCCGGCAGCTCCTGGAATTTCCATCTCCCTGTATTCCCCACGTTCAACGCATCCACAAAGACATCGATGTCCTCTTTCTCCGTCAGAACCGCTTTCTCATTCCCGGCGGCATCAGTGACCACGATCTTCTGGGCTTTGGACAGCGCGTCCGCGTCGAAGGTGGCATCCATCCTGTCCAGCGTCTTGCATCCCGCCAGAAACAGCAGGCACAACAGGATAACGCCTCCAAGCAATGTACGTTCTCTCACACCGGCACCTCCTTACTCCAAATTCAGCTTCTTCCGCAGGATAAACTCCGTGCCCACAAAGTAGACGGCGCACAGGACCAGCTCCGAGGCAATCGCGATCCACATGGCGGAATGGAACCTGGCCGCAGCATTCACGATGTTGTTGATATTTTCGGTAATCATATCAAAAGCCGGGACGAGGAATCTGCCTGTCAGAGTGGTGACAACGGCGTTGATGCCAATAAAAGCGACGCCGGTCATGACCGCGCGGTGCTTGTTGAACAGGTGCCCGATGCCCAGAGACAGGTAGATCTGGAGATAGCCCACGGCAAAGGACATCATGATCATCAGGCAGAACTCCAGGAGGCCGATGACGCCATGTGTGGCCCGGATGTTCCAGTGGGTGAAGATATACCGTATCCCCTCGAAAATTCCCTGGATGACATCCTTCTCCCAGGGAAGGAGCACCAGGACGGACAGCAGCGCCACCACTACGCTGAGGAAAGTGGTGATAACCGCGCACAGCAGCTTAGAGCCGATGAGCTGCCAGGGCTTCACGGGCAGGGTGAACATCAGATACCCCTCGTCCCCCAGCAGGCCCTTGTAGAACCGCTGGCAGGCAAACACCAGGGCAATGATGAACATGGCAATGAGGATGGCCACATAAACGATCATGGCGATGCCCGCAGTAGTCTCGCCTACGGCAGTGGAGCTGGTGACAAAGCTGTTGATTGTAAAGTGGTTCACCAGGGCCAGCGCCAGCGCGGCGGGCCAGATGAACGCGAACTGCTTGAGCATAGACCGAAAATCGTACTTCAGAAGTTTCCCGAACATCAGAAAGCACCTCCTTCAAAGTTGTGGGCCCGGAAGATCTCGCGGAACAGGGCGTCCACGCTCTTGCCCTCCCGCTCGCGGATGTTGTCCACGCTGTCGTGAAGGGTGATCTTGCCGTCCTTGAGGAAAATGGCCTCGTCCAGGACCTTTTCGATGTCGCTGATAAGGTGGGTGGAGATCATGACGGTGCCGTTCTCGTTGTAGTTGGTGAGGATGGTGTTGAGGATAAAATCCCGGGCGGCGGGATCCACTCCGGCAATGGGTTCGTCCAGAAGATAGAGCTGGGCCTTCCGGGCCATGACCAGCACCAGCTGGACCTTCTCCTTGGTGCCCTTGGACATGGATTTCAGCCGGTCGCTGGGCGTGACCCCCAGGCTGGCGCACATGTTCATGGCCTTCGTGCGGTCGAAATCCGCATAGAAGTCGGCGAAAAGATCAAAGAGATCCGTGGCCTTCATCCAGTCGGCGAAATACATCCTGTCAGGCAGATAGCTGATGATGGATTTGGTGTAGGGACCGATGTCCTGGCCGTCCACCAGAACGGCGCCCTCGGTGGGCTGGAGCAGACCGCAAAGGATCTTGATCAGGGTGGTTTTCCCGCTGCCATTGGGGCCCAGCAGGCCCACGATGCGGCCCCGGCCCAGCTCCAGGTTGACCCCGTTGAGGGCGGGCTTGGTTCCATACCGCTTACGCAGGGCGGTACAGGTGACGAGCTGTTCATTCATGGTTCAATTCCTCCTTCACAAACGCAAGTGCTTTTTCTCCCGAGTAACCCAACTCCTCCAGCACGCGGAGGCATTCGGCCACGGCGGCTTTCGCCCGCGCCCGGGCGGCGGCCTCGATAACGGACACATCGTTGGTAACGGTGCGGCCCGCCGTGCGGCTCCCGACGGCCAGGCCGTCGGCCTCTAATTGGGCCATGGCCCGCTGCATGGTGTTGGGATTCACGCCGGCCTGGGCGGCCAGCTCCCGGACGCCCGGAAGACGCTCCCCCGGGGGATATTCTCCTTTCAGTATCTTCAGGGTCAATTGTTCGACGATCTGCTGCCAGATCGGTCTGTCATCAGTGAAAGACCATTCCATTTGGGTGTTCCTCCCTTCTTTACTCTGGTCTGGCTTGTGTATCTTTGTATTAGGCGAGTAATACAATAATACAGTTTCTTCTGTTTGTCAAGGGGGTTTCTAAAATTTTTCTCAGGCGCATAGAAATATGGTGGGCAGTGCGCTGCCCCGAGAGAAACCTCTGGAGGTAACCATGGAATTTTTCAAAAAGGAAATTTTGGACAGGGCAGCCGAACTCTTTGACCTCCCCCCAGACCTGGTGGCGGGTCTCCCGCATATCGAAATGATGGGAAGCAGCCACTTCTATATGGAGCGCCACAAGGGCATCCTCTCCTACAGCGGGGAAGAAATTGCCATCAATGGGGAAAAATGCATCCTCCGGGTCTTCGGGGAAAACCTGGAATTGACCAGTATGACCGGGGATCAGCTCAGGATCAAAGGGAACATTTCAAGGGTGGAATGGGTGAAATAACATGCTGAAGCATCTGGTCAATCTGGTCAAGGGAGAGGTCACCGGGAAGGTGGAGAGCGGGTTCCCGGAAAGAGTACTGAACCTCTGCGCCGAGTACGGCATCACCTTCTGGGATCTGAACTGGGCCTCCCCGGTGGAATTCACCTTCACCATGACCCGGCGGGACTGGAAGCGCCTGCGGCGGCTGAGCAGGAAGATCGACTGCGACATGACCGCCGTTGGGTGGAAGGGCACGCCCTTCTTTTTAGGCCGCATCCGGCACCGGTACGGGCTTTGGGTCACGCTGGCGGTCTGTACGGCGCTGGTGTTCTGGGGGTCCTTCTTTATCTGGGACTTTGAAATCGAGGGCAATGTGACCGTCTCCTCACAGGAAATTCTAAGGGCGCTGGACAAGTACGGAGTGGGGTTCGGGACATATGGCTTTGACGTGGATTCTTCGGAATTGCGGAACTATATCCTGCTGGAAATTCCGGAGCTGAGTTACATCGCCGTCAATGTGAAGGGCTGCCGGGCCTATGTCCAGGTGCGGGAACGCATCCTGCCGCCGGAGATCGTCAGCAAGCGGGAGCCCGGCAACACTGTGGCCGCGAAAGACGCCTTGGTCACCGACATCCAGCCTTGGGATGGGCAGAAAATGGTGCTGCCGGGGACTACGGTAGAGGAGGGACAGCTTCTTATTTCCGGGGTAGTGCAGGACAACGTCACCGGGGTGCGTTATCTGCGGGGCATGGGGAAAGTTTATGGGCGGACGTGGTATCATTTGCAGTGCCGGGTGCCGCTGACGGTGCAGGAAAAAGCCTACACCGGGAAGGAAAAGAAGCGATACGCCCTTTTGGTTGGAAAAAATCGGTGGAATCTTTATTTTAGCAGTAGCTTTTTGGGGGATACTTGTGATAAAATAATCAGCTGGGAGAAGTGGGAGCTGCCCGGCGGTGTGGCGCTGCCGGTGACGATGGCGGCGGAGACGCTGCGCTTCTACGAGATCGTGGAGCGGGAGCGGAGCGAAGAGGAGGCCCTGACCCTGGCGGACACGGTGCTGACGGCCCGGCTGGACGAGTACGTGGAAGACGGCGAAGTCCTCAGCCGGGAGCTCACCAGTCAGGTAGTGGACGGAAACCTGGTGGTGACCCTGGTGGCAGAGTGCCAGGAGCAAATCGGGCGGCTGGTGGAGATCCCAAAGGATTGACGGACGGGAGGCGGCGGATATGGCGGCTGTGGTGGTATTCGATATTGGGGAGACGCTGATCGACTACGGCAACCCGCTCAGTTGGGTGACGCTGTACCGCCCTGCCCTGGAGAAAGTGGACCGGGTCTGCGGGCTGGGGCTGACAGAGGAGGACTTTCTCAGCGCCATTGAGGTGCTCAGACGCTACAACACCCGGCTCTATCCCAGGACGAAGGAAGTCAGCGCGGATGAAATTTTTCAGGAGATCCTTAACGGCTGGCATCGCCCGGAAGGGTCAAGGGATTCCGTAAAGCGGGAGTTTTTTGCTTTCTTCAAGCAAAATGGTCCCCGGCCCTACCCGGATGTGCCGGAAGCGCTGACGAAATTGAAGCGGGCGGGAGTCCGGACGGCCACGCTGTCGGACGTGGCCTACGGCGAGGACAGCGAGACAGCCCTTGCGGACATTCGGGAAATTGCGGAGTTTATCGACCTGCCTCTGACAAGCCGGGACATCGGCTGGCGGAAGCCGGACGGCAGGGGCCTGCTGTATATCGCGGAGCAGTTTCATGAGGACGTTCAAAACCTGATTTTCGTGGGAAACGAGGAAAAGGACGTGCTCTGCGCCAGGGCTGCGGGAGCGGTCTCCGTGCTGATCGACCGGGAGGGGCGGAGGCCGGACTATGGACAGACGTATACGATCTCGTCTATGGACGAGTTACAAAAGATTCTACAGGAAAGAAGTTGAAATAATTTGGAACAAAGGATAGAGATTGAAAGATTGGAAGAAGCGGCCAGTATTTTTGGCTCCTTCGATGAAAATATCCGGCTGATTGAGTCGGAGTTCCACGTGGTGGTCACCAACCGGGAGGGCGAACTGCGCATTGCTGGTGAGCCGGAGGACACCATGCTGGCCGCCAAGGCCATCGGCGCCCTGCTGACCCTCTCCAGCAAGGGGGAGACCATCGGCGAACAGACGGTGCGATATGTAATCGGCCTTGCCCGCAGCGGGCAGGCGGACAAGGCCGCCGAGCTGACGGCGGACGTGATCTGCATTACCTCCAAGGGCAGGCCCGTGAAGGCCAAGACCATTGGTCAGAAGAAGTATATCGAATCGGTGCAGAAAAACACCGTCACCATCGGCGTGGGCCCCGCCGGTACGGGCAAGACGTACCTGGCAGTAGCCGCCGCCGTGGCGGCGTTCCGGGACAAGCAGGTCAACCGGATTATCCTCACCCGGCCCGCCGTGGAAGCGGGAGAGCGACTGGGATTCCTGCCGGGAGATTTGCAGAGCAAGGTGGACCCCTACCTGCGGCCCCTGTATGACGCACTCTTTGACATGCTGGGGGCGGAGACGTACCAGAAGTATCTGGAGCGGGGAAATATTGAAGTCGCGCCGCTGGCGTATATGCGCGGGCGGACGCTGGACGACAGTTTTATTATTCTGGACGAAGCCCAGAACACCAGCCGGGAGCAGATGAAGATGTTCCTGACCCGTATGGGCTTCGGTTCCAAGGTGGTCATAACCGGCGACGTGACCCAGATCGACCTCCCGGCGGACAAGACCTCCGGATTGAAGGAGGCTGTGCGGGTGCTGAAGAACGTGGAGGGCATCGGCATCTGCGAGTTGACCGATCAGGACGTTGTGCGGCATGTGATGGTCCAGCGGATCATCAAGGCTTATGACGACTACTATAACAACAGCAACAAGGGAAAGAAGAAATAAAGAATGGCAAAACGGCATTATATCCCGGTGACGGCGGACGTACCGGGGGTGAACGATGGGCTGAAAGCGCTCATTCGCAAGGCCATCCGCACTGCCCTGGCGGCGGAGGGGGTGGATTTCCCGTGCGAGATTGACGTGTCCGTCACCAGCGACGAGGGGATTCACCAGATCAATCTGGATATGCGCGAAGTGGACAGGCCCACGGATGTACTGAGCTTCCCGGCCTTCGACCTGACCCCCGGGGAGCTTCCCGGCGAGGAGGACGCCGATCCCGCCACAGGGCTGGTACCGCTGGGGGATATGGTGATCTCCCTGGAGCGGGTCCGGGCCCAGTCGAAGGAGTACGGGCACTCCAACAGGCGGGAATTGGCGTATCTGGTGGTACACTCCGTCCTGCACCTGCTGGGCTACGACCACCTGGACGAGGGCCCGCAGAAGGCGCAGATGCGGGCCCGTGAGGATGCTATTATGGCGGAGTTGGGGATAGAACGATAAGGTATATTATCGCTCGTTGGATTTGTAGGGCGCGACGACCCCGGCGCGCCGCGCGCTGGACCTTGGCTGTAAGCGCTTGTTTCAATAATTGCCAATCCCTGTAGGGGCGCACATTGTGCGCCCGCAAACTGAAAGGCAGAAACGAGTTATCGACAGTGCGGCGGCAGTCGGTAGAATCGGGCGCACAATGTGCGCCCCTACACTGGATTTTGCGATATAGCAATTCCTACCGCAAGACGAAGAAAGAGATTTTCTATGAAAATACAGATCAGCGATAACCTAATCAAGCATTACCTGCAAAATGTGTATTTCATCAACGGCCACAGCTATGCCGGAAAATCTACCATGGTAAAAATGCTTGCTGAACGGTACGGCATGATCGCCTGCGGCGAAAACTACCATGACGCATTCCCCCACGAAAAGCTGTCCCGCTGGAAGCAACCCGGACTGTGCTATTTTGACACCATGAGCGGATGGGAAGAATGGCTGAACATGACCCCAGAGGAGCACTGGAACTGGATGGAACAGGTATCCCGTGAGTGCGTTGAGGTCGAGATCCTGGAGCTTCTTAAATTATCCGCAGGCGGGGAGAAGATCATTGTTGATACCAACATTCCTGTAGATATATTGCGGGAGATCTCTGACTACCGCCATGTGGCCATCATGCTCTGCGACCCGCCGGATATCACTGCGACCCGCTTTTTTGACCGGGATGATCCGGAGAAAAAGTTTATGATGGAGCAAATCAAGCGGTGCAAGGACCCGGAGGCCACACTGAAAAACTTCAATTCCTGGGCGCTCTACCATCCGCCGGAAGAAATCGACTGGCAGCATACCGGATTCTTTACCTATACGCGCTCGGATTTTGAAAACGATACCCGCGAAGAAGTACTGCAAACTTTAGCGGCACATTTCGGGTTATAACAGAAACTTTGGCAAATTGCTCAAAGCCAACAAAAATACGAAAGTTGAGGATCACCTGACATGAACGAGATCAAAAGGACTGCGATGATTACCATCGCGGGCCGCCCCAACGTGGGCAAGTCCACCCTGACCAACGCCCTGGTGGGCGAGAAAATTGCCATCGTCTCCCCCAAGCCCCAGACTACCCGCAACCGCATCTGCGGCGTGGTGAACCGGGGGGATACACAGTTCGTCCTGCTGGACACGCCGGGGTTCCACAAGGCCCGGACCCGGCTGGGGGACTACATGGTGAACGTAGTGCGCCAGTCCGTGGCGGACGTGGACGGCGTATGTCTGCTGGTGGAGCCTATCGCCAAGGTAGGAACGCCGGAACAGGCACTCATTGACCGGATCAAAGAGGAGCACCTGCCCGCCGTGCTGGTCATCAACAAGATCGACACCGTGGAAAAGGCACAGCTGTTGGAGGTCATGGCGGTCTACAGCGAGGCGTACCAATTTGACGCCATCATTCCCATCTCCGCCCAGGAAAAGGACGGGCTGGAGGAACTGATGGAGCAGCTTTCCAAGTACGCGGAGGAAGGCCCCCAGCTGTTCCCCGACGGCATGACCACCGACCAGCCGGAACGGCAGGTGGTGGCGGAGATCGTCCGGGAGAAGCTGCTGCGGAACCTGGACAAGGAAGTCCCCCACGGCACCGCCATTGAGGTAACAAAATTCTCCGAGCGGGACAGCGGAGTCATTGACCTGGACGTGACCATCTACTGCGAAAAGGCCAGCCACAAGGGGATCATCATCGGGAAAAACGGAGCCATGCTGAAAAAAATCGCCTCCCACGCGCGGGAAGACATCGAGAGGTTTATGGGCACCAAGGTTTATATGGAGACCTGGGTAAAGGTGAAGGAAAACTGGCGGGATAATCTGAACTATATCCGGTCCTTCGGATATGACGAGCAATAGAGAAAGAGGTTGAAAATACAGTGGATTATCAAGAAAAGACCGTCCTGCTGAAAAATGGAAAGACCTGTCTTCTGCGCCGGGCGGAGGAAGCAGATGCGGAGATGATGATCGAGTATCTGAAAGCCGTCTGGGGAGAGACCCGTTATCTGATGCGAGAACCGGAGGATATTACGCTGACAGTGGAAAAGGAACGGGACATTCTCCGCGATAAGGCGGATTCTGATGCAGAACTTATGTTGGTGGCGGAGGTAGACGGGAAACACGCGGGTGTGGCTAACTTTCATCCGGTGGGCGTGCGAAACCGGGCAAGCCACCGGTGCAGTGTGGGTGTTACCCTTTATAAGGCGTTCTGGGGCATGGGCATTGGGACGGAGTTGCTGGACGAGGTTTTGACTGCCGCCAGAGCCGCCGGGTTTGAACAGGCGGAGCTGGAGGTGGTTTCAACCAACGCCCCGGCGGTTGGGTTGTACCAGAAACTAGGCTTTGTGTCGATCGGAACCATGCCCCATGCACTGAAATATAAAGATGGGAGTTATGAGGATTTCCTTCTGATGGTCAAGCAGCTGTAAAGGAGTGCAGATGGAATACACAAGCAAAGAAGTCCTGCTGAAAAACGGCAGGACCTGTCTGCTCCGCCGCCCGGAGGAGAGCGACGCGGAGACACTGATTGAGTATCTGAAAGTTACTTCTGGCGAAACCCGCAACTTTGTGCGGGAGCCAGAGGAAATCTCCATGACAGTGGAGGAGGAACTGGAATTTATCCGGCACATGCGCGAAGCTCCCCACGCACTGCATCTGCTGGCGGAGGTGGACGGCGTATTTGCCGGAAGCTGTTCCTTTGACGTGCAAAGAGACCGCATGAGGACCCGGCACCGGTGTCTGATAGGCATTTCCCTATTTCAAAAATTCTGCGGCATAGGAATCGGTACGGCACTGTTGAGCGAAATTTTGCGCTATGCAAAAATCGCCGGATATGAGCAAGCGGAGTTGGATGTGGTTTCAACTAACGCTCCCGCAGTTGGGCTTTACAAGAAATTTGGCTTTGAGACCACCGGAACCATCCCACACGCAATGAAATATAAAGATGGGACCTACGCGGATTTTCTGTTTATGGTGAAGGACCTGACATAACCACAACTTACCACTCATATCCGACAAGTTTCCTGCCCACCATAGATGCAGGAGGGCGGAAAGCATGGAGGATGGCTATTGGGACCTGTTCTGGAACACCGGACGGCCTGAATTTTATCTGCTGAGAAAGCACGAGGAAGAAGGAAACGCGGAAGAACAGGAACGGCGTACATTTTGAACTTGTGCGCCGTACATAAGAGGAACAGACATGGCACGGGAACGGACTGTAGTAAAGGGCATCGTCCTGCGGGCGGTGGACACCAAGGAGAGCGACAAAATATTGACCATCCTCACCTCCGCCGGGAAGGTGCCGGTGGTGGCCAAAGGAGCCCGCAGCCGGAAAAGCCGTGTGACGGCCTGCACCCAGCTTCTGGCGTACTCCGAGCTGACCCTCAGCGAGAGCCACGGGTGGCAGTACCTCAGCGAGGGGAGCACCATCGAGCTGTTCGAGGGGGTACGGCGGGACATCGAGCTTCTGAGCCTCGCCAGCTATTTTGCCGAGCTGACGGAGGCGGCGGTAGTGGAGGGCACGGAGAGCGGTGAGATCCTGCCTCTGCTGCTCAACGCGCTATACGCGCTGGGGAATCTGAAAAAGGCCCCAGCGTTGGTGAAAGCTGCGTTTGAGCTGAAACTGATGAGCCTCATTGGCTTCGAGCCGCTGGCGGACGCCTGCGCCTACTGCGGGAATCCCGAGCCAAAGGACCCGGTGCTGGACGTGCGGGAGGGCGTGGTCTGCTGCGGGAAGTGTGGAAAGGGAGAACGTGGGCTGTCCATGCCGCTGTCCGCCGGGGCGCTGGCGGCGCTGAGATGGATATTGTATGGGGAAGTGAAACGCCTTTACAGCTTCTCTCTGGCACCGGAGGATCTGAGACGGCTGGGAGACGCCAGTGAGACGTATGTCCATACCATGCTGGAACGAGGGTTCGGGACGCTGGATTTTTATAAGGGACTGTCCTGCCAGGGAGGCCTGTAGTGTATACAATAGGCTATATTGATGTTGAAAAATACAAATCCATATCGTCGGACATCCAGACTTCTGAAGTGATCATCACAGACGAACGGATCAAACACATACAGGAACGGCACCCGAATGATTTTGAACGGTATGCCGGATATTTGAAAGAAATCATCGAGGCTCCGGATTATATCCTGGAAGCCAATAAGCCCAACACAGCTTTTATCCTGAAAGAAATCCGTTCAGGCGATGAAAAGTTCCAACTTGTTTTGCGGCTTTCCGTTGCGGGAGACAACCCGGAATATAAAAACTCTATTATCACTTTTTTGAAAATAGATCAAAAGCGGTTTGACCGGTATTTGCGGACAAAGAAAATCCTTTACAAATCTGAATAATGCGGCTATAATAAGAGTAGGATAACTTGGTGCTTTGAGGTGGTCAATTTCGTGGCAGCCACACGCCGATGGTACTGACAGGGGAAACCCGAGAGATGCAGGAGAACGCCACGCCTGCCAAAGCGCCAACCATGGGGCCGCATTTCTGCGGCCCCAATTGTTTTTTAGGGACATCGGAGGCAGATAAATGATCGAACTGAAAAAGACGGGACCGCAGGACTGCGGGCAGATCCACGCCATGCAGATGGAAGCGTTTGCGGAGCTGCTGGAAAAGTACCGCGACACAGAAACCAATCCGGGCGCGGAAACAATGGAAAAAGTAGCGATGCGGATGGCGCAGGATACGACGGACTACTATTTGATCCTGACTGCCGGCACTCCGATTGGCGCGGCTCGCGTTCAGCGGCTGCCGGGAGATGTTTGCAGGGTGTCTCCCATTTTTATCCTTCCCGCGTTCCAGGGGAATGGTTACGCGCAGGAGGCGATGCGGGGCTTGGAAGCACTGTATCCGCAGGCAAAGACTTGGCGGCTGGATACCATCCGGGAAGAGACAAAACTGTGTCACCTGTATGAGAAACTGGGCTACCGGCAGACCGGCCGGGAGGAGGTCTGGCAGCCCGGTATGACCATTGTTTATTATGAGAAAGCGACGGCCAATAATTGATTGGCCCAATTTGGAGAAAGAATTATGAGCGAACTATTTGACAAATCCATACGGACTTTAGAGCTTCCGGCAGTGCTGAAAATGCTGTCGGAGCAGACCAACAGCGCGGAGTCCAGGGAGAAAGCCCTTGCTATCGTCCCCCAGACGGACGTGGACGACGTGAAGCGCCTCCAGGACGAGACCGACGCGGCCCGTGACATGATCGGTCTGAAAGGCAGTCCCGCCTTCTCCGGCATCAAGCCGGTGGCGGAGAGCCTGTACCGCGCCGACCACGGCGGTGCGCTGAACACGCGGGAACTGCTGGACATCGCAGGGGTGCTGCGCTGCGCCCGGCGGGTGAGAGACTACTTCAACGACGACGGACAGAAGTCCGCCATCGACTANCTTTTCTACGCCCTGCGGGGCAACCANTTCCTNGAGGAGAANATNTTCACCTCCATNCTGGNGGAGGANGTNATNGCCGACAACGCCAGCCCCGAGCTGGCGGACATCCGGCGGCACATCCGGGTNGCCGCGTCCAAGGGGCGGCAGATNTTGCAGAAGATCATNTCCTCCCAGAGCTACAGCAAGGTGCTNCAGGAGGCCATCATCACCCAGCGTGACGGACGGTTCGTGGTGCCTGTGAAAGCGGAGTTCCGGGGCAGTATGCCGGGACTGGTCCACGACGTATCCTCCAGCGGNGCCACNATCTTNGTGGANCCCATGGGGGTGGTNCAGGCCAACAATGAGCTGAAAGANCTGGANGCCAAGGAGAAGAAGGAGATCGAGCGCATCCTCCGGGCCCTGTCCGCCGAGGCAGCGGGGTGCCACAACGACATTTTATCCGATTACGACATGCTGGTGCGGCTGGACCTGATTTTCGCCCGGGGCCAGCTCAGCTACAAGATGAACGGCACCCGGCCCGAGATCCGNCGCAACGGCAGCATCTACCTCCGCCACGCCCGGCATCCCCTGCTGGACACCGGCAAGGCGGTGCCTATCACTATTGAGCTGGGCCAGAANTTNGACACCCTGGTCATCACNGGNCCNAACACCGGCGGCAAGACGGTCAGCCTGAAAACCCTGGGTCTNCTGACGNTGATGGCCCAGTGNGGGCTGCATATCCCCGCCGATTCCGGCAGCGCGGTGAGCGTNTTCGACCGGGTGCTGGCNGATATCGGCGACGAGCAGAGCATCGAGCAGAGCCTGTCCACCTTCTCCGCCCATATGGTGAACATCGTCAAGATNCTGGACGAGGCGGATAACCACAGTNTGATCCTCTTTGACGAGTTGGGNGCGGGCACGGACCCCATNGANGGCGCGGCCCTGGCCATCGCCATCATCCAGCACGTCCGGGACCNNGGCGGCAANATCGCCGCCACCACCCACTACGCCGAGCTGAAAACCTTCGCCATGACCACGGCNGGGGTNGAGAANGCNAGCTGTGAGTTNGACGTNGANACCCTGCGGCCCACGTACAANCTNCTCATCGGCATNCCCGGCAAGTCCAACGCNTTCGCCATCTCCCANCGTCTGGGGCTGGACCCNGCCGTCATTGAGACNGCCAANNCCCAGATGGACAGCGAATCCATCCGNTTTGAGGACGTGCTGACCCAGCTGGAGGAGAAGCGCCAGCGGCTGGAGAANGACCAGACNGAGGCNGAACGCCTCCGCGCCCAGCGGGANGTTGACGCCAAGCGTGCNCACGAGTTCCGGGAGCAGATGGAGCGGGCCAAGGAGAACGCCCGGACAAGAGGNGAGGCCGANGCCCGGCGCATCGTCCGGGAGGCCCGCGCCCAGGCGGACGCCATCTTCGAGGAGCTGGCCGAACTGCGGAAGCAGCAGGAGAAGGCCGNCAGCTGGCAGAACGTCAACGACGCNNNNGCCGCCATCCGNGGNAANCTNAACCAGATGGAGGAGGANCTGCACTTCGAGGAGGAGAAGGAGCCCATTCCTGCCCCCAGCCGTCCCATCCGGGAGGGCGANNTGGTGGANCTGGGCGGCACCCGNAAGCAGGCGGTAGTCACCGCCGTGAACGGNGAAAAGCTGCAANTGCTGGCCGGNAANATGAAGCTGACCGTCAAGGCAAAAGAGGTCCGGCTGATCGAGGACGCCGAGACCCTGGCCAAGAGAGAGGCGAAGAAACGCGCCGCCGCCACAGTCCGGCTGGCGGGAGCCNGGGCGGCAGTNAACGAGCTGGACATCCGGGGCCTCATGACCGACGAGGCGGANCTCCAGGTGGAGCGNTTCCTGGACAGCGCCGTNATGGGNAAGCTGAACATCGTGACCATCATCCACGGCAAGGGCACCGGCGCTCTGCGGAAAGCGGTCCATCAGCAGCTCAAGCGCCATCCGTCGGTGAAATCCTTCCGCCTGGGCCGGTACGGCGAGGGCGAGGACGGCGTGACCGTGGTGGAGCTGAAGCAGTAAAATTGGCCGCNGGGCGGCACCGNCGCCCTGCGGTNTGCATAGAATAGCAGGCATAAGCGCCCTTCTTTTTGGGGATACTTTCCATGTCGGCGGGCCGGATGCCCCTGCTTTCGTNTAANATNCCCACAAAACGGCGTGCAAAACTCTNNTCAGNGCACATAAATTTGTGAAATGTGCCGTTGACGGAGAGAGGGAAATTTGTTAACATATAAAATATCCTTAGAGCGTGGCCGGGATCTCCGGCTGTCATTCGGTATTGAGATTGAGATTGAAGAGGAGATAATAGGTCTATGTATACTCAGGAAGTCACTATCAACAACGAGGTTGGCCTGCACGCACGGCCTGCCACCTATTTCATCCGCAAGGCCAACGAGTTCAAGAGCGGCATCTGGGTCGAGAAGGACGAGCGCCGCGTGAANGCCAAGAGCCTGCTGGGCGTGCTGTCCCTGGGCATCGTAAAGGGCACCACGATCACCCTGATCGCTGACGGTTCCGATGAAAAGGAGGCCGTGGANGCNCTGGCCGAGCTGGTCCGTTCCGGCGAGTTTGCCGAGTAAGGGACACCCGTACACAAACACTTGCACACAGCGGATGAAAGACTGTTTCGGTAACGGAACAGTCTTTTTCTGCTTAAAATCAAAAAAGATGCTGGCGCATCTTGTGACGTAATGACCGAAGATTTGATGGNTCTGTGTAGGGGCGCACATCGTGCGCCCGTGCACCAAAGGGCAGAATCGAGATTTCGATAATGCGGTGATTAACGGAAGAAGCGGGCGCACAATGTGCGCCCCTACAGACGGTGCGTATTCATCCTCCCTGNGTTTACCAATAATTTCTTTAAGGAGGGCCCCATGAGCTGGAGAACCTGCAAAAAATTTGACGCCCATGTCCACGTGCTGCCGGNCGANCGGGCGGCNCANTTCCTNGCCAANGAGGGCCCGGACGCNCCCTGGTCCCGGTGCGGCNTGGACGACTATCTGCGNCGGATGGACCGGTACGGCATCGAGCGGGCCCTGCTGGTGCCCAACAACGACCAATATNTGTATTATCAGGACCCCAACGAGACAAACCGCTTCCTGGGGNAACTGGTGAAGGGNCACCCGGACCGTTTCTGGGCCTTCGCGGACGTGACNGCCAGCGGNGCGTATTTTATCGAGCAGACGCCGTANATTTTAGAGGANGCGNTAACGNAATACGGCCTCTCCGGNCTGAAAATCCACCCCACCAATCTGCANATGGACGCGGACNACCTGCGTCTGGTGCCGGTGCTGCGGAANGCGGCGGAGCTGGGCGTGCCGGTGATGTTCCACGCCAATCCCTGCCGGCTGGGGTTCCATGACAACTGCGCCCCGGATAAGATCAACCGGATGATCCAGGTTTTCCCGGACCTGGACGTCATCACCGCCCACNTGGGCGGGATGAAGTGGCAGGACGCCNTCTCCGGGTGTACGTGGGTNGATATGTCGTATATCCTGCCGAAGCTGGCAGAACTGTATGGAATTGAGCAGACTAACCGGATTTTACGGGCTTTTGGGCCGGACAGGCTGATNTTCGGCACGGANTTCCCGGACGGCGAGTATGANGTTTATTTCGANATNCTGGACCAGATGGACTTTACNGACGNNGAAATTGAGAAAATNGCCTGGAAGAATATAGAAAGNCTGCTGNCAAAAGAGAGGTAACCAATGGACCAACGATCCAANTGGAATATCAGCTCCACCGGACTGCACATCCTGGCCATGNGNTTTATGCTGTGCGACCATCTGTGGGCCATGCTGTTTCCTGCGGCGGAGTGGCTGACGTGCATCGGGCGGATGGCGTATCCCATCTTCGCTTTTTTGATCGCGGAGGGCTATGCCCATACCCGGGATCTGCGCCGCTATATGCTGCGGATGCTGTTCTGGGCAGTCCTATCTGAGATCCCCTTTAATCTGATGTACGGCGGCAGCATCTTCTACCCCTATCACCAGAATGTGTTGTGGACATTCCTGCTGAGCCTGTGCGTGATCGCTCTGATCGAGAAGTGCCGGAAGCGCTTCAAGTCTGTGGCTGCGGCGTTCCTGTCGGCGGGGCTGGTGCTCCTGGGATTTATCGCGGGCTATGCGGCCATGACGGACTATTACGGCGTTGGCGTTCTAACCGTGCTGGTGTTCCATTTCCTGCGCGGGCAAAGCTGGCAAAAACGCCTGCTCCAGCTGGTGTGCCTGTATATCCTGAACGTGGAGTTCCTGGGGGGCTATTGTTATATCTTCCAGATATTTGGGCACAGCGTGGAAGTTGTCCAGCAGGGATTTGCGCTGCTGGCACTGCTCCCCATCTGGCTCTACCAGGGACGGCAGGGCGCCAGAAATAAGGTGTTTCAGTATTTCTGCTACGCCTTTTATCCGGTCCATATGCTTCTGCTCTTTGTGATACGAGAGTGGATGCTGAGATAAGAGGAGGACGACCCATGACCAAAGACGAACTGCTGGAAAAAGCCAACAGTCTGCCCCTGGCCCCCGGCGTGTACCTGATGCACGGCAAGGACGGCGAGGTTATCTACGTGGGCAAGGCCAAAAAGCTGAAAAATCGGGTAAGCCAGTACTTCCAGGCGGGCCGGGGCCACAACATCAAAACCCATACCATGGTCAATCTGGTGGACACCTTCGACACCATCATCGTAGGTAGCGAGTTCGAGGCCCTGGTGCTGGAAAACGCCCTCATCAAGCAGTACATGCCCCGGTACAACATCCTGCTCAAGGACGACAAGGGCTATCCCTTTGTACGCCTGAGCCGGGAGGCTTATCCCAAATTCTCCATTGCCAGCCGGGTGAATGACGACGGAGCCCGGTATTACGGCCCCTACGGCGGACGGCATGAGACTCGGGGCGCTTTGGATGCGGTAAAGGCAGCCCTTCACCTGCCCACCTGCAACAAGACCTTCCCCCGGGACATCGGGAAGGAGCGTCCCTGCCTCAACCACCACATGGGCCGGTGCGACGGCTTCTGCCGGGCAGAGATGTCGCAGGAGGAGTACAACCGCCGGATCGATCTGGCGGTGCAGCTGCTGGAGGGCAAGGTCCGAACGGTGACGGCCCAGCTGAAGGAGGAGATGCAGAAAGCGGCGGAGGACTGGAAGTTCGAGGAGGCCGCCGCCCTCCGGGACCGCATCGCCGCCATCAAGGTGCTCAGCAAGCGGCAGAAGGTGCTGGCCGGGGTCTGCGCCGACACGGACGTGTGGGGGTTGTACCTGGGGGCCAAGTGCTGCTTCGCGGTGCTCCACTACGAGGAGGGCCAGCTGACAGGCCGGGAGGCGGAGCTTTTCGCCGCGTCACTGGACGAGGAGCCGGAAATCCTGTCTGCCCTGCTGCTGCAATACTACGGCGGCAAATCCATCGTGCCCCGGGAGATCTGTATCCCAACAGAGATCGAGGACCAGGAGGTTCTGGAACAGCTCCTGACGGAACAGGTAAAGCATAAGGTAACTCTCAGGGTCCCCCAGCGGGGGGAGCGGGCCCAGGTGCTGCAAATGGCGGCCACCAATGCCAAAGAAGAGGCCGAGCGCCAGACCACCAATCAGGAGCGCAGCGACAAGACGCTGGAGCTGCTGGGGAAGATGCTGGGCCTTCCGGAGGCTCCGGAGTGGATGGAGAGCTACGACATTTCCAACACCGGCGCGGAGGATATTGTGGCTTCCATGGTGGTGTTCCATGGGTCCAGACCGGCCAAAGAGCGGTACAGACGGTTCCGCATCAAAGGACTGGACGGGCACCCGGACGATTATAAGTCCATGGAGGAGGTCCTGACCCGGCGGCTCACCCATTATATGGAGCAGGATAAGAAATTTATGCCTCTGCCGGATGTGATGCTCATTGACGGCGGCGAACAGCACGCCAAGGTAGCGAGAAGGGTGACGGAACATTTTGGACTGGCCATCCCGATTTTTGGCATGGTGAAGGACGACCGGCACCGCACAAGAGCTTTGATCACGCCCGAGGGGCGTGAGATCGGCATCCAAGGAACACAGGTGGTGTTTTCTCTGATCGGGCGAATCCAGGAGGAGACCCACCGCTTCGCCATCACGTTTAACCGGGAGAGCCACGGAAAAAGTGTAAAGGGTTCTACGCTCGACAGCATTCCCGGCGTAGGGGAGGTCCGTCGTACGGCCCTGTTAAAGCATTTCAAGAGTTTGAAGGCCATCAAGGAGGCATCCCTGGAGGAATTGCAGGCAGTTGTGCCCAGCAATGCGGCTATAGCCGTATATCAATGGGCACATCCGGCAGAAGAACCCGCCGCCCCCACTGCACCCCGGTAGTTCCCGAGTTAAGACGGTAGGGACCAAGTCAACATCCTGAAATAGAACCACCGCAGGCGAAACCGCTAACAAATCCGGTTTAGACCGGACGGACTACAGGATAAGCGCAAAAAAACAAACACCCCCGTAATAATGAGGGATTCTTAAACCGCCAGGTTTAAGCGCGCTTTTGCCTTCTTTTCGCGCGAACGAAAAGAAGGCGCGGAGTCCGGGGCCGCGTAGGTCCCGGGCTAGGTGGAGAACCAACTATCGTACCGCCCGAAGGGCGGCAGAGAAGAAAGGAAGTGAAACTATGACCCTGCCCCTCTGCATTGCCAACGCTCCATGCAAGGTCTGATCCGAACAGGACGGCATGGAGCTGAAACGAAAAAACCATCATAACGAAACAGTGTTCGGACAGACTTTGCGTTTTTATTGAAAAATAAAAATGAGGAGTCTGTAATGAAAAACAAAAATAACCCTTTGAAGGGATTAAAAGCCTTCCTGATTCTCTGGAGCACCCAGGGCCTGTCGGCCCTTGGAAGCTCCATGACCAGCTTCGCGCTGGTCATCTGGACCTACCAGCAGCAGGGCTCCGCCCTGACCACGGCGGGGCTGACAGTCTGTTCCTACGCACCCTACGTGCTGCTGAGCATCTTCGCCGGAAGCCTGGCGGACCGCTGGGACAAGAAAAAAACCATGGTGCTCTGCGACCTGTTCGCGGCGCTGACCACAGTGGCGGTACTGGTGCTGCTGCAAACCGGACGGCTGGAAATCTGGCACCTCTACGGTATCAACACCCTCAACGGCCTGATGAACACCCTCCAGCAGCCCGCCGGAGAGGTGGCCGTCACACGGCTGACCCCGAAGGAGCAGGTCCAGCGAGTGGCGGGCCTGCGGAGCCTGTCCAGCTCCCTGGTGACGCTGCTGTCCCCGATCCTGGCGACGGCCATGCTGACGCTGCTGGGGCTGGAAGCGGTGATCGCCTTCGATCTGGTCACCTGTGCCGCGGCGGTAGGAAGCCTGCTGCTGTTCATCCGGATTCCGGAGGGACAGGCGGCGGAGAAAACGGACCTGCTGCAATCGGCCCGGGAGGGGCTGCGGTGGCTGGGCGGCCACAGGGGCGTACTGGACATGATCCTGTTCCTGGCGGCCATCAACCTGATCGCCAGCGTATACAACGCCACTCTGCCCGCCATGGTGCTGTCACGCCCCGGCGGCGGGGAGGCGGAACTGGGGATCTTGCAGACGTTCACCGGGGTCGCCAATCTGGCGGGGAGCCTGCTGGTGACGCTGCTGCCCGCACCGAAGAGCCGGGTCCGGGTGATCTGCAACAGTCTGCTGTTCTCCATGAGCACGGAAAACCTGATGCTGGCCCTGGGCCGTCAGGCAGGGGTGTGGTACGCGGGGGCCGTGTTGGGCTGGTTGTTCATCCCGGTAATGAACACCAACCTGGATGCCCTGCTACGGCTGCACATTCCGGTGGAGCTGCAAGGCAGGGTCTATGCCGCCCGGAATACACTGCAATTTTTCACCATTCCGATGGGCTATCTGCTGGGCGGCTGGCTGGTGGATAAGGTCTGCGAGCCCTACATGGCCGGTCTGACGGCGGATGCGGTACTGGTTCGTCTGCTGGGCAGCGGAAAAGGAAGCGGCGCGGCGCTGCTGTTTTTGATTATCGCGGCGGCAGGGGTGCTGGTCTGTCTGGTGTTCCGGAGAGATAAGCATCTCTGGAAGTTAGAGGAGGAGTAAGCTATGGGAAAAACGTCCTTCGTCACCGGCGGGAGCCGGGGCATCGGGCGGGCCATCGTCCGCCATCTCTCGGCGGAAGGCTACGCCGTGGGCATCAACTACCTGCAATCCCGAGAGCAGGCGGAGGCGTTGGCCGCCGAAATCCGGCAGCAGGGCGGCGAGGCCATGGCGGTCCAGGCGGACGTGGCGGACCGGGCGGCGGTCACCGCCGCCATCCGGAAAGTGGAAGCGGCCCTCGGCCCTGTAAACCTGCTGGTGAACAATGCAGGCATCGCCCAGAACGATCTGTTCCAGGACACCCCGGAGGAACTGTGGCGGCGGATGTTTGCCGTCCACGCGGACGGCGCGTTCCACACCATCCAGGCGGTGCTGCCCCACATGCTCCATGAGAAGGCGGGGTGCATCGTGAATATCTCCTCCATCTGGGGCCTGCGGGGCGCGTCCTGCGAGGTGGCCTATGCCGCGTCCAAAGCGGCAGTGATTGGGCTGACCCGATCCCTGGCCATGGAGCTGGCCCCGTCCCATATCCGGGTCAACTGCATCGCGCCGGGGGTGATCCGTACCGACATGGTAGAGGGTCTGGGAGAGGAGACGATTGCCGCCCTCGTAGACCAAACCCCCGCCGGACGGCTAGGCACGCCGGAGGACATCGCCAAAGCCGTGGCCTTCCTTGCCCGGGAGGACGCGGACTTCATCACCGGTCAGGTTCTGACGGTGGACGGCGGATTCATCCTGTAAATTCATAAAAGGGCGCAATAAAGCCCCGATCTCTTGAGAATGATGATCATTCGTCAGAGATCGGGGCTTCCGTCTGCGTCTGCGACGGAGGTGAACACGATTTGGCTCATAAAATAAAAAACCCACGCCCTCAGCGTGGCCTTTCCGATTTATTTTGCCGGGAAAAAGGTTACCGCTCACTGATAGAGGTCTCGCGCTCACCGAAAATCATGTCGTCAATATCGACACCGGTGAAAGGTACTGTCATAACTGCTATCACTTCCTTCCAATATTAAGTTGAACTTAGTATAGCACACTTGGCTTTGAATTACAAGAGGGTTTTGAAAAAAATATTAGATTTTATTTTCCAAAAAAGCCGGGGCAAAAATCGCCCCCGGCTTTTGTCTCGCGGCTGGGTCACTGCTTCAAACCGGAGATGTAAGCGTCGATCAGCTTTTCCAGCTCCTCGTAGGTGTAGGTTTTCCCCGGCTCCTCTTTTAATATCCTGAGCAGATCATACGCCATGGCCTTCTGCACGTCTTTCCGCTCGTTTTCAGTTGGCATACTGCCGCCCCCTTTTATTTGATACCTTTATTCTACCAGATTACCGGAATGATTTCAAGGGGAAATTCCAACACTGCCGCACCGCCGTTCTCCACAACTGTAATGCAGTTGATTTCTTCCCACTCCAATGGTAAAATGGAGGCAACAGAGAAAGGGGGATGACACCCATGATCCGTATGAAGAAAAACTTTTTCCTGCTGGAGACCCGGCGGACCACCTACTGCTTCTGGGTGACGGAGGAGGGATTTTTGCAGCATTTATACTATGGCCGCCGCCTGGACCTGGCAGGCGGCTGGGGGGCGCTGGTTCCCCAGGTCCGGCATATGCCGGGGAACTCCGCCGGGTGGGACGGCGTGTGCCTGGAGGACATGGCCCTGGAGGTCTCCGTCCCCGGGCTGGGGGACCTGCGGGAGAGCATGGTCCGGATTGCGGGCAGAACGGTGGATTTCCGCTATGAAGGCGCAGAGACCGTCACAGAAAAACCCGCGCTGACGGGCCTGCCCTCGGCCTACGATGAGACCGGGAACTGCCGGACCCTGCGTCTGAATCTGCTGGAGAAAGGCGGCGAACTGCGGCTGGAGCTTTTGTACACCACCTTCGACGACTGCGACGTCATCACCCGCTCCGCCCGACTCATCAACCTGGGCCAGGAGCCGGTGACGGTGACCCGCCTTTTAAGCAACCAGATTGACTTCCTTGATCAGGACTACATTTTCACGTCCTTCACGGGCACGTGGGCCCGGGAGTTTGAGATCACGGAAACCCCCTGCGGCCCAGGGACTGTAGTCAGCGGCAGCCGGACGGGGACGTCCTCCAACCGGGCCAATCCCTTCGTCATGCTGCGGAAAAAGGGCTCGGACGAGGACCAGGGGGACTGCTACGGCTTCCATCTGCTCTACAGCGGGGACCACTTCGAGTGCGCCGACGGCAACCCTTACGGCAAGCTGCGGTTCCTCCATGGCGTACAGCCGGAGGGCTTCACCTGGCTTTTGGAGCCGGGGAAGGATCTTACCTCCCCGGAGGCGGCTATGACCTGCGGCTGGGGTCTGGACGACATGAGCGCCAACCTCCACGCCTTCGTCCGGGAGCATGTGGTGCGGGGCTGGTGGAAGTACCGGCAGCGGCCCGTGCTGGTAAACAGCTGGGAGAGCTTTTACTTCCGCTTCACCCAGAAGGACCTCCTCCGCCTTGCCCGGCAAGGCCGGGACCTGGGAGCGGAGCTGTTCGTCCTGGACGACGGCTGGTTCGGCAAGCGGGACAGCGACAACTGCTCCCTGGGGGACTGGAACATCACCCACAAGAAAAAACTCCCCGATGGACTGGGCGGTCTGGCGAACAAAGTGCGGGAGCTGGGCATTGATTTCGGCCTCTGGGTGGAGCCGGAGATGGTCAGCGAGGACAGCCAGCTCTACCGAGCTCACCCGGACTGGATCCTGGGCCATCCTAACCAGGCCGTGGGAAGAAATCAGTACATCCTGGACATGGGCCGGACAGAGGTGCAGGACTATCTCATTGAAGTTCTCTCCGGTGTGTTCACCGAAGCGGACCCCGCCTATGTGAAGTGGGACATGAACCGGATCATGACGGACACATATTCCGCCGCCCTGCCTCCTGATCGGCAGGGGGAAGTTCGCCACCGGTACGTCCTGGGGCTCTACCGGGTGCTGGAGGAGCTGACCGGGCGTTTCCCGAAGATCCTGTTCGAGGCCTGCTCCAGCGGCGGCAACCGGACCGACCTGGGGATGCTGTCCTATATGCCCCAGGTGTGGCTGTCGGACAACACCGACGCGCTGTGCCGCTGCCGCATTCAGTACGGGGCCAGCTTCGGCTACCCCCAGTCGGTGATGGGCTGCCATGTCAGCGCCAGCCCCAACCACCAGACCCTCCGCACCACGCCCCTGGACAGCCGGTTCCACGTGGCGGCCCTGGGACTCCTGGGCTACGAGCTGGACCTGGGCAGCCTGACGGACAGGGAGAAGACAAAAGTGGCGGGACAGATCGCCTTTTACAAGAAGTACCGGGACACCCTGCAATACGGCCATTTCCACCGCCTGCGGGGCGGAGAGGACGGCATGTGGCAGATGATGGCCGTATCCGGGGACTACCAGGAGGCCCTCACCTTCCTGTTCCAGCAGGAGAACCGGCCCAATGCCCCCGCCCTGCGGCTGCTGGCCCGGGGGCTGTCGCCCAAGGACGTGTACCGTCTGTCCGTGCGGCCCTCGCCGGTGGAGCTGGGGGACTTCGGTTCCCTGGTGAACATGGTCTCCCCCCTGCGCATCCGGCCCAATTCCTTCGTAGACAGGGCGGCGTCCAGGGTAGCGCTGCCGGGAGAGCAGGAAAACATCAGAGCCTCCGGTGATGTGCTGGTGAAGTGCGGCGTGTGGCTCAAGCAGGGGTTCTCCGGCACCGGCTTTGACGGCGAGACCCGGGTCATGGGGGACTGCGGCAGCAGGCTGTATATCCTGGAGAGAGAAGATAAAAAGCATTGACGACAAAGCGCGGCTCTGTGGAGATCCACGGAGCCGCGTTTTTATGAAAAATTTGCCCACCCTATGTGATAATCCGCCCCGCCGAGGCGTTATATAGGTGAAACCGCGAAAAGGAGGTGACCGCAATGGACCCGGAACAGCTGACGGAGCTTTTCCGCCAATACGGCGACGACGTGTTCCGTCTGGCCTACAGCTATCTGGGCGTCCGCGCCGACGCGGAGGACGTGTGCCAGAGCGTGTTCCTCCGTCTGGCGGAGGGGAAAAACGTTCTGTTGCCGGGAAAGGAAAAGAGTTGGCTGCTCACCTGCGCCGCCAACCTGTGCAGGAGCCAGCTGCGATCCTTCTGGCGGCGGAACGTGGGAGAACTGGACGAATCCCTCCCCTTCCCGGACGGCCCGGACCGGGCGCTCTGGGACACGGTGATGGCCCTGCCTCCCAAATACCGGGCGGTGGTCCACCTCTACTACTGGGAGGGCTACGATCAAGGAGAGATCGGGGATATCCTTCACATCTCCCGCACAGCAGTACAGACAAGGATGGCCCGGGCGCGGGCTATCCTGAAAAAGGAGCTGAATGACGATGAAGACTGAGTACAGTCGCATGATGGGCCAGATTATGCTCAGCGGCGAAAAAAAAGTGGAAATCGCCGCCCTGCTGACTCAGCCCCGGCGGCGCAGGTTCCCCGCGGCAAAGCTGGTTTTAGCGGCGGCGCTGGTGCTGGGAGGACTGCTGTGCGTCGCGTCAGGGGTGCCGGGGCGGTCTCCGTACCACTTTGCCAACGGCGGCTCGTTCTCTATAGATGCGTATGGGTCCCGCTTCGCCTGCGGTGACAGCAGCTACTGCCCTGTGGAAATCAGGGACGGGCGGATGTGGCTTATCGTGGACGGGCAGGAGACCGACATCACCGATCTGGTGGACGAGGAGACGCCCTATATCTATACCCGCACCGACCCCATTTCCGGTATAGAGGGCTATATGATCGTGGGCGGGACCCCGGAGAACTTCGGATGGGCTGAGTTCTGTATAGGGGACGACTTTGGGGCCGCCGGCACGGCGATCAACGGCTCAGATGAGATGCTGGAAATAGACGGGCAGACCATCTTCGAAAGCGAGCTCACCGAGGAGCAGAGGAAGCGGGTCCTTGCGGAAAGGCGCGGCGCACAGCCGGGAGAGGACCCTTTTCACGGAACAACCGTGGAACGCCCCTGGTTGGCAGAGGCGAAAGACCGGCTGGGGATCTATCCCTGACGGCCGCCGCCCCCTGGACTGGATAATAAAAGCCGTCTTATACGCCGCTTTTTCTCATAAACCCTCTTGCATTTTTTAGAAAAAGGGTTATGATAAATACGATATTATTTTGGAAAGAGGCGTATTCCCAATGACAAAGGTAAATGTGATCTCCGGCTTTTTAGGCGCGGGCAAAACCACCCTGATCAAAAAGCTCCTCGACGAAGCCCTCAAGGGCGAAAAGATCGTCCTCATTGAGAACGAATTCGGCGAGATCGGCATCGACGGCGGCTTCCTCAAGGACGCCGGGGTGGAGATCTCCGAGATGAACTCCGGGTGCATCTGCTGCTCCCTGGTGGGCGATTTCGGCAAGGCGCTGAAGAAGGTCATGGAGCAGTTCCATCCCGACCGCATCCTCATCGAGCCCTCCGGCGTGGGCAAGCTGTCCGACGTGATCCGGGCGGTGCAGGACGTGGCGGAGCAGGTGCCGGAGATGGCGCTGGGCTGCGCGGTCACCGTGGCCGACGCCAGCAAGGCCAAGGTCTATATGAAGAACTTCGGCGAGTTCTACGCCAACCAGGTGCAGTACGCCGGGGCCATCATCCTCAGCCGCACCCAGAAGCTGGACGGTGAAAAGTTGGAGGCTGCGGTTGCCCTGCTGCGTGAGAAAAACGAGAAGGCCCCCATCGTCACCACGCCCTGGGATCAGCTCACCGGCGCGCAGCTTCTCTCCGCCATGGAGAACGGCAACACCCTTGCCGCCGAGCTGCTGGCCGAGGAGGAAGATGACGTCTGCCCCGTCTGCGGCGAGCACCATCATCACCATCATGACCACGACCATGAGGAGCATGAGCATCACCACCATCACGATCATGAGCATGAGGAGCACGAGCATCACCATGACCACGAGTGCTGCCATCATCACGATCACGAGGAGCATGAGCACCATCACGAAGAGCACGACCACGATCATGAGCATCATCACCACCATGATCACGATGAATGCGGCTGCGGTCACGATCACCACCATCATCACCATCACCACGGCCACGACGCCGACGAAGTGTTCACCAGCTGGGGCGTGGAGACCACCCACACCTTTACCGCCGAGAAGCTGGAGAGCATCCTGACGGAACTGGACAGCGAAAAGTACGGCGCGGTGCTCCGTGCCAAGGGTATCGTCCCCGCAGGCGATGGCACCTGGCTCCACTTCGACTACGTCCCCGAGGAACACCAGGTCCGTACCGGCCCCGCCGACTACACCGGGCGGCTGTGCGTCATCGGCGGCAAGCTGGACGAGGCCGGGCTGAAGGCCCTCTTTGAGGTGTAATATGGCCCAGGAGAAAGTGTATCCCGTCTACCTCATTGCCGGATTCCTGGACAGCGGCAAGACCTCCTTTATCAACGGCATCCTCTCCGACGGCTTCGCCATGGATGACCGGACCATGCTCCTGTGCTGCGAGGAGGGCGAGGTGGAGTATGACAAAAAGCTGCTGCACAACGTCACCGTGGTCACCGTGGACGATCTGGAGACGCTGACGCCGGAGTTCCTGGAGGCGGAGCGGAAAAAGTGCCGGGCCGTTCAGATCATCGTGGAGTACAACGGCATGTGGCAGATCCAGGACTTCTATGTCAACTCCATGCCCCAGAGCTGGGTGCTCTACCAGATCATCGCCACCGTAGAGGGCCCCACCTTTGAGATGTATACCAAAAACATGGCCTCCCTGATGGCGGAGAAGCTGCGCAACGCGGACATGATCTGCATCAACCGCTGCACGAACGAGCTTTGTACCGCCCTGCGGCAGAAGAACCTGCGGCTCATCAACCGCCGCGCGGACATCTATCTGGAGCGGGAGGACGGCCAGAGCGAGGACTATATGGACGGCACCGTCTCCGCCTTCGATCTGGACCAGCCGGTGATCAAGATCTCCGACGAGGACTACGGCCTATGGTACGTGGAGATCATGGATAACCCGGAGATGTACGCCGGAAAAACGGTGGTCTACCGGGCCATCATGTGCAAGCCCCCCAAGTATGGCCGGTACTTCACCCCCGGGCGGTTCGCCATGGTCTGCTGCGCCGAGGACATGACCTTCCTGGCACTGGCCTGCATCGGATATGATGTGAGCAAGATCCCTGAGCGGGCATGGGTGGAGGTCACCGCCGAGGTGGCGGTGGAGCACTGGGACCCCTATGAGGGGGATGGCCCCGTGCTGCATGTGAAGTCCATTACCCCCTGCCAGAAACCGGCGGAGGAAGTCGTGCAGATGTAGAAAATTGCGGGTCCGGAGGGCGCGTGAGCGTCTTCCGGGCCCTTCTTTTTGAGAAAAAAACAGAAAATTTACAATCTTCCCGGGAGAAAAGCATTGTATCCCGGACAAAAGCGTGGTATGATGACTAGGTATGTGTTCCCGCAGGAGCGGATACTATTTATTAAGATGAAAAGGAAACGATCCAATGAAAAAAGCAATCAGCGGGCTGTTAGCCCTGATCCTTATCCTCGGCCTGTGCGCGGGCTGCGGCAATTCTGACCAGACGCCGGATCAGTCCGGCGAGCCCAACCAGACCCAGGACCAGCCCCAGACCCCGGCAGGCGGCGACGTTAACATCTACACCCAGCTGCTGAATATGGACCCCAGCGAAACCGCCCTGGAATCCGACGGAAACCAGATTCCCATGGAGCTGTACCTCTACTGGCTGACCTACTCCTGCAGCAACCTGGAGTACCAGCTGAATATGTTCAGCGCCTACTACGGCATGTACACCGAACTGGTCAATGAGGACGGCTCTATCCTGTGGGACGGCGACCTGGAGGGCCAGCCCGCCGGTGATTTTGCCCGGCAGCAGGCGGAGGACAACGCCCTGTCCTATGCGATTATCGAAAATGTGGCCGCTAAGCATAATATCAGTCTGACCGCCGAGGATAACGCCCAGCTGGCTGAGGACAAGGCCGCCTATATTGAGCAGTTGGGCGGCCAGGAGGCCTATGAGCAGAACCTGCGCGAGATGGGCATCAGTGAGGCCAGCTTTGACCGTGTCTCCGCCTCCGGCTGCCTCTACCAGCATCTGCTGGAGCTGGCCCAGGACCCCTCCAGCGACCTCTACCAGGCGCCCACCGATGACAACGCATATGTGGACCATATCCTGCTGATGACCACCGATTCCGAGACCGGCGAACCCCTCAGCGAGGAGGAGATCCAGGCCAAGCGTGAGCAGGCCGAGGACCTTCTGGCCCAGCTCCAGGCCAGCGACGACGTAGAGGCCCTGTTCACCCAACTGGCCGAGGAGTACTGTGAGGACCCCGGCCGCGCGTCGGAGACAGGCTATCTGATCAACCCGGATACCAATTTCGTGCAGGAGTTCAAGGACGCGGCCTTTGCCCTCAAGCCCGGTGAGATCAGCGGCATCGTGGAGAGCGACTACGGCTATCATATCCTGCTGCGCAAGGAGCTGACCGAGGCCCAGCTGACCACCGTGGCCGACGAGAATCTGGCCATCTATATGGACAGCCAGCTGGAAGCCGCCCGGGATACCCTGGTCCGCAGCGACAAGCTGGATGGCATCAATGTGGGCGAGTTCTTTGCCAAGTATAAGGAAGCCGTCGAGGCCATGTATTCGAACGACGATACCCAGCCCGCTGAATAAAATGCCCAGCGGGATCATTATTATCGACAAACCCGCCGGTTGGACCAGCATGGACGTATGCGCCAAGCTGCGGGGCATCCTGAAGGAAAAGCGGGTGGGCCACGGCGGGACCCTGGACCCGATGGCCACCGGCGTGCTGCCCGTATTCGTGGGGAACGCCACCAAGGCGGTGGAGTTCGCCGAAAAAAGTGACAAGGAGTATCTGGCCGGACTGCGTCTGGGCGTTGTCACCAACACCCAGGACAGCACCGGCCAGGTGCTGGAAACACACCCGGTCACAGCAGACCGGGAANCCCTTGCGGCGGTCCTGCCCCGGTTCACCGGGGCAATCGAGCAGATCCCGCCCATGTACTCCGCCATCAAGATCAAGGGGAAGAAGCTCTACGAGCTGGCCCGTAAGGGCCAAGAGGTGGAGCGGAAGCCCCGGCCCGTGACCATCCACGNGCTGGAGATCATGGAGCAGACGGGGGACGCGGAGTATCTGCTGCGGGTCCGGTGCTCCAAGGGGACCTATGTCCGCACACTGTGCCATGACATCGGACAGGCCCTGGGCTGTGGGGGCTGCATGAGCTCTCTGCGCCGGACTATGGCGGCGGGATTCACTCTGGAGGACGCAGTGACGCTGGAGCAGGTCCAGGACGGAGCGCCGCTCCTGCCGGTGGACTGCTTTTTCTCGGACTGTCCGATCTTTCTCCTGCCCTCGCCTAAGGCGGAGGCGCTGGTGCGCAACGGGAATCCCATTGCCGCCCCAGAGCTGGAGCCAGGGACGTGCTGGCGGGTATACAGCCGGGAGAAGGAATTTCTCTGCCTGAGCCGGGTCGAGAACGGGCAGCTGCGGTCTGTCAAGAACTTTTTCGGCGGCTGATCCGCCGGTGGAGGAAGCCATGGAGAATAACAGAAAACGAGTGATCGCCCTGGGCTTCTTCGACGGCGTTCATCTTGGCCACCAGTCCCTGCTGCGCCGGGCCATCGAACGAAGCTGGGAGCGGGGACTGACCCCCGCTATGTTCACCTTTGACCGCTCGCCCCGGGAGTTCGTCACCGGTCTGCCGGTGCCCCTGCTGACTACGGCGGAGGAGCGGCGGCAGGCGGTCCGTGAGATGTTCCCCGGGATGGAGGTGCTGATCGTCCCTTTTGACCGGGCTATGATGACCATGCCCTGGGAGGATTTTGTAACCCTCCTGCAGGAGGAGTACCACGCCGGATGGCTGGTGGCGGGCCATGATTTCCGCTTNGGNCACAAGAANCACGGGNACNGCNGCCGNNCTTGNANNNGCNGGCGGAGNNGCTGGGGATGGGCTGNGACNTNATCCCGGCGGTGNCGCTGGNCGGCGTGACCGTCAGCTCCACCCATATCCGCGCCCTGCTGGAACTGGGGGAGGTGGACGAAGCGGCCCGGTTTCTGGGACGGCCCTTTGCCATTTCCGGTCCCGTTCGCCACGGCAAGCGGATCGGAACCTCCCGGTTGGGACGGCCCACGGTGAACCTGATCCCCGACGAGCACCAGCTGGTGCCCGCTTTCGGCGTCTACGCCGCCCGGGTGACGGTAGATGGAAAAATCTATCCCGCCGTCACCAACGTAGGCGTGCGGCCCACGGTGGACACCGACGGCGGNGTGACGGTGGAGAGCCACCTGCTGGAAACGGCGGGGGATCTGTACGGCGCGGACTGCCGGGTGGAGTTTTGGAAGATGCTCCGTCCGGAGAAGCGTTTCGACAGCATGGAAGCCCTGCGGGAGCAGATTGGCCGGGACGCGGCGGCGGCACAGGAGTTTTTTGAGGTGAGAGAGGACCGGAAATGATGAAGCACATATTTATCATCAACCCCACCGCTGGGAAGAAGGACTGCACAGTCCGCCTGATGGAGATGGCCAAGGACCTTGCCGCCCGCCATGGGCTGGATATGGAGTGCGTCCTGACCAAGAGCGCCGGTCACGCCATGGAGACAGCCCGCGCCCTGGCCCAGTCCGGACAGGAGGTGCGTATCTACGCCTGCGGCGGCGATGGCACCATCAACGAGGTAGCCAACGGCGTTGCCGGGTACGATAACGCCGCCATGACTTGCATCCCTGTTGGCACGGGCAACGATTTCCTGAAAAATTTCGGGGATATGGCCCCCCAGTTCTCCGACGCGGAGAACCTGTGGGACGGTCCCGCGTTCCCGCTGGACGCCATCGACTGCAACGGGCGGCTGGCCATGACCGTGGCCTGCTCCGGCTTTGACGCCCAGGTGGCGGACGATGTACATAAATACGGGGATCTCCCCCTGCTGGGGGGACAGGGCAGCTATATTCTCTCCCTGGGGGTCAACTTCCTGCTCCGCAGTCTGGGGCACAAGTGGACCATTACACTGGACGGAGCGCCCATGCCCGGCGAATACGCCCTGGCCGCCGTCTGCAATGGCCGGTACTACGGCGGGGGCTTCATGCCCGTGGCAGAGGCCCGGATGGACGACGGCGTGCTCAACACCCTTGTGGTGCAAAAGGTCAGCCGCGTCGCCTTCCTGCGGTTCGTGGGGGCCTACTCCAAGGGGCTGTACTACACCCTGCCCAGTGTCGCAAAGTGTTACACCGCCAGGGAGATCACCATTGAGTCCCAGGACAGTGACATTGTCACCTGCCTGGACGGCGAAAGTATCTATAACCGCAGAGTGACCATCCGCCTGTCGGAGAAAAAAGTGAACTTCTTCGGCCCCAAGGGCTGCAACCCCAACGCCACCAGCGTGCCGTTGCCGGAGGATGCGCGGGGCTGATCCCATTTTACAAAAACACAGCAAAGGTCTGGATCGATCCACATGTATGGATCGATCCAGGCCTTCTTTCATACTGTTCTCAACCTATTGTAGGGGCCGATGTGGACATCGGCCCCTACAGGACGGGTACCATCAATTTTGAACACTGCTATAGAGGAAAGGCGGCTAGTAGTGTTAATACTAGCCGCCTTTTCTTACGTCAATTTAATTCCTTAATCTAATTTTATAAATATATCAGTAGCATCCCCGTTTTTATCTACACGGTATAATTCTGTAATCTCTCCACTGTCGATGACATAGCAGAATTTATCACTATCTGTCCGACCTTCTTCAACAGGTCCCCATGTACCATCTTTTAACTGTTCATCATACTTAACCTCTACGATATTCTCATCTTTTGTTGATACAGTATATCGCCCCCTCGCCTGAAATGTATTGGTATCTCCGTACTGAATCGCAAATTCAACATCACCATATACATCGTTGCTTTTGCTAAAAACCAGCAAATGATAAATGCGGTTTCCAAGTATAGCATCAGTTGCATGTCCCCATGTTGTCCCAGAAAGCAGTTCAGCCGCTTTTTTCGCAGCGTCCTCTTTCGCTTTCCCACCGCCACAGGCCACCAGAGAGAGGGCCAGAGCCGCCGCAAGGATAAGTGCCAGTAGTTTCTTCATTGTGTCTAAACCTCCGTCTAATTTTGTTGTTTGCTGGGATACTCCGTAAATTGTAGCAGAAAATGGAGTACTAGTCAACCTTACTTTTACTAATACTCAATTTATCTTTTGTCAATGACTATATATCATTGAGTAAAAGGGGGTTGAGTATGGAGCGCAAGTATAAGTTAGATTATCAAATGATTGCAAAGAGAATCAAGGCTGCTAGGAGAGCGGCGCAGCTTACACAAGCCGAACTGGCGGAAAAGATCAATATATCCACAAATGCGGTTGCAAAACTTGAAACAAATTTAATGAGTGTAAGTTTGCAAACACTGATAAATATTGCAAATGTGCTTGATATTGATATGAATTACTTGTTATCTGACAATATAGATATAAACGGCAATGACGAAAATACAGATATATTCCTAGAAAGCCTGATTGCTAATTTATCCATGCGCGATAAGGCTTTTATAATTCACACCATAAATGGGCTAAAGGCATATAATGCAGAAATAGAGAAGTAGAAACACTATCCGTAAAAGCATAAGTTTACGACCGCACGAAGGATGCGGCTTTTCCCCCTTTTCTCACACGTAATCGTAACTCCTACACTTTTTCTCTCTTTTTTACAAAAACCGCTTGCCCATACTCCTGCTTGCTGGTAAAATAAGATATATAGTGGTGTCAACGTGTGGACCAGCGTAGAGGGAGGGACGCAGCATGGAGATCAAGAACTCATTTTTATCCCGATTGTTCAAAACAAAACCTGAGACCCAGGAGGCAGTGGAGACGGCAGAACCGGAAGCAGCGGAAACCGTGAAGCATAGTCCGGTCCGGCCCGTGGCGGAGGTCCCGGCACAGGAGCCGCCCCAGCATCGTCTGGATCTGCCTGAGGACCATGCCATTTATGCGCTGTGCGCCCTTTACCGTGAGCAGACCGGCCTGCCGGCAAATCCGGAGCTGTCCCTGGAGGGGCCGGAGGGCCCCTGCCTGCCGAATAAGGCCGTGGAACTTCCGCGGCTGCTGATGGCGGTCACCTCCTCGGCCGGCAGGCGGCTCAAGCAGACGCGGCCACCGAAGAGCAACGGGGAAGAACCGCCCGCCCCTCCCGATCTGGATGCCCAGGCAACCGTCTTCCTGACCAAAAATAACCTGACCGCCTGGCTACTGGTCTATCCGCCGGTGGGCAACGGGAAGCCGCTGGATCGTGAAATCCTGAAGCAGGCCCTGGAGAAGCAGCAAGTACGTTTCGGCGTGGACGAGGCGCTGCTGGACACGCTGCCGCAGGACCCGGCCCGCTACTTCAAGCTGTTCCCCGCGGCCAAGGGTCAGCCGCCGGTGCCGGGCGTGGATGGGCAGATCCTGGAAAAGTTCCCCCGCATCCGGGACCGCAAACCGGTAGCGGACGAAAACGACCGGGTGGACTATACCAATCTGGGCCTGATCCACAACGTGGAGCAGGGCGGCGAGATCTGCCGCATCATCCTGCCGACCGCCGGAACGCCGGGCCGGACCGTCCAGGATCGTGAGATCCCGGCCAAGGACGGCAAGGCGGCCACCGCCCCCAAGGGACGGAATACAGAGCTCTCGGAGGACGGGCAGGCCCTGGTGGCCTCAATGGCCGGTCATGTAGAGTTCAGCGGCAAAAACTTTCAGGTAAAGCCTGTCATGGACATCCCGGGCAACGTGGACTTTTCCGTTGGGAATATCAGCTTTCTGGGCGATGTGTGCATCCGCGGGGACGTGCGCAGCGGTTTTACCGTCCGGGCCACGGGCAGCATTACCATTGACGGCGTAGTGGAAGCCTGCACCATAGAGGCGGGCCGGGACCTGGTGGTGGTCAAGGGCGTCCAGGGGGATAGTCAGGCAGTCCTGCGGGCGCAGGGGAGTATATTCGCGAAATACCTGGAGAACTGCTGCATCTATGCCAAGCAGGATCTGGAGACGGAGTGTATCATCAACTGCGATGTTTACTGCGGCGGCACGGTCACAGTCCACTCGGGCCACGGCAAGATCATCGGCGGAAAGATCCACGCCGGGCAAATGGTCAACGCCGGGATCGTTGGATCGCGGATCGGCAACCGGACGGACATCGTCCTGGGCGGCCAGCCCTGTGAGGATTACGACTATGAGCTGCTGACCAAGGAGATCCAGGATCTGGAGGACGCCTTGAAGCGGACAGAGCGCCAGCCAAACAGTCCGGGTAAGAACAGCCGGATGGCTAAGATGCGTATGCAGCTGACGCTCAACCGTTCCAAGCTGGAGGCGGTCGAGAAGGAGCGGGAGCTCCAGCCCCAGGATACCGACGAACCTCGCAGCCACAGTATGAAGTGCCGCACGGTACATCCCGGGACAGTGCTGAACATCGGAAATGTGATCTACCACTTTGACGATATGTATTCGCCCTGTCTGGCCAGACTGGTGGATGGCGAGATACGATTGATCTAACTGAAAAAAGAAAAATCCCCCGCCGGGGGTTGCTTTCCCTGCCCATGTCTGTTAAAATGTTGACAAACGCAGCCCGCACAGAGGAGGGATTTGCCCATGAGCGAGGAAAACACGTACTATCCCCCGGAGGAGGCCATGGATCACGCTTACATGCACGAGCACGGCGTACCCCACGAGCACTCCCACGGCCATACCCACAGCCACACCCAGACCCGGGCAGTAGTAAACCGTCTGGCCCGCGCCATCGGACACCTGGAGCGGGTGAAAGCCATGGTGGAGGAGGGCCGAGACTGCTCGGAGGTGCTCGTCCAGCTCTCAGCGGTCCGCAGCGCTCTGAACAACACCGGCAAGGTGATCTTAAAGGACCACCTGGAGCACTGCATCGTAGACGCCCTGGAGACCCGTGACCGCACCGCCATTGACGAGCTGAACCGGGCCATCGAGCAGTTTGTGAAGTAGAGGGGGAAAAACTGCTGTGAGCGAATATAAGATCGAGACCCACATGCACACCGTCCACACCAGCGCCTGCGCCCACCTGGAGGCCGCCGCCCTGGCGGAGGGCTACGCGAAGGCCGGCTTTGCCGCCGTGGCCGTCACGGACCACTACAGCCGGGACACCTTCCGGTATCTCCACATCGACATCACCCGCCCCGGCGACATGGTCACCCCCTTTCTGGAGGGCTGGCGCCGGATGGTGGAGGAATGCTCCAATCGGGGCATAAAGGTCTACAAGGGCGCGGAGCTGCGCTTTGACGAGTGCGGCAACGACTATCTGCTGTACAACTACCCCGACGAGCTTCTTGCGGACCCGGAAAAGATCTTCCGTATGGGCATCGCCGCCTTCGCCCCTGTAGCCCATGACGCAGGAGCCCTGATCGTCCAGGCCCACCCCTACCGTGGGCGCTGCACCCCCGCTTTCGCCTGCTATATCGACGGCGTAGAGGTCCAGAACCGCAACCTGGGCCACGAGAATCACAATGCCCGGGCGGCAGAGTATGCCGAACAATTCGGCCTGCTGCGTACCGGCGGGTCCGACTGCCATTGCACGGATGAGATTGGCCGCGGCGGGATCATTTCCCCCTCCCTGCCGGAGGATGACGCCGCTTTCGTCCGTCTCCTGCGCGAGGGCGGATACACCATCATCGGCAGCGAATAACATAAAGTGCCCTCCCCGCGCATATGCTGTAGCAACTATGTGGGGGAGGGCGTTTTTATGAGGAAGGATCGATTGATTGTCTTTTTACTGCGCAGGCGGTATCTGCTGATGGCCCTTGCCCTGGCGCTGGCAGCGGTGATGTTCCTAGCGGCGTGCCTGCCGGATCTGCTGATGTAAAACGAAACAGAAAAACGGCCCCGTGGGAGCACGGGCCCTACAGGATGGATCTCCTCTGTAGGGCCCGATGTCCTCATCGGGCCGTTTCTTTTATTGTCTCCGCCCGCAGCTGCTCCAGCAACCCCCGGCAGCCTGCCTCGATGTCCCGCCAGGCGGTCTCGAAGTCCCGGGTGTACCAGGGATCGTCCACGTCCTCCCCGGGCCGTCCGGCGTACTCCAGCAGCAGATGGATCTTCCCATCCGGGTCCCCGCCGCAGATCCGGCGCATATTCCGTATATTGGCCTGGTCCATCCCCAGCAGCAGATCCCAGCGTCCATAGTCCGCTTTTGTCAGCTGCCTCGCGGTCTTCCCCGCGCAGCCGATGCCGTGCTCAGCCAGCTTCCGGCGGGCGTTGGGGTAGACAGGATTGCCAAGCTCCTCCATGCTGGTGGCGGAGGAGGCAATGTCAAACTCCTTCTCCAGCCCCGCTTTCTTCACTAGGTCCTTCATAATAAATTCTCCCATAGGGCTGCGGCAGATGTTGCCGTGGCAAACGAAAAGTATTCTAATCATAGTAGTTTCCCCTCCTATCGTCTTCTGTTCAAATCTCCGCACTACAAACCGTTTCTGTCATATGGTTCTGAACAGTATATCACAAATCCTCACATTTTGGTATAGCAAAAAAAGAAAATACCAGGGGAATCAATTTTGCGCCACATACACCGTATTTTGTAGGGCGGGACGACCCCGGCCCGCCGTCTAAAGGACTGATCCGATGGGCTGGAAGAACGGCGCGCCGAGGTCGTCGCGCCCTACACATCTAAAATTGATTTCCCTGAGAAAATACTCTGCCGGAGAGGTACTCCAGCACCCTCCGCTTCACAATAGTCAGGGGGCCGGACGCTTATGCGTCCGGCCCCCCTTTTGTCTCCGGTCAGTCAAAACTGTCCGGGCCGCTAAAATTTACTTGCCGTCTCCGTCACCATCGCCATCGACGGTGATATCCTCTCCGTCGCCATCGCCGGTGGAATCCTCATCGGAGTCCTCGCCCATCAGGTTGCTGGCCACGTCAACTACGTTGGCGTCAGCCGCGGTGGACCACGCCTTCTCAAGAGCGGTCCAGTCCTGCTCAGGCAGGAGCTCAGTCCAGATGCCGGTAACGCCATCCTCAGCACGCTCGTAGTCGTGGCTGTTGGTGGCTTCCTGTACATCGGCGTAGTACCACTTGTCAGGCGTGTTATCCGAGAAGGTCTTCATATCCGCCAGCAGGTGGTCCGCATCGGGAACACGATCCAGCATACGGTTGACGGTAGTAATGACCTCAGCGCGGGTGATCTTGTCGTTGGGACGGAACATACCGTTGCTTCCCTTGATCCAGCCCGCAGCAGCTGCGCGCTCAATGCTCTCCTGAGCCCAGTGGCCCTCGATATCCTTGAACATACCGCCGGAAGGCACCGCCTCACTGGCAAAGCTGGCAGCGATAGCCGCAAACTCCGCACGGGTGATGGGGTTGTTGGGCTTGAAGGTGCCATCGGTATAGCCCTTCAGGATACCGGCATTCGCGCAGGTGGAGATGGCATTGTTGTACCAATCGCCGCTCTTCACATCGCTGAAATCATTCTCCGTAGCCCAGTTGGCAGTCCGGAAGTCGTTGGTCATCAGGCGGAAGAAGATGGTAGCAACCTCCGCACGGGTGATACTGGCCTCGGGACGCACCGTGCCGTCACTATAACCCTTGATGTAATCGAAGTGGTCCGTGGAGTTCAGACCAGGAGCCGCCAGAGGCACATTATTGTCGCTGATGGTGGTTCCAGGATTACTGGGATAGTTGGGCGCACTGGGATTGCCGGGAACGGGGGGAGTGGGTTGGGTGAAGGAATCACCCGGCACGGGGGTGAAGGTGATGATCATCGTCTGACCATCCGTCACCGTCAGGCCCACCACAGGTGTCGTGTTCCATGTTCCGTTGCCATAGCCGACGTTGGCGCTGGCAGTAGGAATATGAACGGCGGCCAAAGTGGCAGTACCATCCTCAGCGGGAACGCCATCCTTCATCTTGGTCACAACAGCGGAGCCAAAGCTGACCGTACCGTTGACTGCGGTGTAGTACACCGTAATCTGGTACTTGTCGGGAATGCCGTCGCCCGGCTTGTCGGGATCGGGATCCTTGCCGGGATCGGTGATCTCATCAGGCTCATAGACAACCTTGATGCTGTGATTTGCCTTCACATCACTGAAGGTGTAAGCGCTATTGGTCAGATCGGCCGCCTGGCCGTCCACCGTCACGGTATCCAACGCATAGGTCTTATCCGTGTTCGCCGCGAAGGTGATGGTCTGGTCCTCGTTGTGCTTGACCTTGATGGAACTCTCGACAGGATCTGCCGTACCGTTGACCACTTCCACCATAATGGTGTACTCGTTCTTGCTGAAGGTCACGACA
>JAAVHD010000066.1 GCA_014799915.1 Oscillibacter sp.
GGCGCACACTGTGCGCCCCTACACAGATTACCGATAGACGACAAACCATCAACCCAGCACGTCGGGAGCTCCCCTCGCGTGATACGGTAGGGGCTAAGACAACATCCTAAAATAGAACCACCGCAGCCGAAATCGCTACCAAATCTGATTTAGCCCGGACGGACTACAGGATCAGCGCAAAAAACAATTATCCCCGTAATAAATGAGGGAGTCTTGAACCGTAGGTTCAAGCGCGTTTTTGCCTACTTTTGCCGCGTGGCAAAAGTAGGCCCGGGGTCCGGGGGCGGGCAGCTCCCGGGCTGGCGGAAGAAGAAAGTCCCGTTCGCGCCCAAAGGGCGCGAAGATTACCCCCAAAGGGCAGAAAGCATCGGAATAATTTGCTTCTTCCGTGACATGACATGGGGAAGAAACGCCTCATGCTCTTTCAGCTCCGTATTAAATGCCTGCTGAAAAGTATCCTCCCCGCCAACACAGAGAATCTTACTCCCCTCCAGCAATACATCCGTCAGCATAAGAAGGATCATACTATACTCATGCTCCGCTTTAGTCTTCTCCATCAGATTCAAAAATTCATCTTTCTTCTTAAGCTGGCGGTCGGAATCCACACATGTGATCTGTCCCACGCCAAAATCATGCCCGGCAATATGGAACTCCTTGAAATCAGTAAACAGAAGCTCCTCCACCGGCTTGTCCTCCGGCGTGGAGGCGGAGAAAATTTCTCTCCCCAGTTCGTCAAGGGACAGATCCGCAATGTGGGCCAGACGCTCCGCCATGCGGCGGTCCCGGTCCGTGCAGGTGGGAGACTTGAACATGACCGTATCGGAGACAATCGCCGCCGCCATCAATCCCGCCAGCTTCGGCGAGGGCATCAGGCCCCGCTCCTGGTACATCCCCGCCACGATGGTACAGGTGCTGCCCACCGGTTCGTTACGGAAATAAATGGGATTCTTCGTCTGGATGTCTGCCAGACGGTGGTGGTCGATAATAGCCAGGATGTCCGTCTCCTCCAGACCGGGGACTGACTGGGCCGCCTCGTTGTGGTCTACCAGCACCACCTGCTTGCGCCGGGGCTTGATGAGGTGGTAGCGGGAGAGGGTGCCCACCACCCGCTCCTGGTCGTCCAGGATGGGGTAGCTGCGGTAGCGGCTCTCCAGGACTACCTCCTGCACGTCGTCAATGTAGTCGGTGAGGTGGAAGGAGGTGATGTTCTCCCTCTGGGCCAGACGGCACACGGGGATGGCCTGGAAAATGCGGCGGACTGTGCGGAAGCTGTCATAAGGGGTGGAAATGATGCAGGTGCTTTTCGCCATGTCCCGCACGTCGTCGGGCAGCTCCGCCTGGCAGAGAACAATGCAGGCTACGCCGAACTCTACCGCCTGCCGCAGCATATCCGGCTGGTTGCCGCAGATGAGGATGGTCTCCTTCCGCCGGAAGGGCGGCAGCTCCGAGGACTGGGGCAGGGCCAGGATTACCTCGCCGGAGATGGTGTTGACCGCCTCCGCGGGCTCCACTAAGGGCTGTCCCTCCAGCACGCTGAGGATATTGAACAGGGGCACGTCCCACAGCTCGGGCGTCTCGATGGTTTCCATGTCATAGGCGGCGATGTCCCCGGCGGTCATCAGACCGCGGAGATGTCCGTCGTCGTCGGTGATGGGGATGGCGGAAATGTGCTTGTCCTTCTCCATGGCGGACCAGGCCCGGTTCACCGTTACCGCCTCGTGGAGGATGGGGGGCACGTCGTAGTCCAGGTCCAGCACCTGGGTGCGCATACTCTGGATGAGTACAGGGGGGTCAAAATTGAAGCGGTTGAGGATCAGCTTAGTTTCATCACTGAGGTGGCCCAGCCGGGCGGCGGTATACTGGCGCTCACCGGTGGCGTTGCGCAGCGCGGCGTAGGCCATGGCGGAGACAATGGAATCCGTATCCGGATTCCGGTGGCCGGTGACGTAGATCTGTTCCATATCTTCTCAAACTCCTTAATCGGAAATATCCTGCCGTGTGTTACAGTCCGGCGCAATAGGCGTCCACATCAAATTCATCTAAAGCGCTGTCCTTCCGCAGATAGAGCGGGTGATGGGGGTGTCCCCGCTTGGACCGGGCTCCGGCGGTGTACCACCGGGCGCCGTACTGCCGCCCGACGTCCGCCATATCCCGGACGCAAATGGGGAGATAGGGCCGCTGCTCGATGATGTTTCCCCAGGCCGCCCAGACCGCCGGGGTGGGTGAGAGGGAAAGTGCGTAGGCAAAAGCGGCCAGATTTTCCCGGTGGAGCCGGGGGTTCAGCTCCCGCTCCATGTCGCCGGGCCGGGTGGCCCGCTGGGCGTAGACATTGCACATAATGAAGCTGTCAAAGCCGTTGTGCAGGGCGATCCGTTCCACGCTCTTGAGGGTGTTGTCCAGATCGCCGGGGACGGCGGTGGAGGGATTCACGCCGATGCACAGCAGCGGTCTCTCCCCGCGGGTGCCCAGGAGGTAACGGTATTCCTGATAAGTATTGGGCACATAGAGCCATTCAGATACGTCATAGTCCGGGCATGGGGCCAGTGCTTCTGCCAGGGCTTGGCCGAAATCCAGCAGGTCTGTTTCTGTTGTCAGGCAGTCGGGAATGTGCATAGGGCAGCCTCCTTTCCTGATTTTATATCAGTGTACCACACTTCCTGCCCGTCGCGCAACTGTTAAACGCAAATCCATTGCCATTCAAATCCAGCCAAAACTCTGCATACCTTCCCAGGTTCTGCGGATACTATCCATGTTTTCCAGAGGATTACAATATAGTTGCCGTGCTTCGGTACGGCAGATACGGGAGGAATCGAGAATGAAAGCGACTGGAATTGTCAGAAGAATCGACGACCTCGGCAGGGTGGTCATTCCTAAGGAGATCCGCCGCACCATGCGTATCCGCGAGGGCGACCCGTTACTGATAAAGTTGGAACAGTGGGAGAGGTTCTGCGCGGGGATGATGGGGTTGGAGAAGAGGATGGGGTGGAGTTGTACATAGTAAAAGATATCCGTAAAAACCCGTGAGCTTTGCGCAGACAGATCGGCCTCCTTGCAGAGAATGAGATATTGTTTTTTCAACATATTTCTCCTTGACAGCATGTGACTTTCAATATATCATACAAAGCAGGAGGCGGTGAGGCATATGGCAGATTTACAGCAATTTTTAGATGAGCGGTTGAAGCATGTCCAGCTTCAAAGGCTGAATGCAGAGGACGAAGCGCCGGATTACGATATTTTCCAGGAGATTGCGGAAAATCTGATCGCGGTCCGCCTGGAGGAAAATCTGACCCAGGGTGAGCTTGCGAAACGATGTGGGATTTCTCAGGCCAATATCAGCAAGTTTGAGACCGGGAGCAGCCATCCGAGCATAGCCACCCTGAAAAAAATAGCGGACGGCCTTGGCCGGCGGCTCAATATCACGTTTCTGGACAGCGGGAGTGAGGAATAATGGCAATTTATATTCAAAATCTGCATATCCATACCTTTCGCGGTATCCGGGATCTGACAGCGGAACACCTGAACCATATCAATCTGATTGTTGGAGACAACAACTGCGGAAAAACCAGCGTTCTGGAGGCGCTGCTGATGCTGCGGGATCCTACTGATTTTTCAAATATTCTGCGGGTCGCTCGGCTGCGGGACCAGGACAACTCGTTGTTTACAGGTAAGGCTTCCACCTATGAAAACTTTTATAACCTCTTTCCTCAGCCGTCGGAAGAGCCGCTGATCCATCTCTCCGCTCGGGTCTGGTCACGCGGATGGGAGGAAGAAGCAGAATGTACGGTTAGCGGAGAATGGACCCGCATCCTCTTGGACAGCAGTGACGCGCTCCGGTCGGTTCGGGCTCCCTCTTCCTATAAAAGAATACTTTATCTGCCCTCGGAGGCAGAAGCCTTTGTCGGAGTACTTACCGCTGTGACAGGCGGGACCCAGACACGGGAAAGCATCTCTTTCCATGAGTACTCTGATATCACCGGGCGAAAAGTCAGTCGTCATGAATATCTGAATATGCTCTATCTTTCCCCGGTGGATCATATGAAGAATACGATTATCAACCGTATTGTAAAAGAGCCGTACTACAAGGACATCTGCCTTCATGTGATCCAGATTTTTGATCCGGAGATTACCGACCTGCTCATTTTGAAAAATGAACGGACAAACCGTCCGGTGGAGTATATCAACCACAACCGGTTGGGGATCATGCCGGTCTCTACCTACGGAGATGGAATCAAGCGTGTACTGATGCTGGCCAACGCTATCGCCCGGTCAGCGGGGGGCGTTCTGTTGATTGATGAGGCGGAGACAGCGATCCACGCTCAGTACTACAACGATATTTTCCGATTCCTGGTAAAAGCGTGCAAGAAGTTTGAAATCCAGCTGTTCATAACAACGCATAATATTGAGGCTTTTGATTCTCTGCTATCAACCCAGGACTATGAAGATCAGCAGGAACAGGACGATATTACGGTCCTGACATTAAAGAAGACCCGCGAACAGACGCTGATCCGGAATATGTCCGGGCGGGAGGTACGCCAAAATCGAGATGCCTTTGATTTTGAGGTGCGCATATGAACAATCTGATCCTCTGCGAAGGCGAGACTGACGCAATTCTTCTGAGCTATTATCTTCAGCGCACCTGCGGCTGGAGCTTTGTGAAGAAGAGTCCGCCCGGTGTGAATATCAAAGCGGACAGGGTTCACGGGGAATCGGCCAACTGGTATCAACGGGATGGAGATTATCTGCTGATCTGTGCCGTTGGTTCCAAAAACCGATTCCAATGCTTTTTTGATGAAAAGATCGCGCCGCCGCTCAAGAGTTCAAGCGAGGTTGTATTTTCTAAAATTGCCCTGATAATAGACCATGACGATGAGACAGAAGTGGAGATCCTCCAGCGGATTCAGAGGGAACTGCCCCTGATAGCGCAGAACGCCAGGCACAATGCTTGGGTGACCCACGACTATGAAAATGGTTACCATGAGACACAACAGTTGGATTTTTTGCTGCTGATTATCCCAAAGGATCGGGAGGGGGCTTTGGAGACACTTTTGCTCAGTGCCATTTCGGAAGATCCTTATGACAAAAACATTGTGGATCGAAGCAAGGTGTTTGTAGACGGGATCGCACCGGAGGCCGACCGATATATCGGAAAGCGGCGGCTTATCTCAAAGGCATATCTTGGTGTTACATGGGCGATTCAGTCGCCGCAGAAGGTATTTCAGTTTATAGACGATCAGTTGCGTGATACGCCGTGGGAAGAATCGAAAATTCTGAGGGAAACTTTTGAGAAGATCCTGGAAATCTGAAAGACCTACAGTTTTACCTGTTTTTTAAGGAGGAAAACAACAAAATGCTGGAAGTAGGAACAAAAGCTCCGGAGTTTACCCTGCCGGACAGGGACGGAAATGCCATATCCCTGGCCGATTTTGCGGGCAAAAAAGTTGTGCTGTATTTCTATCCCAGGGACAATACCCCCGGCTGTACCCGTCAGGCCTGTGCTTTTGCCGGAGCCTATGAGGAGTTCAAAAAGATCAACGCGGTGGTCATTGGCATCAGCAAAGACTCCGTGGCATCCCACCAGAAGTTCGCGGAGAAGCACAGCCTGCCATTCATCCTGCTTTCTGATCCGGATCTGACCGCCATACAAGCCTATGGGGTGTGGCAGGAGAAAAAGCTCTACGGAAAGGTGAGCATGGGCGTGGTGCGGTCCACCTTTGTGATCGACGAGAACGGTATGATTGAAAAGGTGATGCCCAAGGTGAAGCCCGATACCAATGCGGCGGAAATTCTGGCATACCTGAAAGCGGAATGACTGCACGGGGCAAAGGAGTAAAAATATGCAAAAATGGTCTGAACTTCTGTCGCAAAATTCTTTACAGAGGGCGGCGGCCTTGTCAGAGAAGGCCCAATCCGAACGGGATGCAGGGCTGACCATCTACCCGCCCCAGTCCCAGATTTTCCGGGCGCTGACGCTGACCCCGCCGGAGCAGGTCCGGGTAGTCATTGTGGGGCAGGACCCCTATCACGGTCCCGGGCAGGCAAACGGATTGGCATTCAGCGTCAACCCTGGCATCCCCATTCCGCCGTCCCTCCGGAATATCTTCCGGGAAATGAAGGAGGATATTGGAGCAAAGATGCCGGAGTCCGGGGATCTGACGCCCTGGGCCGAGAGAGGAGTCCTCCTCCTGAATACCGTTCTCACGGTTCAGGACGGGCAGGCAAACAGCCATAAGAATTGGGGATGGCAGGACTTTGTTCTGGACGTGTTTCAGAACTGTGCCGCCCTGCCGCAACCTGTAGTCTTCATTCTCTGGGGACGGCAGGCCCAGGCGTTTGTTTCCAGCCTGCCCCTTGACGGAGTGCAGAACAAAAGGGTCCTCTGCAGCAGCCATCCCAGTCCGCTGGGAGCAGGAAAGGGCAGCGCAAACGTGCCAGCCTTCCTTGGTTCGAGGCCCTTTTCCCGGACGAATCAGCTCCTACAGGAGATGGGGGCGGAACCGATCAACTGGGAGCTGTAATACATTTTGAGAGGAGACATTATGAACCGGGACTTTTTAAAGGATTTGCTGACTACGCCGTCTGTCAGCGGCTATGAAGAGACCATTCAGAAAAAGGCGTTAGCCTATGGCAGGGAGTTTGCCGGGGCACAGCTGACTGACCCCAGCGGCAACGCCATTTCCGTTGTCAATCCGGAGGCCAGGCGCAAGGTGCTGCTCTGCGGGCATATTGACGAGATCGGCTTTGTGGTGACCCATATTGATGCGTCCGGCAGGCTTTCCCTGATGGGTGCGGGCGGGGTGCGGCCCCGGCTGTATCTTGGTTCGCCAGTGCAGATCTGGCATGAGGGAAAGATGGTCAGCGGCGTGNTNGTCACGTCCGGCGATTTGCTGAAGAAGGATAAGACGGAGGTCTCNGACCTGCTGGTAGATATTGGGGCAAATTCCCGGGAGGAAGCTNCCCAGGTAGTTTCTGTAGGCGACCCGGTGTGCGCGGACGTGCAGGTACGGGAGCTGCTCAATGACTGCTTTACCTGCCGGGCGCTGGATGACCGCACGGGCGCCTTTGTTGTGCTGGAGGCTGCCCGGCAGGCCGCCGCGAAAGGCGCTTCNATTGGCATTTACGCNGCTACCACCGTGGGCGAGGANACCACCGGACGGGGAGCCTATTATGCNGCTGCCCGGGTGAAGCCGGACTGCGCCNTTGCGGTGGATGTCACCTGGGCCAGCGACGCCCCGGNCACAAAGCCAAGCGATACGGGNGAGGTCAAGTTAGGGGGCGGACCNGTGCTGTGNATGGCNTCCTCGGTGAATAAGAAGATGAANGCCCTGCTGAAACAGACCGCCGACNACCTGGGGATCGGTNTGCANTGGGAAATCGCCACAGGCCGTACCGGGACGGANGGCGACACAGTAAACCGGGCGGGTGAGGGCGTCCCNATGGCGCTGGTATCCATCCCTCTGCGGTATATGCACAGNTCTGTAGAGGTGGGGTGCTGGAAGGACCTGGAGGGGTGCATCGACCTGCTCAGCGCNTTTTTGGTNCGNCTGTCGGAGGAAATGGAAAAAGGCTTTGATTTCTGCCCGNTGAAGCCATAAGCCCTGATACATAACTATGAAGCTCCAGAGAGGNATCTCTGGAGCTTCAATCAATCAAAGGATTGGANNCGTGGGAGNGGNCNCAGTTTTCANCTTCCGCTGTCCGGCAGCACATTCCGTTTCATGCTGACATAAGCGATCACAGTATAAATCAGGTACACCAGGAAAAATAATCCCAGAGANACCGCCAGGATCACCGGCGGGCTGCTGGCCCCTACCATAGTTCCCGGTTCCNNCNCGCCGCACAGGTCTAAAATGAAAGGGATCGCAATCAGTACCGGCGGAATCACCGGCATGAGATAGTAAATTGCCAGCTGCCGGAACAGCGTCCGCCGCATCTCATCGATNTCCATGCCCAGCTTGCGCAGNAACTCAAATTGACGGTGGTAACGTCCCGCCTCGCTTAACTGCTGGACCGTTAAAACAGTGGCCGCCGTCATGGCCAGGGTCAGGGCCAGATAGAAAAGCGGAAAGACCATCATCGCAGACCATACGGCAGTATCGCGCACAAGACCCGCCTTCGAGTACAGATAGTCCCAATCATCATTGCGGATGTGGGTTCCGTCNGCGGCCCGCTCATAAAGNCTTCTTTGCAGCGTCTCATACTGCTCNTCTGTGATGTTNTATTCTGTCATGGCGGCCAGAGCATACCGNANGACCGGGCGGGTAACGCAGACTTCATCCGGGNCNATCAGCAAAACCTGATGGCCGTTGCCGTTCCAATTNTTTTGAGCAAANTGTTCTGTATAAATCCTGCCCTGGGACAAGGATTTCCCGTCCAGNATAAGCGGCCGGTCCCATTGGTTTAATGCTTCTTCCAAATAAGACATACAGTGGATGAGATAGCAGTCCGGCTCCAATTCCGCCGCNGGCAGTCCAAGCATTTCACGCAGNGCGGCGTAATCACTGTATGNCATAAGCACGGTCTTATTATAATCATGGTCATAGCTGAATCGATAGTATCCGGCAGTTTTTTCCAGGTATGTGACCAGGGAATCGTCAATGCCCTGATAAAGCTTGTATTGCCGGATGGNGGNCAGGGGAANCTGCTCCGCCATACGTTCCCGGCACAGTTCCGTATGGNCTTCCTGATCTGATACAAACAGCAGATCGAAAGCNTCTCTCTCCANCCTTCCCTGNAAGATGCCGTTGAACACCATCCCGGCCCCCTCNGTGAGCAGGGTGGCGGTAAAGAGCAGCGAAACCGTTGCCATAACAATACCCATTGACGCNAGTTTTGAGGTCAGNGTGCGGAAAATCATCAGATTCTGTCCCTGATATTTCCGCTTCGGTTCCCGGTCAAACCAGGCCGGTACNCCGGAGGAAAAGCTGGTAAAGAACCCATAGATAAACACGATGATACATCCCGCGCCAAGGACACCAATCAGCAATCCCGCGCCCGAAATCAGCAGAAGNGTNCCCACAACGCCAAAGACGATAGAGACAGCAAACAGGGCCTTGCGCGTTTTGCTTTTTTTCACAAGNTCCGTCTCNTTTTGCCGNTCNAAGTAAATNAGGTCGTAGATCTTCATGCGGCGGATNCGTTTCCGGCTTCGGAACAGCGCNAAAAAATAAATCGCGGCGAAGTAAGCTAACGTCAGCCCAATGGCTTTCAGGGAAAAGCTGTAATGAAAGTGATACGGCTCACTGAACATGGTCAGCAGNATNGCGCGGAGCGCCTGATACACCAGATTGCCNANCGGGATGCCGAACAGCAGCGCGACGCCGCCCACCGACAGGTTTTCCAGAAAGAACAGGCGGGCCACCTGNTTGTTTTCCAGCCCGATCAGCAGATAGGTTCCNAGCTCCCGGCTGCGGCGGGACAGCATGAATCCNGTTGTGTAAGATACCAGCCATCCGATAATGAAAATGACCGCGATACTGGCCAGTACAATCGTCAATGTCATATTATCCATCATGCCGGACAGATTGTGAACTTCCTGTGAAAACACCAGGCAGTTGAAGGCATACAGCATCGCGCACACCATCACGATGGTGACAAAGTAGATCATATAGTCCCCGGCCTGCCGNTTGGCGTTGCGGAGNGANAGNTTAGANNACGTCACTGANGTCACCTCCCAGCAAGGCCANCACGTCCAGTATCTCATGGTAGAANACGCTGCGGCTGCGCTTTCCCCGGAGAATTTCNTTGAACAGCCGTCCGTCCTTCAGAAACAGNACGCGCCCCGCGTAACTGGCGCTGTATGCGTCATGGGTCACCATGAGGATGGTNGCGCCCATNTCCNGNTTCATCTGNGTCATGATNTCCAGCAGNTTNTTGGACGCGCTGGAATCCAGGGCCCCGGTNGGNTCGTCCGCCAGCAGNAGNGACTGCCCCGCNACCATGGCNCTGGCGCAGGCGGCNCGCTGCTTCTGTCCNCCNGACACCTGATAGGGGAANTTGCCCAGNACNTCCCCGATGCCCANCTGNGCGGCCACCTGGTTGACNTGNTTTTGCACNGCCCCAGGGTCGGCATGATTGAGCGTCAGGGCCAGTCCNATNTTTTCCTCCAGCGTCAGNGTNTCCAGCAGATTGAAGTCCTGGAACACAAAGCCCAGNTTTTCCCGGCGGAANTTCGCCAGCTCACCGGAGGGCAGNTCCGCNATGCTCTCNCCNTCCAGCAGGATNTCCCCGGCNCTGACGGTNTCNATGGTGGAGATGCAGTTGAGCAGNGTGGTCTTGCCNCTGCCGGACGCGCCCATGATGGCGATGAACTCNCCGTCCGCCACNTCGAAGCTCACCCGGTCCAGNGCCTTGGTGATATTGTTCTTNCTNCCNTAGTATTTTTCGATATTCCGTACTTGCAGCATACAGATACCTCCTTTGCCNGTTCAGGNTANCACAAAAGAAGGATCGGTGGTATCGAATTGATATTGCGTTTCCTTACATTTTTGAAAGATTCGCCTCTGCCGGGAAGGTGAGCGTCACNCAGGTNCCNNNCCCTTCTGNNGATTGAATCTGCANGCCGATTTCCAANGCNTCNGCCAGCCGNTTGCANAGGTACAGGCCCATGCCNGTAGACCCGCCCCGGCTCCTGCCATTCNTTCCGGTAAAGCCCCGGTCAAAGACGCGGGGCAGCTCATGGGCAGGGATACCGATNCCGTTGTCCTGAACGGNAAGCTGNACCTGCCGTCCCAGNCNNTTGCCNGANAGNGTGATNACGGGNTTCTNNCCACGNTACCGGGCGGCNTTCTGCAAAAGCTGTCCCAGCATGAACGATACCCATTTCCCGTCCGTATAGACGNTCTCGTCCAGATTTTCTGTTTCCACCCGGACGCCGTTCTGGATCAGNAGGGTCCTGTGGGCCTGNATCGCNNCCTCGCATATNGCNGAAAGNTNCANCTTGCTGATGATAAAATCCTTTTCCGGNTTTTCCGTCCTGGCATAGAACAAGGCCCGCTCNACATGNGCGTCGATCTGNGCCAGTTCCATTGACAGCTTGCGCCGCGTNTCGCTGTCTGTATTCCGGCANATCAGTTTTGCNGCCGTGATGGGCGTTTTGATCTCATGCACCCACTGCTCGATATATTCCCGGTACTCCTTTTGCGCNGCCTGTGCGTTNGATACNGNNTCGATCATGGATTTACCCGACAGNCGCAGCAGATCGAACAGCTTGCGCTCATAGAGATCCTGNGGTTTGGGCACACACTCGGTAAAAAGATACCGCTGGTCCAAGCCTTGCATAATTGCTTGCAGCTCACTCAGCCGCCTTTTTGTCCTCCAGAAATCAGACGCCTGCTCCACCAAAAAGATCAACAGGCATACGATCAGTAAAAGCGTGATGACACCCGACTGTGTGCCTGTTGCAAGCAGGAACGCGGCAGCCATAAAGAGGAACGCAATATGGAGGATCATCCCGCCAAGTCTGTCAAGGATAAATTCTCTTGCCGTCATAGCTGATACCCCATTCCCCGGCGGGTCTTGATGACGTCCGGCATCCCCAGCCCCTCCAGCTTGTTCCGCAAGCGGGTTACATTGACGCTGAGGGTGTTGTCGTCAATATAGATCTGACTGTCCCACAGCGCTTCGATCAAGTCGGCCCGTGGGACGATTTCTCCAGCGTGGGCCATCAAGTGGGCCAGGATCTTCAGTTCGTTCCGGGTCAGCTCTGCTGTCTGCCCGGCAACGCTCACGGTCCCCTTTGTCAGGCTGAGCTGAAGCCCCGCCGTCTTCAGAATATCCGGCTCCGCATTTTCGCCGCCGTTCCGCCGCAGGACGGCCTTGATCCGCGCCAGAAGGACAGGGATGTTGTAGGGCTTGGTCACATAATCATCGCTGCCCAGGTTCAACGCCCGGAGCTCATCCAGAGTAGAGTTCCGGCTGGTGACTACGATAATAGGCGCGATTTTCCGTATGGCGGCACACAGGGAAAGGCCGTCGCGTCCGGGTAGCCCCAAGTCCAGAAGGACTAAATCAGGGCAGGCAGAGCGCACCTGCTCCAGGATATTTTCAAAATCCGATACAGGCAAAGCCTGATAGTCCTCGTTTTCCAGCAGGAATGTCAGTTCCTCGCGGATAACAGGATCATCCTCAATGATCATAATGGTTTGCATCATACACCTCCAGCACGGATTCTCTCTTATTTTAGCATACGGGCAGACGATAATCTACTATAAACGCACTCCGTAGTCACTACATTCTGCGGAAAGATGATGGGTGTGGGGAAGAGGATGGGATATGTAATCAGGAACTCTTCGTGTAGACCATTGAAATCTCTGTGCAGACAGCATATACTTATAAGTATTGGAAAAGATGTTTACTGACCTTCGGAAACGACTGTTGTCATACCCGCCGCGCAAAGTGAAAGGATATATTATGGATGAACTGATAAAAAACGCCCCCAGCGCTCCGCAGTCGGAGGACACCTACCGTTCCATCCGGGGCTATGTGATCGAAGCACAGCGGCAAGTCTATACGGCGGTCAACGCCGCCATGGTGACGGCTTACTGGAATATTGGAAAAGCAATCTATGAGTCCTGTGGGGAGAATGACCGGGCGGCCTACGGGAAGCAGGTGCTGAAATATATCTCGGAGCGGCTTACGGCAGAATTTGGCAAAGGATTCAATATCCGGAATCTGCGCTACATGCGGCAGTTCTACTTGACCTTTTCAAATGTGAACGCACTGCGTTCCGAATTGAGTTGGACCCATTACCGCTGTCTGATGAAGGTGAATGATGCCAAGGCGAGAGCGTTCTATCTGGAAGAATGTGTAAAAGCCGGATGGAGTTCCCGCCAGCTGGAGCGACAAATCAACACCTTGTTCTATCAGCGGATTCTCGCCAGCCGGGACAAGGAGAGCGTAGCGGCGGAAATACAGACCACAGAGCCGAAACCGGAGTATGAGCAGATCATAAAAGACCCCTATGTGCTGGAATTCCTGAACCTTCCCGCCAATGAGCACTTCTATGAATCCAGCCTGGAGCAGGCCTGATCGATCACTTGCAGAAGTTCCTCCTGGAGCTGGGGCGAGGATTCTCCTTTGTGGCGAGGCAGAAGCATTTCAATGTGGATGGACGGCATTTTTATATCGACCTTGTATTTTACAACTATATTCTGAAATGTTTTGTGCTGATTGACCTGAAAACAGGCGACCTCACCCACCAGGATATCGGGCAAATGCAGATGTATGTGAACTACTATACACGATACCAAATGACCGAAGGGGACAACCCACCGGTGGGGCTGCTTCTGTGCGCGCAGAAGAGCGACACACTGGTGCAGCTGACTCTGCCGGAGGACAACCGGCAGATTTATGCCGCGAAGTATATGCCCTATATGCCAACGGTGGAAGAGCTGAAACGTGAGCTGAATCTGGCAGAATTTGAAAAGCTGGAGGATATGCAGGGGGATGAGCGATGAGGGCCTTGTATGACGGAATCCAGCGGTTTCTGGATGATGTTGATCCTGTCATTTTATCCCGCGGGCAGGATTACTACCGCCAGGGGTATGTGGAGAGTATAGATTATGACAACGGCCTTGTGACAGCCGAAGTATCCGGCAGCGAGGTTGAACCCTATCTGGTGGAGATCAACTTTGATGAGTACGGCGAGGTGGAAGCCTGGGAATGTGACTGCCCGTATGAATGGGGACCGGTGTGCAAACACGTTGTGGCGGCGCTGCTGGCTGTCCAGGCGGAACCGCCGAAGGAGCGTTCCCAAGGGGAAGGCGCAGAGGAAATCTCCATCCGGGACCTCGTGGAGCAGGCCGAAAAGGAGCAGCTTGCCACGCTGATCCTGGAGCATTGCCACGAGGATATGCATTTTCGGAGCCAAGTGCTGTCCGCGTTGGAGAACAGCGGAGAACGGGAGTTTGCGTCCATCAAAGAGCTTGTGGAGGAATCAATCCGATCCAATTCGAGATATGGCTATATCGATGAGAAGGGCTGCGATAATATCTGCACAGACTTGGACGATGCTCTGGATGCGGCCCGCCGCCGGATCGAGCGTGGGCAGTATAACCGGGCGCTGGATATCGCTCAATTTGTCCTGCTTACGGGGATCAGGCTGATAGAATCAGATAACGGCTGCCTGGGCTGGACGATAAAAGCCGCACTGGAGACAGTCGAGCTTGCTGCCAAAGGTGCTGCTGAAAGCGGCGGCGAGCGCGGAGAGTTGGTGCAAAGTCTCTTGAAAACCGCGCAGGATCCGGTGTTTGACGAATGGGAGGATTGGCGGCTTGATTTTCTTGGGCGGGTTGCGATCCTGGCTGACGCACAAAATGAGGGAGAGTTTAAGCGAGTTTTGCTTCATTTGAGCGACAGACGGTGGGAAAACTTCAAGGATGCAGGCAGATACCTCGAACAGGACCTCTTTATCTATTACCAGATGGAATGTGCTATTCACGGACAGGCGGCGGGCCGTGCCTTTCTGGAAAGAAATGTGGTCATGGATAAATTCCGCTTGATGCTGATACAGGAATACTTGGAGGAGGGAAACTACGCTGGAGCGGAGCAGTTGTGCCGGGAGCGTGTAGAGCGGGAAGAGATGAAACGGTGGCGTGAGTCCGATCAGTGGGATCATCTACTCTATGAAATCTATCGGGACTGGGGGCAGAAAGGAAAGCAAACCGAACAGGCCCGGAAGCTGGCTCTGCTGGGGGACAGGGATTTTTATCAAATCACAAAAGATCTGCTGACTGAGGCTGGACGTTGGGAGGCGGAATATCCCGGCTTCCTTGCGGAACTGAAAAGCAGATGGTCCGCCCTCGCATATATGGACATCCTGGCGCAGGAAAACGAAATTGTCCTGCTGATGGAGCAGGTGCGTGTCCACCGGGATGCGGCGTTTCTCTACGGCAATATGCTGATACCGCAGTACAGTGAGGAGATTTACGACCTGTGCGCCGCCGCAATCCGTCGGGAAGCGGAACGTATCAATAACCGGAAGGATTACCAAATGCTTTGCAGGCGGCTTTGTTCACTGGTTGACTTTGGAGGGACCGAGGCAGTGCAGACGCTGATCCGCGAGCTGCGGCAGGCTTATCCCCGCCGGAAAGCGCTGTGGGAGGAACTGGATCAGGTGGAACGCAAGATTGAGAAAAGGCAGAAAGCATGACGATAATGTAAGCCCCCGGACGCAGTTTGTATCCGGGGGCTTGTAAAGGTATGGATATCTCCCTGATGCCTCGGCTAAAATAAGATGATATCTTATTTTGGCCGAGGCTGTGGCTCAGGCGTTCCGGCTCATGGGGCTGGCCCAGGTGTCCCCGGCGGGACGAATTGCCATCCTGCGGATGCCATCGCTATCCCAGCATGGAATTTATGGACAGGGGAACTGTGTTCCTTTCTCTCTGGAGCTGGAGAGCTTGAAAGCACGGAAGAAGACACATGCGCCCGCAGACATGGTGGGGCTCTATGAGCACATCTGGAAATGTTCTATGCCGGGGCTGGTCAGCGAACGGGGCAATAAACAGTGCGATTCTTTGTATGTGGCCAGAATTGTCAGTGGTGGACCGGGAGAACTTTATCGTGCCGGTGTGGATGGTGTGAGGAAAAAGTCCCGTCTGTATAATTTTGCGTGGGGCGGAAGTTGACAGGATTCGAGGTTTGACCTATAATTTGACATAGTATGATGTAAGGAGCGTTCCACATGGCAACGAAAATATATAACAAACTGGTTCGGGACCGTATTCCGGAGATCATCGAGGCAGATGGGAATATCTGTGTGACAGAAGTATTGCCAGATGACCGCTATCTCCAGATGCTGGATGCCAAGCTGGATGAAGAACTGGCAGAATATCAAGAGAGCAAATCGCTGGAGGAACTGGCTGACCTGCTGGAAGTCATGCAGGCTGTCGTTAAGGCCAGGGACTGGACATGGGAGCAGCTGGAACAGGTACGGCAGGAAAAAGCCGCCAAGCGTGGCGGCTTTGAGCAGAAGATATTGCTGAAAGAAGTTCTAGAGAAATGAGGTAACGGCCATGGCTGTCCAGCATTCCGCCTCCGGCAGTATCGCGGAAGATTTGTTTATTGAGTTGTTCAGCGAGGCGTTTGGCGCGGAAAAGGCTGGATACCTGTATTCTCAGTACCATTTTTATGATATCTACCAGAACAGCCGGTATGCGGATTTTCTCCTGGAGAGCAATGGACGTAAGGTAGCTATCGAAATTGATGACGAGGGTTCCCATCACAAAAGTCTTGTTGCATCCGGCAAGTTTTATGACGATCTGCTCAAGCAGAACAGCATGATCTATATGGGCTGGGATGTCTACCGCTGGGCAGTACGGCAGATGCAGCTTCAGCCTGAATTGGTGAAAGATGAGCTGAAGGTCTTCCTGGGAAACCGCCCAAGGCTTCAGGAGATCGAGGACTACCTCCCTCCCCAGCGGGGCAGGGCGTTGGACGGGGCCTCTCTGGAGCTGAAGAATCATCAGCAGGAGGCGCTGGAAGCACTGCGGTCCATGCGGGAGCGGAGAGAAACTATCGCGCTCCTCTGCCATGCCACTGGCACGGGTAAAACGGTGACAGCCGTTCTGGACGCAAAACACTGCGGCGGGAGGACGTTGTTCCTGGCTCATACGCATGAACTGGTCGATCAGGCGGCCAGGACTTTTCGTGATCTGTGGCCAGAGGTCACATTGGGAAGATATACGGAGCGTATCAAGCAGCCGGACGCCCATGTGGTCTGCGGCAGTGTGCAGAGCGTGGCGCTGCATCTGGAGCAATTCAAAGATAACGCGTTTGACTACCTCATCATTGATGAGGCGCACCATGCGGCGGCGGATACATACCAGAAGGTGCTGGCATATTTCAAGCCCAGATTCACGTTGGGACTGACCGCCACACCGGAACGGGCCGATGATAAGAGCATCCTGGAGATATTCAAAAACACTGCCCATAAACTGGATATTCAGACCGCTGTCGAACTGGGAGAACTGACACCGGTGCGGTGCATCCGCATCCACACAAATATTGATTTGACTAAAGTGCGGTTCAACAGTGTCCGGTATAATATCCGGGATCTGGAGACGAAAATATATGTGCCGGAGCGCAACCGCTTGATCGTAGATACCTGGCTTCAGTACGTCCAGGGTCGGCGGACGGTGGTATTCTGTGCCTCTGTCTGGCATGCGGAGGAGATCGCGGCGTTGTTCCAGAAAGCAGGTATACCCGCTGCTGCGGTGTCAGGTGGTATGAAACGCTCTGAGCGGGAGGAATTTCAGGAGAAATTTGTCAGGCGGGAGATACAGGTGCTCTGTGCCTGCGACCTGCTGAACGAGGGTTGGGACTGCCCGGAGATCGAGGTGCTGTTCATGGCCCGTCCCACCATGTCCCGTGTACTCTATACCCAGCAGCTTGGGCGCGGAATGCGGTTGTATGAGGGCAAGGAAAGCCTGATGGTTTTTGACTTTGTGGACAACGCCAGTCAGTATAATATGCCTATGTCCATGCACCGATTGTTCAAATTGCGGAAATATCGGGCTGGGGAGTTGGTGCTGTCGCCTAAGGACAAGCAGGCTGCCGAGGCAGAGCTGTACGCAAGATGGGAGAAACCTGCGGCACTGCTGGACTGGCCGGTGGATGCTACCGACTATGAGCTGGTGGACATCTTCAACTGGCAGGAGGAAGCCGAGGGGATGATTTCTCAGATGGAGTTTGTCCGCCGGGTCAATGTGCAGACGGAAACCATTGAGCGGTATGTCCGGGAGGGCAGGCTGGTCCCTGATTTGACCGTGCCCATGAGTGAACATCGGACATTCAAATATTTCAAAGAGGAATCGTTGGAAAAGTATGCCCAGCAGTATGGCTGGACACTGATAGACGACTCAAACCGCAAGGATATGTTCATGGATATGGTCCGGAAGATGGATATGAGCTACTCCTATAAGCCGGTTCTAATTAAGGCGATTCTGCAATATGCGGATGAGAAGGGCCGTGTCAGGCTGGAGGATATTGCGGACTATTTCCGCGCCTACTATGAGGGACGGCGAGCCGCCGGGCTGGTGGTGGAGAAAGCAAACAGTATTTTTGCTAAGGGTGGATACACAGGCAAGGAGGCAGAACGCAATATTTTAGCCAATCCGTTCAAGCGATTCGAAGATATGCAGATGCTCCGGCATACCAGGACACTGGGGATCATCCAGGTGGACGAGGCTGTCTGGAAGCGGCTGGGAGCGGAGGAGAAGGCGGAGATTGAGAAGATTTGTGAGGAGAAATTAATCCAATATTACCAAAGACTTACATAGGGAAGAGAGATTTCTGCAAGATAATACGCTGATCTTATAGAATTAAGTTGATAATATTCGTTGAATCATTGATGGAAAAGAAGATATCTTCGCGCTAAAATTAACCCAAAATGGTAAAAGAAGAAGTTGTCATTACTGAAGGCGTCAACCGCAACAGAACCTATGAATTGAAGTCTTAGCTGTCCGCGATGACGAATAATGCTTGTGACGGACTTTTAGAGAGAAATCATATCAACCTATGTGATATTTTCTGGAGGCTCTATATGGGAAAAGAATTATTTAAAAATATCCCCAGTAAAGTTGGAGATTTGGTCAAAGATGTACGCAATGGCCGTATCGGTTTGCCTGATTTGCAACGACCTTTTGTCTGGAAAGACAATAAAGTGCGTGAACTATTCGACTCTATGCTCAAGGGCTACCCTATCGGCTATATCATGTTGTGGGAATCTCCTGCCGACTACGAGAACAAGAAGAGTACGATTGGCGACAACTCTAAAACATACGAGGAACCCAAGGAACTTGTCATCGATGGCCAGCAGCGGCTGACCGCGCTTGTTGCAGCTATGTTCGCTGTTAAAGTGAAAGACAAAAACTTTGCAGATCGGGAGATCAAAATATCCTATCATCCGTTGAATCGTGAATTTGCGGTCTGGTCGCAGGCATATGACAAGGACACAGAATGGATCAGTCGCATCAGTGATGTCTTCCTTGCAAAAGAAGATAACTCGATCAGTGCTCTTCGGCGCCATTTTATAAAAGAAGCCAACGAAGGCCGCAGCAAAAAAGGGCTTTTGTTGCTTACGGATGAGGAAGAGGATAGAATCGAAGATAGCATTAATGCGCTTTTGAATCTTTCTGACTATTCTCTCCCTACTCTGGAGATCAATTATAATGCAGATGAAGAAGATGTCGCAGACATTTTCGTCCGTGTTAACTCCGGGGGGCAGAGTTTGACGGAAAACAACTTCATTCAGACACTTATTTCCGTCTATGAGAATGAAACCAGCGACAAAATCAATGCATTCGCGGCGGCATCCAGAATCCCAGCAGACAATACCTCCTATAACACCCTTCTGGCAATTGAGCCGTCTCATCTGATTCGCATGGCTGTTGGCGTCGGCTTTAGGCGTGCGCGGCTGAGATATGCGTATATGCTTCTGAGAGGCAAAAATTTGGAGACAGGAAAGTTCTCTGACGAAGTGCGGCATGAAAATCTCCATCTTTTCAAGGGTGCGTTGGATAAAGTCATGAACCTCAATAACTGGCATGGCTTCATCAACATTGTAGCCGAGGCTGGGTATATCAGTGATAAACTGATCGCATCATCCAACGCAGTTGTTTTCAGTTATGTACTCTATTTGATTGCAAAATACGATTATAAGCTTGATGCGGCACAGCTAAAGAAATGCATTAGCAAGTGGTTCTTTATGAGCACCATTACTTATTTCTATACTGGCTCTACAGAGTCTGAAGTAGAAAAGCAGTTTGCAGATCTGCGTGATGTTCATACTGCAGCAGAGTTTATTGCATACATTGACCGTGTGATTGAAACTCATTTTACTGATGACTATTTCAGTTTGACTTTGCCCAACGAGCTGAACAGCGCCGCGGCCATCTCTCCTGCGTGGTATGGATATGTTGCGGCTCAAATTGTGTTAAATACGCCTATGTTATTCAGCAACACTCCTGTATCCAAGTATTTTCTTCTTGGCTCCAGTGGAACAAAGAATGCGATAGATAAACATCACATTTTTCCAAAGAATTATTTGACCGGTATTGGATTTGACAGTGATCGCGACAGAAACCAAATTGCAAACTTTACTTATCTTGACTATGCTACAAACATTGAAATTTCAGACAAGGCTCCTCAAGATTATGTTACGTATTATCGTCAAAAGCTTGGAGAAGAAAATTACCGCAAGGCATGTGAAGATCATGCGTTACCCAATGACTTTGAAGGCATGGAATACATGAAATTTTTGAAGAAGCGTCGAAATCTTATGGCTCAAATAGTTCGAAAAGCGTATGAAAAACTATGTGAGTGAGAGAAAAATTATAACAGGGAGAACGCTCTGAAAGGAGGCCTATCCATGCTCCACCCCGGTCTATACGAACAAGTCGTCAACGACGCCCTCAACAGCGAGCTCGCGGAGATCCCGGAGGCCCGTAAGGCTCTTGCGCCCATCGACCAGGCAGAGGCCTCTAAGATCTTGGCACAGTATCTCTCTGCCGTGGTTCAGAGGGGCCTGGAGAATGTGCTGGACAATGGCGGGGACCTCTCTGCCCAGGTGGAGCTTGTCAATCAGATTGTAGAGCTCATTCAAAACACAACAAAAGAAGCTGACTTTGCCGCGCTGGGCGTCGACCGGCGGGCGGAGCAGCTTCTTGCTCTTTTGCGGGAGCAGGATCCCCGCTTGGCGGCAGGCAGGACGGCCTCCGACCTGGAACGCCCGGAGACCTCCCTTACCCAGAGCAGTCTGTTCACTGGAGCCATCCACGAGCCCAAGATGTACACGGAATTGAAGAAGGAGATCGTCTCCGCCGACCGCATCGACATGCTGGTGTCCTTCATCAAGTGGAGCGGCCTGCGGCTGCTGATGGATGAGCTGCGGGAGTTCACCCAAAATGGCGGTGAACTGCGGGTCATCACCACCTCCTACATGGGCGCCACCGATGTGAAGGCTATCGAGGAGCTGCGGGCGTTGCCCAATACCCAGATCAAGGTCAGCTATGACACCAAGCGCACCCGGCTCCACGCCAAGACCTACGTCTTCTATCGGGATACCGGTTTCACCACCGCCTATGTGGGCTCCTCCAACCTCTCCAACGCCGCCATCTCCAGCGGACTGGAGTGGAACGTGAAGGTCACCCGCCGCGACCTTCCGGAGACCATGGAGAAAATCTCAGCTACTTTCGAGAGCTACTGGAACTCCACTGAGTTTGAATATTACTCCGAAAATCAAAAGGAACGGTTGGCCAGGGCACTGAAGGCAGAAAAGTATTTTGATACAGGCAATGAGGCTGCCTACACCATGGACATTATGCCCTACGCCTACCAACAGGAAATTTTGGACCGGCTGGAAGCGGAGCGCACGGTTCGAGGCTACACCCGGAATCTGGTGGTGGCCGCCACCGGCACCGGTAAGACGGTGATATCCGCCTTGGACTACCGGCGGTTCCGGAAACAGCATCCGGATCTGCCCTGCCGTTTGCTCTTTGTAGCCCACCGGGAGGAAATTCTCAAGCAGAGCCTATACACCTTCCGGGCCGTTTTGAAGGACGCCAACTTCGGCGAACTGCTGGTGGGCAGCTACAGGCCGGAGCGCATCGACCACCTGTTCCTCTCCATCCAGGCCTTCAACGCCCAGGACTTCTCATCCAAGACCACTCCGGATTTTTACGACCACCTCATTGTGGACGAATTCCACCATGCGGCGGCCCCCACCTACCAGAAATTGCTGGACTATTACCAGCCTCAAATTCTGCTGGGTCTGACCGCTACCCCGGAGCGTATGGACGGCAAAAGCGTGCTGCCCTATTTTAACAACCGCGTCGCCGCGGAAATTCGCCTGCCTGAGGCCATCGACCGCAAGCTCCTGTGCCCCTTCCAATACTTTGGCGTGACGGATACGGTGGACCTGGATACCCTGAAATGGGGCGCCGGCGGGTATGACAAAGGCGAGCTCTCCCGGGTCTATACCCTTAGCGGCGCCGTGGCCAACCGTCGGGCCAGTCTGGTGGTGTCCGCCCTGTTGAAGTATGTGGCAGATATCGACCAGGTAAAGGGTCTGGGCTTCTGTGTCTCCATCGAGCACGGGGAATTCATGTGCCGCTATTTCAACGGGCACGGGATTCCATCCGTGTTCCTGAGCGGGAGATCCTCCGAGGAGGAGAGAACTGCCGCCAAGGGACGGCTGGTGCGGGGAGAGGTACGCTTTCTCTTTGCGGTGGACATTTACAACGAGGGCGTGGACATCCCGGAGGTCAACACGGTGCTGTTTCTCCGCCCCACAGAGTCCCTAACGGTGTTCCTCCAGCAACTGGGCCGTGGATTGCGCTTAGCAGAGGGGAAAGAATGCCTGACTGTACTAGACTTCATCGGGCAAGCTAATAAGAAGTACAATTTTGAAGATAAATTTGCCGCACTTCTGACAAATACTTCCCGTAGTGTGGTGCAGGAAATCAGGGAGGGGTTTATTTCTGCTCCAAAAGGATGCTATATTCAATTAGAGAAGATTGCGGCCAAACATATTCTAGATAATATCCGTACTTCCTATGGGAATACAGCTGGGCTGGTATTCCGTATTGCAACATTTCAAGAGGACAGCGGCATGGAGGTAACGCTGGGAAATTTTTTGCACTACTATCATTTAGATGCACAGGCCATTTTTAAATTTTCCAGCTTTTCCCGGCTATGTGTTCGCGCCGGTGTGCGGGAAGATTTTTCTGAGCCTCTGGAGGAGACGATAACCAAGGCTTTTTCACGTTTGGTCACTATTGACTCCCGCCGATGGATCACCTTTCTCACAGAATTGCTGCCTCAGTTGGATGACGTAGATTTCGCACAGTTATCTGAATTAGAAAAGAGAATGCTTCAAATGCTGTACGTCACTATTTGGCAGAAATCCGCAGATGATTGGAACAGTGATGAGGTCTTGGACCATCTATATGCGTTGTCAGATAGTCCGGTAATGCTGAGTGAACTGATAGAATTGCTGCGCTATCGGTACGACCAAATTGATTTTATTGATGAACCAGTGGAGCTAGGGTTTGAGTGCCCTCTGGATTTGCACTGCACCTATACTCGCGATCAATTGTTGGTTGCAATGGACTTCTTGAAACCATCCACTGTGCGTGAGGGGGTAAAATGGCTGCCAGAGAAAAACTTAGACGTCTTTTTTGTAACGCTAAACAAGGCCGATAAGGACTATTCACCTACTACCATGTACAACGACTATTCTGTGAATGAGTATTTATTCCATTGGCAAAGTCAGAGTACCACGGCGGCGGACTCTCCGACTGGTCAGCGATACATTCACCATCGGGAAAAAGGATGTCGAGTGCTGCTCTTTGTAAGGGAGTTCAAAACCAATCGTCTTACAGGTGGAGCGGCTCCCTATACCTATCTCGGAACAGCAAACTATGTGCGGCATGAGGGGTCCAAGCCAATGAATATCACTTGGAAACTAGACCGGCCAATTCCAGCGAAATTCTTAAAGAAAACAAACAAGTTGGTGGTGGGATGATGATGGAAACGGAAGTAGTACAAGTAGTGGCAGCACTGATTTGGGATGCAGGTAAATTTATGATCTGCCAACGCCCAGCCCATAAATCTCGTGGGCTCCTATGGGAGTTCGTAGGCGGAAAAGTAGAGCCAGGAGAAACCAAGGAGCAGGCGTTAATCCGGGAGTGTCAAGAAGAGCTGGCCATTACGTTATCTGTGGGCGAAGTTTTCATGGAAGTAGGCCACCAGTACCCGGATATAAATGTGCATCTCACTCTGTTCAACGCCTCCGTCCGTGAAGGAACACTCCAAATGTTAGAGCATAATGATATCCGATGGATCACTCCAGAGGAAATTCCTCAGTATGAGTTCTGCCCGGCAGATAAAGCAATTTTGCGGAGATTGACATGTAAAGGATAACCTTTATGGTAATCGAATTGGCATTGCATAAATCGGACAGCGAGAGCCACGTGCACGGAACTCCGTGCACGTTGGGCTCTCGGTCCGGCATATGCACATAACAAGATTGAGTGTACTGATCTTGTGCTGGGGGCATCATAATATAACTAATTATCAATAAATCGTTGCAGTATTTTTGCAGATGGGTAGCTAGACATGGAAGCCACTCCATTTGCTAGTTCTACAGGAAATAGGGCACTTTCATATTTCCGGCTAATAAGACTTGGAAGCGTTGCCATGATTCTGCCCAAGCCAATAATATTCTCTGGTTTAGGAAATGATGAGTCCTCATTATACATGCCCGTTGGAATATTTAGCGTAAGGAATGTGTCAGGATCTAATTTTGCGTAGACCTTTTCCCCCCAATTGGTTCTTGAGCCATATGGATTTACTAAATCCCCAGTTCGGTAAACTTCTTTCCTTACATATTCATGCGTCAACACCGCTACCGAAGGCAACTCATCCAAGCGATGAGGGGAGGCATGCTGTGATACCATGGAGAGATGATCATTAAAAATTCCGCTTTTCTCCTGGCCGATGATATGTATGGGGCGATGCTGTTGTTTTGTGTACTCAATAAAGTCACGAATAAGAGGAACAAACTTTGCATATTGACTGCGTAGTGTCAAAGGACCGTCTTTAATGAACAGGGTGTCTGAAAATATACTTTTGTCGGTATGATTCCACATCAATCTGACAATGGTAAATAGCATGATATGCTCCATAACAAGCATATATGAGGATACTAGTTTTTCAGAGGCATTGTCTTCTTCCATATCAAGATTGAACCCAATCATATCCGTCAACAACACTTCTTTACCGCAATGCGGGCAAACACCTGTTGATGCATCATATGGCAGTCCCGGAATTTCCTTAGAACAATGAGGACAGTCAAATTTTGGTGAAAGATTTTGTTGATTTTCCCATTTCTTATACGAGAGCCATTTCAATGTCTGAAAATACTGACCATCCTCATCAATACGAATAGAATCATAAATGATATGCCGAATTGCATCATAATTTGAGCCTAAATTTGTCTTCACATTTTTTAATGGTAAAACCGTCGCATGAAACAATGCACTGTCAGACATGACATCTTGAAGAAGGAGCGGATGTGGATTTCTTTTGTCGATCTTCTCCAGCTTCTTGTTATCTATTGATAATAAAGCAATTTTTATGAATGCAACCTCTTTTCCGGAAGGCGGATTGGGTTTCACCGACGCATAAGAACCATCTACAGCCCATATGTATTTAAGAGATCTAAATGGTCCCGCATCAAACTCATGCCACAAAGACATATTGTATTCCGTTTTAGGCACATCTGCATCTTCAAAATTTTGAATCAATGATTGCACCCACGGGCTTTGAATAACTGCTAAATGGCCTAATTTTGAAGCATGTTCATCGGGTAGTTTCCCGCATGAAGAATACGCCACATAATCACCCCTATCTTAAATGGCCTCAAATAGCTTTGCCTGTACTGGTACTACAAAGCGGTTGGACATTGTGAGCATTCTCATAAATCCAGGCGTTTTGGCCTTTAATATATCTTGCTCGATCCCATCAAACGCGATCTGCAGCCGTGCCAATGCATGAGCTTCATCTTGTGATGAAAGATGACCAACAAAGAAGTTTTCAGTTTGTGCCAGCAATTCTTTGCTGATCGTCGAGGGGGACTGAGTAGAATACACCATTCCAATATGGAATTTTGCACCTTCTTTTGCAAATCGCGAATAGATATCTGTGATCGTATTTGAAGTAGCAGGAAACAAGTTATGCGCTTCTTCAAAATATAGCTGGACGAAATGGTGATACAACGTGTCACTGACAAATTTCTCTTCTTGATGGGCAAATACAGCTGCAGAAAGAATGTTAGAAAAATACTGTCTGATCGTATCTTGTGCATTTCCAAGATCTAGGATAACCGTTTGCCCGTCATCCAGATAGTCTAAGATGTCTTTTGTGAAATCAGTTGCATTTGCATCATGATAGCTATGGTATGCTCTAAGAATAGCAGGACCCGCACCGCCGGATTTAGGAAACAGAAAATCAAGGATTGCGCGATCATCCGCTTCGAATATTGGCTTTTTTGATGAAGAAATAAGCAGCTTATCTTTAGGATTCTCTATCCGGAATGTGTTGACGGTATCTAATTCTCTAAGCAAATCATCCAGGGATCCTATTGCAGGAAGATCCGACGCACTATCTGTATGATAAGCTGCCAATCGCAGTTTTTCCGAAAAGCCTGGATCAAATCCCTTTACGCATGTAGTGTGTATCATTGTACGCAATCTAGGTTCATCCACCCGATAGCCTGCTTTTTTAAGGACAGCCCAGTAATATAATATTTTTCTGGCAGCTCGGTTCTTGTCACTTTCTTCCAACAGGTCAAGCTCACTAAAATCAACGATAGAAGAATTGGTAAAACTAGTAATGTAAATTGAAGTTCTTTTATCCGCACTTAGCAGTGACGATAATATCTGCATTCCTGCCGAAGGAAACTCATAAAAGTTCATGCGCAATACTTTTGAAGGAGTATTCGGACGCGGTGTAAGAGCATACACATGGCAGCGCTGCTCATTTGCTGAACGAAGTGATTTGCTCCCATCTTGCGGATTATCGTTCGCGTACTCCCCGTTAATATCAAATATAAGTTGGCCAACAGTTTCTTTGGCAGACGCCCCCTCTGTTGCAGTAATCATCCCCTGGGCTAGGAGCTTCACTACATTAGATTTCCCCAATCGAGTTTTTCCGAACATTGCAGTACGGCGCCCTTTGAAATCCTCCATAGACACAAATACGGGAGTATCGTTGGCGCTAGCATCTTTACCTACAAGCTGGCATTCCATTGTGCGCAAAGTTCCCAACTCAAAGCGAGACTTTTCTGGAACGATGCCATTTACAATAAGATCCAAAAGCTCATCATTAGGAGCATAAACTTCGTACCTATGAGCGCTGACGATATTATTTACATCTCCGGAAAACTCCAGCTTTTGAGATGCTGCCGGGTTTGCATAAAACATACCCAAAACATCACACTCTAATGCACCCCATTGCAATTCGTTCTGCGTCCATACATCAAGCTCGGGCATCGCTTTTTTGTGTAATTCAAAATAGGTTTGTTGTACTTGATTACTAAGTGGAGTAGTCGAAACCCCTTTAACACGAAGCAACGAAAAGTGGGGTGCCATATTCCCAAATTCGCTGGGAATCATAATGAGGAAAGAACCGCGCGGGATTCCACCAACAATTACCTTATATTGGTCCGAAGTGATAATTTTCGCATTATCAAATCCTAATTCCAAAACATAACCAACGAAGCGCATCTTCTCTACTTCACGTGCATTCTTAAATCGTTTCTCTTGCTCGATGAATGTCATTAGCGTAGAAATAGGATTTTCCTGATAAATCGTTCCAGCAATAAGTCCAGATAAAGTTGCCATTATTGCGCCTCCTGTTCATAATCGACTTGATATGAAGATATTAGTAATTCCTCTTGAATTCCACGCCCACCTGCTATTCCAGATATGGAACTAAATCGCCTCAGTGGTCGCGTATAAAAATTGTGATCTGCATACATTTGTTGAATATCTGGATAATTGGCATTTGTGGCTAAAATAGTCGCCCCGCGGTCTCTCGCTCGAATGAGTGCGTTCAATAATCGCCGTTGATCTGTCCACGAAAATATTCTTTCATTATACTTAATGAACGCGTTCTGGTTATGCGCAATAGTATATGGAGGATCTGCGAAGATAAAATCGCCATCTCCAGCATTATGTATTGCAGTAACAAAATCTTGTTTACGTATATGAGCATTTTGCAGGGCCGCAGAATACTCTTCAAAAAACTGTATGTCATCGGTAAACCGCAGCTTTGTTCCAATAGGAACATTAAACTCTCCCAATCTATTAACACGATACATACCGTTAAAACAAGTTCGATTTAAATAAAGAAACCTGGCAGCTTGCTCAATGCGATCCTCTGGGATAGCTGCTCTCACGGCATAATAATGAATGATTGAATGTTGTTCTTGGTGCTGAACCAGTAAATTTCGCAACTGCGCAGGAGTTCTTTTCATCACATGATATGTGTTTATCAGCGCGGCATTAATATCTGATATCATAGCCCGCTGAGGCATCATAGAAAAAAATGCTGATCCACCACCAAGGAAAGGCTCAAAATAGCAATTATATTCCGTGGGAAAGATGTGGCGATAATTAGAAATTAGCCATCTTTTTCCACCTGGCCATTTGAGAAATGGCTGCATGGTTCCCCCTTCACCTCTTCTCTAGTAGAAATTTCTATACAAGCAGACAATCTAAGCGGTTCACAGGTTAAAGTTATCGCCCGACTAAATATTGGTTATTATACCATATTTTATTTGCTGGTGTCTACTACATTAACTGCTGAAATCTATTATACGTGCAACAACAGCGGGAAATAGGCCGTGAAACCTTGGAATACTCGTTACAACAAATCTAAATTCGATAGATTAAAAGGATTTTGCAAAAAGTTTTCTTCCCCCGACAAATTCCGACAGAAAAGCATCAAATCATCGTATATACTTATCCCAGGCGAAAGCCAAATCTACAGCTTTCCGGTGAGGTCCACACCGAGTGGGTCCTCTGACATTCATGAGCCGCGTAAGGCAATTGGAGCTGGGTACGACGAGATTTCATGAGTGTCCACAGTCTTTGGCGCTGTGCCGAAAACGTAGGTGTGTACCTTTCTGCGAACAGCGGAAAGGACATTTATGGACGACGAAGTCGTTACGTATTGCGGGGAGCAAGTATTGGTGCCAAAGGAGGTCGCAGAATTTCTGGAGCAGGACCGTAAGCGCGAGCAGGCTCAGGACAAGCAGGACGCNCGNCACCTGAGCAAGGCCAANCTTGAAACGGTCCCGCCGCATCAGATTGCTGTCAGACGACCGGCGGAAGAAGATGCACTCAGAAATCTCCAGCTTGAAAATCTGCGGGATGCAGTCAGNAAATTGGATAGTCAGGATCAAACGTTGATTTCTCTGCGCTATCAGGAAGGCCTGACNATGGANGAGATCGGCAAANTATTCAGTATATCCAAAATGGCTGTTTCCAAGCGGCTGAAAAAACTCCACAAAAATCTGCGGGACTCTGTCAGCTGACAGAGTCCCCGGTTTTTTTATTTTCCTGGTTTACAAACCGTCNGCAANTGTCCTAGAAGATAGAGGGCAACCACAAAGGGCTGGTTGTGGAATCCCTCGAGTACATTGTGAAAGGAGTTTTTATGAATCAAGCACCTCTTATNTGCATAGATGGCGAGACATTGATGACNACGCCGNTGCCGCCGATCCGTTTCATTATCTCCGGNCTTCTGCCACAGGGACTGCACATTTTAGCNGGCCCGCCAAANGTAGGAAAATCCTGGCTGGCGNTATGGCTGTGCCTGCAAGTCTCAAAAGGTGAACCCGTATGGGGATTTGAAAGCAGGCAGGGCAGCGTCCTCTATCTCTGCCTGGAGGACAGTTACGCNCGNATNCAGAANCGTCTGCTGGATGTTACNGATGACGCACCGGACAACTTGTTTTTCTCAACNATCTCGGCNAAGCTCCGNGAAGGGTTGGAACAACAGGTCGAACAATTNCTGTCCGAGCACACCGACACGGTNCTTATTGTNATCGATACGCTCCAACGCATNCGCNGCAACACCAACGANGCAAATCCCTATGCCAGCGACTACCGGGACCTGGGNATCCTGAAAGAACTGGCAGACCAGAACCATATCGCNGTCCTTCTGATCCATCACCTGCGGAANATGAACGANGANGATCCCATGAATATGATCTCCGGCACTACCGGGATCAGCGGCGCAACGGACAGCAATTTTGTNCTCCGNAAANGNAAACGAAGNGGAAATTCCGCAACACTCTATTGCACCGGNCGGGACATCGAGTACCGGGANTTGGCCCTGGAGTTTGNTNCACAGACNCACATCTGGAAACTCTCTCCNGNCTGCTTTCTCACGGAACCGGANCCGCAGGATGAGATCATCTTTTCTCTCTCTGCGCTCNTGAAAGANCGCATGATTTTCTGTGGTACAGCTACAGAGTTNTCTGAATCACTGAAATCNTATTGCCAGACACCGCCACTTCCTAANGTNCTTGTGAAGAAGATTATNCGCTATCAGCAGGANCTTTCCGANGCGGGAATATNTCTTACAACACGCCGCACACACGAGCGCAAAGAAATCTTGCTCCGCTATGAACGCGTCGATTGCGTCGGCAATGACGGNAAATCNGATACTTNCTCTGTATTGAATTTNNCGACGCAGCCGTTGCANCCGACGCAGNTNAACNNAAAATGAAGGAGAATGNAAATGGANCTTTTCAANGNNGATGCNGANNNNCTTCAAAAAATGNTGNTNAANAATGCNCAGCAGGAAACGNTGAATACTCTNATCAAAGNNCTGGAANACACATANGGNNGCGACGCAGTGGACCGNGATGCAGTGAANNANTATCTGCTGAATCCGGAANCNACAGCCTCCTTGGATGCCCGCCAGCAGTTCATGGTCATGGATAAGCTGATGGAGCAGTTGGAAGTCAACATCCGCATGACCTGCGATCTGATCCGCTACAAACTTCTGCGGGAAGCCGGGATTGTTGAAACGATGGATGAGTTCCTGCGTATGCTCGATTCCCAGAATGAGGAGTGATCAGCTGCATCGCCCCCTGTCCGCCCCTGTGAGCCCGTTTGTGCGCCTTTTCCAGCCCGCTCCGGGGAAGTGCCCGCACCTGGAGAAATCGCTCCCGTTGGGGCCTGTACGGCCCAATCTGGCGGAAAGCTCCGTGCCACCGGGAGCGCACCGGTCCACCGGGACGGGGAAGAACCCACCTTCGGGTGGGGCCAGCATCGCGTTTGTCTGGACATGGGGCAAGCCCCAGCCCCGCCAACCGCATTTTGCGGGCAGAAGCCCGCACCCACTTTCAGAACGGAGGACAGATGAAGAAGGACACTACATTCAGCATCCGCATATCGTCTGAGGACCTGGCAACGATCCAGCAGAAGGCGAAGGATGCTAGACTCTCCCAAAGTGAATATGTGACCCGCTGCTGTCTGGGGCGGCAGATCGTGATTATGGATGGTCTGAAGGAAGTTCTGCAACAGCAAAGAGCCATCGGCAACAACCTGAACCGGCTGACCGTCCTGGCTAACATGGGCCGCGTCACAGCCGTAGACCTGGAACGTACCGCTCAGGAGCTGGCAACGATCAGTTCCACCCTTCGGGACATCCAGGAGAGAGCGAGGCGGTCCGGATAGCCATCATCAGTTTTACAAACTATCCACGCGGTCAGAGCCGTGGCGGTATGAGCGCAGTCATGCGGTACGTCCAGCAGGAGAAGAAAACAAAGTGGGGTGACCAACAACTGGTCAGCGGTGTCAACTGCCACCCGGAGAGTGTCTATGATGATTTTCTTCAGACGAAACTTCTCTACCACAAGGAGGAAGGCCGGATGTTCTACCATATGGTCCAGTCCTTCCCAAAGGGAGAACCGGTAGACCCCGCCACGGCCCACGCCGCCGCGCTGAAGCTGGCAGAATACTTCGAGGGGCGTGAAGTCCTGATCTGTACCCACACGGACCGTGACCACATCCACTCCCACTTCATCATCAATAGTGTCAGCCTGGAGGACGGCAAGAAGCTCCACATCAGCGAATCGGAGCTGGCGGAACTCCGGCAGCGCAACGACAAGATCTGTATGGAGTTTCATCTGCCAGTGTTCCAGCCACAGGAGAAGAAAAAGGTAACATCGGTCTCCGCCGCTGAATATCATACTGCCGCCAAAGGCGAGAGCTGGAAATTCCGGTTAATGAATCTCATCGACGAGTGCATGCGGTACGCCAGGAGCCGGGATGAGTTCATCCTGCTGATGCGGAGCGAGGGCTACGACATCCGCTGGCAGGATACCCGGAAGAATATCACCTACACCACCCCCGATGGAAAGAAATGCCGGGACGACCGTCTGCACGATGAAAAATACTTGAAGGAGAACATGGAAAATGAATTCAGAATCCGAGAGGAGATTATCGCTGGAGGAATTGCGCCAGCGGAATATGCCGCCGCCAGTTCCACCCGCACCGCTGCCGCTCCCGGAGCAGCAGCCGACAACAGAAGAATGGTACGAGCTGTTGGAGATGCTCAGTGCCCTGTACCGCCTGACGGCAACGCAGTACGATTTTCTTCGGACGCAGAGGGTGCATCCCCTCCAGGCACAGATGTCCACACTGACAAGAGAGGTTTCCACAATGCGGGAGATGATTCAGAAGGGCATCCAACAGGCTGGGAACAAGAAAGAGCGGCGCTTTTCGCTCCCGCACATCAGCCTGCCGCACCCCAGCTGGGCGTGGCTGATGCTCCCGGTAATCTTGGTGGGATTGGGAGCGCTGTGGTACGGCTCGGTCACCATCTTGAAGGCATTGGGGATGTAGCGCCAGCATACACCACCCCAACCCATACTGACAGCAAGACCCGCCGGAAGGAGCGGGAGCTGAAAATTGCTCATGGCCATGCTGAGGATGACCATGAGGATTCCCGGGGGCCCAACCTCAGCATGTGAATAATTCCAGCCTCAAGTGAGGATACTATTGGAAAAAGAGAGGATGTGATAGATGATTGGAGCTCAACGTCAGAAACGAAAGCAAGATCGTAGAAATCTGGCTCACAAAGGCAGAAAAACAGGACGCGCGGCTGCAAAAGGAACTCAAGCTGGTGTATGAGAGTTTCCATGAAGTTGGTTATACGGTTGCCACATTCCTGTCGGGAGATCAGGACCTGGCTGATACCACCAGTGATCTGGTCTGCTATAACCGCAAACGTATCGCCCAGCTGGAAGTTGAGCGGGAAAAGAAACAAGGTCTTGCTATGAGTATGTAAAAGACGCTTCTGACAACTACCGCAGGCAACAACGCCACAGGCCAGCCGCCTTGCCTGCGTGAAAAGGGGAACCGCGATTGCCGCGGTTCCCATATTTTTTCTTGTCTTTTCTGAAGAAACCCGGTATAATAGAAACAACTGATACAGGGAGGTGTGTGCATGGCGCTGCCCGCTGAAAAAACTTCATTTACCTTTGCGGACTATTTGAGCTGGAACGAAAATGAACATATCGAGCTGATCGACGGCGAAGCAGTCATGATGGCCCCGCCGTCTACGGCACACCAGTTAATCAGCGGAGAACTATTCCGGCAGCTTGCCAATTTTCTGGAGGGCAAGAAGTGCCGCGCTATCCCGGCTCCGTTTGCCGTCCGGCTATTTGAGGGAGAGGATGATACCCCGGCAGATGTTCAGACTGTCGTAGAGCCGGACATCTCCGTGATCTGCGACAGAAGTAAGCTGGATGAGCATGGCTGCAAAGGTGCGCCGGATATGGTGATCGAAATCCTTTCCCCCTCCACCCGGCGGCACGACCGGCTGGTGAAGCTGAACCTGTACCAACGGGCAGGCGTGAAGGAGTACTGGATCGTCAGTCCGTCAGAGCAGACAGTGGAGGTATTCCTGCTGAAGGATGGCTGGCTGGTCCCCCACGGTTTCTATGAGAAAGACGGCATTGCCAAAGTCAATGTGCTGGAAGGATGCTTTATTGAGTTGAGCAAGGTGTTCGGAGAATAACGAGATGAATGGTCCGCAGATTTTTCTGTGGACCATTCTTTTTGTGAAATCTATATAACCCGACAGATTTTTGGCGGCTATATTATGTTTTTCTGGTTGCCTTTCGACTAAAGCTGTGATACAATATTATCTGCAAGCAAAAGATAAGCCGCAGACAAAAGGAGAGCCAACATGATCGAACGCTTTGACATCGCCGGTTACTGCCGCATCTCCGTAGACGAGGAGCTGGACCGGGACAACACCTCCATTGAAAACCAGAAAGCCATCATCGAGGACTTCGTGAAGCACCGCTTCCCCGACAGCACCCTGACCTTCTACGAGGACCGGGACCGCTCCGGTTATACCTTCGAGCAGCGGGAGGGCTACCAGGTCATGCGCCGGGAGCTGATGTCCCACAAAAAAGACATCCTGATTGTGAAAGATTTCTCCCGCTTCTCCAGACGCAACAGCCGGGGACTGGTGGAGCTGGAGGACCTCCGGGATGCCGGGGTCCGGATCATCTCCATCGGGGACGGCATCGACTTCCCCAACGACGACGACTGGCTGAAAATTCAGTTCCAGTTCCTCATCAACGAGATGCCCGTCACCGATACCAGCAAGAAAGTCAAATCCGTCATCAAGCGCCGCCAGCAGGACGGGAAATGGATCTGCGCCGCGCCCTACGGCTACATCGTCAACAAGCACCAGGAGTATGAGATCGTCCCCACGGAAGCGGAGATCATCCGGAGGATCTACCAACTTTATATAGAAGGCTGGGGCTACAAAAAAATCGCCAACCAGCTCACCGACGAGGGTATTCCCACCCCCCGCATGATGGAGCAGGAGCGCAAACTGGCCGCCGGAGAGGACTACCACCGCACAGTCAAGCCCGCCTGGGCCATCGTCACGGTACAGGGCATCCTGGATAACGACTTCTACATCGGCACTCTCCGCCAAGGCAAATACACCCGCAGAAAGATCAACGGCAAAGATATAAAGCGGGATGTGCTGGACCACATCGTCATTGAGCATCACCATCAAGCCATTATTGACTACCGCACCTTCGCTACAGTGAAAGCCCTGCGGGAGAGCCGTTCCACCAACAATTATCGGGGCCAGAAAAAGTACGACAACACCTACTCCGGTTTCCTTGAATGCGGCGACTGCGGCAGCCCCATGTTTGCCATGAGCCGCCGGGATATCAAGGACGCCTACCGCTGCGGCGAGTACCATCGCCGGGGCGTGAAAGGCTGCACCAGCCACCATATCCGGGTGGACAAGCTGGACGAGCTGCTGAAAATCTACGTTCAAAAGGTAAAAGACAACTCCGCCGCCATGCTGGAACGTCTCAACGCCGATCTCGCAAGGGAAGCGGAGGACGTGGCGGAAACCGAAAAATCCGCCGAAAATCTGGAAGCGATTCTGGCGGACCTCCAGATGGAGCTGAAAGCCACCAAACGCCAGCGTATCCGGGACCTCATGAAGCACCCCGAACAGGAAGCCACCCTTGAGGAAACCTACGATGAGCTGGAGAGCGACCTGCTCCGCCGCATGGAGGGCATCCAGAACCAGATTGCCCTGACGGAGAACAAGCGCAGCACCATCATCCAGGTCAACCGGGTTGCAAAAACCGCCATGGATGTTTTCGATGACATTCTGAACAAGGACAAGCTGGACCGCAACGACCTCCAGCTTATCATCCAGAAGATCAAGGTCTATGAGGACCACCTTGAAATCTTTCTGAAAGCCGACATTGACAGCATCCTCCGCTCCGGCGAGCTTCCCGGCGAACTGGAGCTGGTCCAGAGCGCCAACCAGCACCCCGACAAGGTCTTCTATTCCAATGTTATCAGTGACGGCGACCCCTTAGAGATTTACACCAGCCGGGAGGGGGAGGTCATCTTCAAAAAGTATTCCCTGATGGGCGGAGTGGACGACTTTGCGGCCCAGTTCTGTGAGACCCTGTCCAAGAGCTGCGGCGCTATCACCGCTGTAACGGACCGCGACTCCGTCATCGCCGTGGCCGGCGGTGGAAAGCGGGAGCTGCTGGGCAAGCGCATCAGTCCCCAGCTGGAGCAGATCATGGAGGACCGGCGCATCTATCAGCACGCGGGTGAGGAGCGCAGCGTCTTCGTCACCGAATCCGGCGACAAGTACCGCACTGCCGTGGCCGCCCCCATTATCTCCGAGGGCGATGTGCTGGGGTTGGTGCTGTTCGTAGAGGATGGCGAGACGCAGGTCACCGGCGAGACCGAGTACAAGCTGGCTCAGACCATCGCGGCTTTCCTTGGCAAGCACATGGAGAGCTGAACAGGCACAGGCGGCATGACCGGAAAAAATCCGATCATGCCGCCTCTTTTGCCTGTTTTCGGTTTTCTTTTGCTTAGCTCAGCCCGTTCAGATGCTTAAAGAGTTTCTCGGCGTCAGCTCCGGCCACCAGAGCGTCGGTGTCCGCGTCAGTGGAGGCGATGCCTACGATGCGGCCCAGCACCTCCAGATGCTCCTCGCCCTTGGCGGCGATACCGACTACCAGCTTCACCTTGTCGCCGTTCCAGTCGATGCCGTCTGGATAGGTCATGACGATCACGCCGGTGCGCTTGATGAGAGGCTTGACGTCGTTGGTGCCGTGGGGGATGGCCACATGGCTGCCGATGGCCACGGAAAAGCTCTTTTCGCGGTCCAGCATACCCTGGATGTATGCTTCTTCCACATAGCCGCTCTTGACCATCAGTTCACCGCACTTGCGGATGGCTTCTTCCGGGGTCACAGAAGCGCAGCCAAGGATGATATTCTGCTTTTCCAGCAGGACCGGCGCGTCAGATGTTTCCGGCGCGGCCTTCGTCTCAGCCTTAGGCGCTGCCGCGGGCGCGGAACCGCCCTTGCGGGCCTCCACCATCTCATTGACCAGAGTGTCATACTCCGGTGCGCCCATAAAGTTGTGGATGGGGACGATCCGGGCCTGAGGCGCACGCTGGGCGGCGCGGCCGGACAGCTCATGGTGGGTCACGACGATCTGGCAGTCGCCGGGGATCTCAGAAACAGGGTAGTGGATGACTTCGATGTCGGTGACACCGGCGTCCTTCAGCTTGTTGCGCAGCATCGTAGCGCCCATAGCGGAGGAACCCATGCCCGCGTCGCAGGCAAAAACGATCTTCTTCACGTCCTTGGCGCTGACGGACGCGCCGGTGGCGGCAGGAACGGCCTGCCCTTTGGAAGCGGCCTTGCTGGCGGCCACTTCGGCCTTGGCGGCCTCCAGATCGCCGTCCTTACCAAAGGTTTTCAGCAGGAAGGTGGAGATCAGGAAACTGACCACGGCGGCCACGGCAATACCCAGGATATTGGCGAAGTAACCGCCCTTGGGGGTCATGAGCAGCTCGGCAATGATGCTGCCGGGAGAGGCCGCGGCCACCAGGCCGCCGCCCAGCAGGGACAGGGTGAAGATACCGGCAATGTTGCCAATCATGGGCCCCAGGATGACGATGGGATTCATGAGGACATAGGGGAAGTAGATCTCATGGATGCCGCCCACGAACTGGATGACGGCGGCGGCGCCGGCGGAGGAGCGGGTCTCGCCTTTACCGGCCACGCAGTAGGCCAGCAGCAGGCCCAGGCCGGGTCCGGGGTTGGACTCGATCATGAACAGAATGGACTTGCCGGCCTCCATGGCCTCTGCCGTGCCGATAGGCGTAAAGACGCCGTGGTTGATGGCGTTGTTGAGGAAGAGCACCTTGGCAGGCTCCACCAGAATGGCGGTGAGGGGCAGCAGGCTGTGATTAACCAGCCAGCCGACGCCCGCGCCCAGAACGTCGGTGATGACCACGCAGGCGGGACCGATGACGAAGATGGACAGAATGGCCAGGATGCCGCCGATGATGCCCACGGAGAAGTTGTTGACCACCATCTCAAAACCGGCGGGGATATGGCCCTGCATCTTCTCGTCAAACTTTTTGATGCACCAGCCGCCCAGAGGGCCGCAGATCATCGCGCCGATGAACATGGTGCTGCTGGTGGAGGCGATAGCGCCCAGGGTGGCCAGCGCACCGGCCACAGCGCCCTTCTGGCCGCCGACGGCCTTACCGCCGGTGTAGCCGATCAGGATGGGCAGCAGATAGGAGAGCATGGGACTCACCATGGTGTTGATGGTGGCGGCGGGCCCCCACTTGCCCAGCCATCCGTCCGGGATGAACAGGGCGGCGATCAGGCCCCAGGCGATGAAAGCGCCGATGTTGGGCATGACCATGCCGCTGAGGAAGCGCCCGAATTTTTGTACGCGTTCTTTCACGAATGTTTCTCCTTTCCAATATCAGGTTGCGGTGCCGCAAGGGCGGCCCGATGAGGGCGTGACGCCCTCATCGGGCCGCTTTTTCAGACAGACTATTTGTTGACCGTAGCCTTCAGATACCCCGCCACGCCGGAGGCGGTGGACAGACCCAGGGCCTCCTCGGTGATGCGGCAGAAGTCCTTCTCATGCCAGCGGTGGATCTGGGCGCGGGAGGCCAGGACGGAGGAGGCGCTGACGGAGAACTCGTCCAGACCCCAGCACATGAGCAAGGGGATGAGTCCCGGGTCGGCGGCGGCCTCGCCGCACATGCCCACGGGGATGCCTGCCCGCTTGCCGGCAGAGATCACGTTCCGGATGGAGCGCAGGACGGCGGGCTGGTAGGGGGTATAGAGCTTCTCGACCTTGGCGTTGCCACGGTCCACGGCCATGGTGTACTGGGTCAGATCGTTGGTCCCGATGGAGAAGAAGTCGCACTCCTGCGCCAGCAGGTCGGCGATCAGAGCGGCGGCGGGGGTCTCGATCATGATACCCAGGTCGATGTCCTTGTCAAAGGGGACGTTGGTCTCGGCCAGCTCCTTCTTGCACTGCTCCAGCAGCTCCCGGGCGGAACGGACCTCCTCCACGCAGGTGACCAGGGGAAGCATGATTTTGATGTTCTTCTCCTCGGCCCCGGCCCGGAGCAGGGCGCGCAGCTGGACCTTGTACAGCTCGGGGCGGTCCAGGCAGTAGCGGATGGCCCGGTGGCCCAGGAAGGGATTTTCCTCCTTCTCCATCCCCAGGTACTCGATGGCCTTGTCGCCGCCCACGTCCAGGGTGCGGATGATGACCTCTTTCCCGGCCATGATCTTGGACACGGCGTGATAGGCCTCGTACTGCACCGTCTCGTCGGGGAGGCTGGTGCGGTCCATGAACAGGAACTCGGTGCGGAACAGGCCGATGCCCTCGGCGCCGGACTGGGCGGCGGCCTCCGCCTCGGCGGCGGAGCCGATGTTGGCGTACAGGTGGTAGTACTTGCCGTCGGCGTCGGCGGTGGGCTTATTCCGGTAGATCTCCAGGGCGGCTATCTTTTCCTGGTAATCCTTCTGTTTCGTCAGGTACTCGCCGCGAGTGCGGACGTCGGGGTTGAGGACCACGACCCCCTCGCCGCCGTCCACGATCAGACCGTCCCCGTCCTCGATCAGCTCCAGGGCCTTGGGGATGCTCAGAACGGCGGGCAGCTGGAGGGCCCGGGCCAGGATGGCGGAGTGGCTGGTGCGGCCGCCGGTCTCCGTGACGATACCGGCCACGTTCTCCTTGTTCAGCCCCACGGTCATGGAGGGGGTCAGGTCGTGGGCCACCAGGATGGTCCCGGCGGGCAGAGCGCTCAGATCGACGCCCGCAGCGCCCAGCAGGATGGACAGCAGGCGGGAGCGGATATCCCGCACGTCGGTGGCCCGCTGGCGCATGAGCTCGTCGTCCACGCCGGAGAACATGTCGGCGTACATGCCCAGCACGCTGTCCGCCGCCGCCTCGGCGCAGGAGCCGCCGTCGATGGCCTCCTGCATCTGGGAGAGCATGAAGGGGTCGGCCAGCATGGTGATCTGTCCGGTGAGGATCTCTGCCTCCTTGGGGCCGGTCTGCTCACGGATGCGCTCCGCCATGGCGGCGGTGCGCTGGTTGAACTCTTCCATGGCGTTTTTGAGGCGGGCCTTCTCCGCCTCTTTGCCGGAGTAGGGGACGGAGGAGTAGTCCAGGCTCTCCTCACGGACGCAGACGGCGCGGCCTAAGCCGACGCCGTCCGAGGCGTTGATCCCTTTGAGAATCATAGCGCTCCTCCTCTTACAGATCGCCCAGGCCGGACTCCACCAGCTTCACGGCGGCCTCCAGCGCCTCGGCCTCCTGAGGGCCTTCGCAGCGGATCTCGATCTCGCTGTCCATCTTGATGCAGGAGGCCATCAGCTGCATGATGCCCTTGCCGTTGATGGTCTTCTCTCCAAAGAGGATGGTGACCTCACTGTCGTACTTGTTCATCTCAGCGACGAAGACCTGGGCGGGGCGCATGTGCAGACCCTGGGGATTGATGACCTTTACTTTCTGGGATACCATAATACATACATCCTTTCAAAAATATATAATACTGTTTTTACACAGTATGGGATACGAATTGCAATTCAGATGGCGATAATATCCGCGTTCTCCATATACTGAGGGGCGGGCACCTTGTCAGTGATGATCTGCGCCGCCTCCAGCGGCAGGATCGTGGCAGCGGTCACCTTACCGAATTTACTGGAGTCGGCCAGCATGTAGACCGACTGCGCCCTGGAGGCCGCCAGCGCTTTCAGATCCGCCGCCTCCGGGTCCGGGGAGGTGAACCCCTGGTTGAGACTGATGCCGCCGGTCCCTAAGAAGGCTTTGGTGAAGTTGTAGCGTCTCAGCGCGTTCAGCGCCTCCGCGCCCACGATGTCCACCGTGCCCGGCTTCATCATACCGCCCAGCACATAGACGCGCCGCTCATGGGCGGAGAGCATACCGGCGAAGTCGATGCTGCTGGTGACAAACAGGGCATTGGAGTCCTTGAGGTGGTTCGCCATGTGCAGCACGGTGGTGCTGGTGTCCAGATAGACCACGTCGCTGTCCCCCACGAGAGAGGCGGCGTAGCGGGCGATGCGCTCTTTCTCCCGGGCGTAACGCTGCTTGGTGGCCAGATCCGGCTCCCAGGCCAGGAACTCCTCCTCTTCCAGGGTGGTGGCCCCGCCGTGGATCTTGACCAGCCTGCCCTGGTCGGCCAGCGCGTTCAGATCCCGGCGGATGGTAGCCTCCGAAGCGCCGGTGGTCTGGCACAGCTCTGTTACCGTGACGGTCTGGTGCTGGGCAAGCTGCTGTAAAATGGCTCTGGCACGCTGTTCAGCCAACATGATATTCACCTCTCTATGTATGATTGAAAAGTATCGAATGATTGGTTTTGACAAGAGAAATCCTACCACAGAGCCGCATAAAAGTCAACCGGTTTCCGTTTAATTTTATGTACAAAAAATCGATCAATTTTTTTGTACATTGTGCCATAACGCAATCAAATTGATGAAAAAAGTGATTGATTTTGAAAGCTATTGATTGATCGAAAATGGAGGGCAGACTGGGAGAAATTCGCTAAAAGAGAATAATTTCCGGGCGAATTTGGAGAAAACGATAAAAAATGTGCAAAATCACTTTTTTCAGTAAAAAACGGACAGGATAATTCGGCGCTTTTTCGCCGCTCTCCGCTTGCCACGGTCCGGAAGGCAGTGCTATACTCTTAGGCAAGGATCATTTGGAAAACACCAAAATGAAGTAAAAAGGAAGGGACAACACATGAAACAGGCAATCATGATCGGCGCGGGCAACATCGGCCGGGGCTTCATCGGCGCACTGCTGGAAAAGAGCGGCTGGCACGTCACCTTTGCCGACGTGGCGGAGAACCTCATTTCCGCCATCAACGAGCGCAAGAGCTACACCGTCCACATCCAGGACAAGAAGTGCGCCCAGATGACTGTGACCAACATCAGCGGCATCTCCTCCGCCGGTCCAGAGCTGGTGGACGCCATTGGCGGCGACTGTGATCTGATCACCACCGCGGTGGGCCTGCGCATCCTGCCCATTGTAGCCAAGCCTATTGCTGCCGGCATCAAGGCCCGAAAGGCTGCCGGGAACACCCAGCTTCTGAACGTGGTGGCCTGCGAGAACGCGGTGCGGGGTACCAGCCAGCTGCGGGACGCCGTCTACAGCCATCTGAGCGAGGATGAGATCGCCTTCGCCAAGGAGTATGTGGGCTTTGCCGACTGCGCCGTGGACCGCATCGTGCCCAAAGCATCCTTTGAGAACCCCCTGGACGTGGCGGTGGAGCAGTACACCGAGTGGGACGTGGAGAAGGGCGGCTGGAAGGGCGAGCTGCCTGAGATCAACGGCCTGAGTTTTGTGGACGACCTGTCCGCCTATATCGAGCGCAAGCTGTTCACCCTCAACAGCGGCCACGCGGTCTGCGCCTACCTGGGTGCCATGAAGGGCCGCCGCACCATTGTGGAGAGTATCTCCGATCCCTCCATCGGGAACGTGGTCTATAACGCCATGTGGGAGAGCGGCGAAGGGCTCATCCGGAAGTTCGGCTTCGACTCCGACGCCCACCACGCCTATATCGACCGCATCTTTGCCCGCTTCCAGAACCCGTTCCTGGAGGATGAGACCGCCCGCGTAGCCCGTGAGCCTATCCGCAAGCTGGCCCCCACGGACCGGCTGGTAAAGCCCCTGATGACCGCCTACTCCTACGGCCTGCCTGTGGACTATCTGATTTTCGGCACAGCCGCCGCCCTCCACTTCAACTGCCCGGAGGACGAGCAGAGCGTTGAGATGATCCAGAAGATCCGCGCTGAGGGTCTGGAAAAGGCACTGGAGACATATACCGGCCTGACCCCCGACCATCCTTTGTTCGGGCGTGTCCTGGATATCTACCGGGCGCTGAGTGTCTGCAAGTAAGACCGGTATAATAAAAATATCCCGAACGGTAAAACCGTTCGGGATATTTTTACTGCTTGTGCAGAGGGGCTGGTTTCTTTACGGATTCACTCCGGCGGCAGTCAGACGGCTGAATGCAGCCTCGTCCGCAACCAGCACCACATTGGGATGGAGCCGGAGAATGGAGCCGGGGCACTGGGGGCCGATGGGGCCGCAGACGGTGTTGTACACGGCGTCCGCCTTGTCCTCGCCGCTGGCGACGAGAAGGACGCGCTTTGCGCCCATGATGGCGCCGATCCCCATGCTGAAGGCCTGCTTGGGCACGTCGTCACGGGTGGCAAAGAAGCGGGAATTGGCCTCAATGGTGCTCTCTGCCAGATCCACTACGTGGGTCTCCTGAACGAAATGATCTCCCGGCTCGTTGAAGCCGATGTGTCCGTTGCGGCCAATGCCCAGCAGCTGGAGATCCGCATACCCCAGGGACCGGATATAGGCGTCGTATTCGGCGCACTCCCTGGCAGGATCGGCGGCCAGGCCGTCGGGCACCCGGGTGTTCTCGGGAACGATGTCCACGTGGTCGAACAGGTTGCTCTGCATGAAGTAGCGGTAGCTCTGGTCATGATCGGGGGTCAGGCCCTTGTACTCGTCCAGGTTGACGCTGCGGATGCCCTTGAAGCTGAGCATACCGGCCTTGTACCAGTCCACCAGGTATTTGTAGGTCCCCACAGGGGTGGAGCCGGTGGCCAGGCCCAGCACGCAGGCCGGATTGTGGACGACTTCAGCCGCGATGACCTGGGCGGCCCGGCGGCTCATGGCGTCATAGTCTTTCTCACGAAAAATCTGCATGATGAAATACTCCTTTGCAAGTCAATTTTATGGGGCAGAGCCCCAGGGTTTTATTCTATTATAACATAATTGTGGGGAGAAATCCAGCAAATGCCTTACACGTTAAACCGGAACAGGATAATATCTCCGTCCTTCACCACGTACTCCTTCCCCTCGGAGCGGATCAGGCCCTTCTCCTTGGCGGCGGCCATGGTGCCCACCTGCATCAGATCGTCATAGGCAATGACTTCCGCGCGGATAAAACCCCGCTCGAAGTCGGAGTGGATCTTCCCGGCTGCCTGGGGGGCTTTGGTGCCCCGGGTGATGGTCCAGGCGCGGCACTCGTCCTCGCCGCTGGTCAGATAGGAGATCAGGCCCAGCAGGGTGTAGCTGGCCTTTACCAGACGGTCCAGGCCGCTCTCGCTGACACCCAGATCCTCCAGGAACATGGCCTTCTCCTCGCCGTCCAGCTCGGCGATCTCCGCCTCCAGCTTGGCGCATACGGGGATCACCTGGGCACCCTCGCTCCCGGCACGCTGGGCCACCTGTTGGTAGTAGGCGGTGCCCTCGGGGTCGGCGAAGCCGTCCTCGTCCAGGTTGGCGGCGTAGATCACGGGCTTGAGGGTCAGCAGGTCGCTGGTGGCGATGACGGCCTTGGTGTCGTCGTCACAGTCGTAGGAGCGGGCGGCGTTGCCGTCGTTGAGCCAGGAGAGCAGGCCCTGGAAGATCTCCACCTCTTTCAGGAACTTCTTGTCCCCCTTGGCGGCCTTCTGGGCTTTGTCAATGCGCCGCTCCACCATCTCCACGTCGGCCATCACCAGCTCCAGGTCGATGATGTCGATGTCCCGGATGGGGTCCGCGCCGCCCTCCACGTGGATGACGTTCTCGTCATCAAAGCACCGCACCACATGGACAATGGCGTCCGTCATGCGGATGTTACTGAGGAACTTATTGCCCAGGCCCTCGCCTTTGGACGCGCCCTTCACCAGTCCGGCGATGTCCACGAACTCGATCACGGCGGGGGTGGTCTTCTTGGGGTTGTACATCTCGCTGAGCTTGTCCAGACGGGCGTCGGGTACTGCCACCATGCCCACGTTTGGGTCGATGGTGCAGAAGGGGTAGTTGGCGCTCTCCGCGCCCGCGTTGGTGATGGCGTTGAACAGGGTCGATTTGCCCACATTGGGCAGGCCCACGATTCCTAATTTCATAATCCTCTATAACTCCTTTAGCGGGGGATGCCGCCGTATCTCCGGCTTCTCAAATCTTTCCCCGCGTTAATCCGAACTCCTTCAACGGAAAAGAGTCCCATACATTTTTCATTATAGCATAGGACGCGAGGATTCTCAACCACTAATTCAGCGGCTGCCCCATCAATTTCCTATAAGAAAAATTAAGAAATTACAGCGCAAAATTCCCGGGTCCCCGGATTGACAACAAAAAGGCAATATAGTAAACTCGGCATGAAAGATCAGAGAATAAAGGAGACAAAAGAGAAATGAAACGCATCAGGACCTATGGGATGATCCTTCTGCTGCTTGCTGTCCTACTGTCAGGATGCAGCGCGGAAAGCATAGCGGAAAAGGGTGTGGGGCTGCTGGATAAGATGTTCGCAGGGGACTCGTCTGAGTCGCAGACGCCCGCAGAACAGCCCGAATCCCCCGAACCCAGCACCGACCCCGAGCCCGCCGGTCAGGAGCCGGGCCACTCCCCCGAGGCAGTGGAGCCCTCCATCCCGGATGAACCGCCGGTAAGTGAAGAACCGCCGGCCACAGAGACCTCTCAGTCCGCTCCGGCGGGAGACGTCACGCCAAGTCACACAGACGCCACGTTCTTCGGGCCGGGTGAGAGCTTCCGGTATCTGCCCAAGGGGATCGACGGGGTCTATGCCTGCACCTACGTCTCGGAGGATGAGACGATCGCTTACGTTGACCCTGATACAGGCAAGGTCACCGCAGTAGGCCCCGGCACTACCAAGGTGACAATGCATGTAGAATACAACGGGCAGTATGATTTCGAGTGCATCGTCCGCTGCAAGTGGGAAGCGGATGAAAAGGAACCCAGCCTGCCCAGTGAGCCCACGCTCCCGCCCGCTTCCACCAACCCTGCGGACACCGCAGGCACAGCCGCGATCTCGGCCAGCCATTCCGACACAACATTTTTCAATCCCAAGGAGCATTTCCAACTTCTGCCGGTAGGCGCGGGGGATGACTACGCCTGCAGCTATGCCACCGCCGATGCCGGTATCGCGTCCGTGGATGAAAAGGGCGTTGTTACCGCCGTGGGGCCGGGGACAACGACGGTGACCATGACGCTGGACGCCGGTGGGACGGAATACATATTCAAGTGCATTGTCCGCTGTAATTGGAGCTCAGAAAAACAATAATAAAGTTGCAAGATTCGACATTTTGTGATATCATGAATGAAAAGCAGCTAAATTGTTGGAAAGGGGCACCTACTTATGAGCAGCCGGAAATGCCCGAAGTGCGGCAAAAGATATCCCTCCACTTACCGCAAATGCCCCTATTGTTCCGGGCGGGAGCGGGAAGAAAACGCGGAGATCCCCGTACTGGAACAGATCCTGAACATCCTGCGCCACCGCAGCTCCCACTTCTTCGTGGCCAGCAGCCTGGTCCTTATCCTCATTGCCCTGCTGGGTATGCTGATGACCCGGTGCTCTCAGCCGGAGACCAAGGAGCCCGACACACCCCCGGCCACGGCGCAAACGCCGGTAAGGCCGTCCAAGCCTCTGACGCTGTCTCAGCACGAGGTGACCGTCACGGTGGACGGTACGGCGGAGCTGATCCCCTCCGGGAACTTCGATACTCTGACCTGGACCTCCTCCGACGAGGCGGTTGCCGCCGTAGATCTTGGCGTTGTCACCGGCAAGGCGGCGGGCACCGCCGTCATCACGGCATCTACCGGTATCGAGTCGGTGGCCTGCGTGGTGACTGTGCAGGAGCCTCCCAAACCGGCCAGCGTCTTTGACCTCGCCCTCAGCTCCACGGATTTCACCATCCGCTCCGGCGATCCCACCACCGTACAGTTGATCGTGCGCATCAAGGGGACACGGGAGGCCTATGAAGGCGAAGTGATTTGGACCAGCGCAAACGAAAAAGTGGCCACCGTCAGCGAGACCGGCGAGGTCAAGCGCGTGGGCAAGGGCACCACGACCATCACCGCCGAGGCGGACGGACAGACCCTGGAGTGCATCGTAAGAGTCAATTATTAAAAAATCCGTGCCCGGCGATCACTCGCCGGGCACGTCTGCTTTTCAATATCCGATGTCGAAGAATAGATCTTCTTCTGTTTCCATTGTTTCTTCTGCTTCCTCGGCATCTTCCGCTTCTTCGGCTTCCTCTGTCTCCTCAAAGACAGGCGGTTCATAGCAGCGGACATAGTAGGTGTTCGTCACCCAGTCGGCCTCCTCCGATGCCTTGGCAGCGCTGACCACCTTGTACAGCCCCGGTATGGAGAAGATATACTCCGCCTGACAGCGCTCCGCGTAGTTCACAGAGGCTGCCTGCTCCGCCGTCCCTTCGGGAGGGGTGACGGTGATGGTGATCTGATACTGGGTCTCGCCGGTTCGGGCGGTCAGCAGGCCGGTATCGCCGACGGCCACGGGCGGGAGACGATCTGTCTCAAGTCCATTCGTCCCGTCGGTACGCAGATAGCGGGGGATGTAGACCTTCATGGGCCANATGTANTAGTCCCCCAGCTTGATGTGNGANACGTCCTTGGTGNGGCCGCAGAACCAGATTTCNCTGCGNCTGGTGCCGGTGGCGGCGGTGAGGACGATGGCGTGGGCNTAGGCCCCGCCGACNCCCTCCACGTGGGCNGTCGCTCCCACCAGCTCCTCNGCNGTCACGCCGGAGAANCCGCTGGCGGCGGCANCNTCCAGAATGGTGGCGTACATNCCCGTNTCCGCNGCGGCNTTGGAACCGCCGTGACCGGTCCCGTCGGTNCTGCCGGTCAGNTACTTCCGGAANCTCTGACAGCTGATCCAGCTGTAGTTGATCTTCCCGCCGGAGGCGGCNCGGCCAAACCACTGGNNGTCGCCGGAGACGTCCATGGGCAGGCTGTGNTCTTTGACAGCGGCGCTGGTCTGNCTGCCGCCGAAGCCCGCCCACATGCACTGGGAGGCAAANTTCTGGCAGTCCCCGCCCTGTCCGGCGTAGCTGTAGAACTGGGNATTATAGAACGNGCTTCTGGAAGCCTCGGCGTCAGGCCGGGCGTATGTATAGGCATAGGCGGCGGCGTTGGCCCCGTTATACAGGANNCTTCCTTCCGCCTCNGAGGGCGTATANGNGAAGGACAGGGTGCATCCNTCCCGCTCCAGATTGGCGGCGAACTCCGAGAGCGCGGCCNCCTCGTCAAAGGCGGCGCCCTGGGANTTNTATATNGTATCGAANCGGCTGCCGTCGGTAACGTCGGCGATCAGCCACTGNTCTCNGNAGTACACCAGGNNAACGGTATAAAANGTCTCGTTNACCGAAAGCCGGTCACTGTCCGTGTAGCGGAACTGCGCCGTTTCCTTTACGGAGATGGACCCNNCGTTCAGNGCNGTCACCTNCATGTCGNCCANNGTATAGACCAGCTGGAGGNTNTCCCGGTAGATCCCCTGTATCTGCCGCATGGCGGCNTAAAAGGCGGCCTTNTTTTCCAGGAAGACNAAATTTTCCCGCAGNTNNNCCAGNGTGANGTCCTTGCGGCCNACATGNTAGACCNGCGTCTCCGCCNNATCGGTCAGGATCAGCGCGGGGTCGGCCACGGTGCCGGAGAGCAGATCCCGGTCCTCATACAGCATGGCCTGCTCCTGATAGTTCCGNAGNANNGTCTCCACNGNGTTTNGTACCGCCGCNTCCTGGGCCTCGGATTCNGCCTCNNTTTCGGNCTNCGCCNCGNTCTCNGACGCCCCTGCCGNCGGTATCAGAANCAGAGAACAAAATATNGTCAGACAGACCAGAAGCGACAGCGTCCGTTCTGTCAGNCGCTTAAAATCGTGCATAGGCATACCCCCTTTTTNANAATATCGGNCAANNNNTNNANAANNATAAGNGCGNNNCCCGAATTTTGTCGAACNGGGNNCGCCGGAAAGGAGTTTCAGATGCAATACCGCAAGGATAAGAANGGGAGGGACATCTCCCTGCTGGGCTACGGNTGTATGCGNTTTACCCGCAAGGGCGGCNGCATCGACATTGACAAGGCGGAGCGGGAGGTCATGGCNGCCATCCGGGGCGGGGTGAACTACCTGGACACCGCCTANATCTACNCCGGCAGNGAGGCGGCGGTGGGGGAGATCCTCCGCCGGAACAACTGCCGGGANCAGATCTATCTGGCCACCAAGCTGCCCCACTACATGNTCAAGTCCATGGACGGGGTGGAAAAGATCTTCCGGGAGGAGCTGCGAAGGCTGGGGACGGANCACATCGACTACTACCTCATGCACATGCTGACGGANACGGCCACCTGGGAGAAGCTGAAAAAGNTGGGNATGGAGGAGTGGATNGCGGGGAANTTGNANACCGGNGAGATCCGGAANATCGGCTTCTCCTACCACGGCAGCGCCCCCATGTTCAAGAAGCTGGTGGACGCCTACGACTGGGACTTCTGNCAGATCCAGTATAACTACATGGACGAGACCAGNCAGGCGGGTGTNGAGGGCCTGCGGTATGCCCACGCCAAGGGCCTGCCGGTGATCATNATGGAGCCCCTGCGGGGCGGGCGGCTGGTGGACNTGCTGCCGGANTCCGCGAAAAAGATNTTCNGGGAGGANGGCCGCACNCCCGCCGNCATGGCNTTCAAATGGCTCTACGANCAGCCGGAGGTCACCTGNGTCCTCTCCGGCATGAGCTCCATGGAGATGGTGGAGCAGAACATGGCCGTGGCNTCNGCCTGCCAGCCGGGGTGCATGACCGATTCCGACCGGGCGCTGATCGAGCGGGTGAAAAAGGAAATACAGGCCCATGTCAAGGTGGGCTGNACNGGNTGCGGCTACTGTATGCCCTGCCCCAAGGGGGTGGACATCCCCGGGACNTTCCGGTGCTANAACGCCATGTACTCCGAGGGCAAATCNTCCGGNCGGCGGGANTATCTGCAATGCACNGTCATGCGCAAGGACCCCAGCAGNGCCTCCCAGTGCNTCGGCTGCGGCAANTGNGAGAGCCACTGTCCCCAGCATCTGCCNATCCGNCAGGCGCTGAAGGAGGCNTCCGGNGAGCTGGAGACCCTGTCCTANAAGGTGGCNAAGTGGGGCGTTCAGACCTTCAAGNTGTGGTGATTTTTNAAGGGGATTGTGCTGATGAGTGAAATCATGAAATTTTCCAGCAGAGAAGAATTCAGGAAATGGCTCTCTGANCATTGCGTGTCAAGCGANGGCGTNTGGCTTTTATTTGGCAANNCCGGNGGACCGAAAACNATGAAAGCGGCAGAAGCNCTGGAAGAAGCGCTCTGCTTTGGCTGGATNGATGGGCAGATGGANANAATCGACGATAAAACCTATNNGAAATATTTTTCTATGCGCAGGGAGANAAGCAAGTGGTCAGAAAAGAATAAGGCATTGGTCAAAAGCCTTGAAGAACGGGGACTTATGACGGATTTNGGCAGNAAGAAGATAGAGGAGGCCANGAAAAACGGCCAGTGGGACGCTNCAAANCCTNTGGCNATCATTACAGAGGAACAGATTGCCTGNGTATCCGCACTGCTGGAAGGGATCGAACCCGCCTATACAAATTTNCAGGCCATGNCCCCATCCGTAAAGAAAACNTATACGCGGGCNTACCTTGATGCAAAGACAGATGCCGGACGGGAAAAGCGNATTGCCTGGATGGTGGACAGGCTCAATAAAAATCTGAAACCTATGTAATCAATTTGAGTTGATTTATCTGAATGACTTTTGCTTTATAGCAGAAAGGAATAGATAGCGTATGGATTACATCTGGCTTGCGTTTTTATTTCTTCTTGGACTTGCGATGCTGGCAAAACCGGAATCGCTTTGGAAAATTGAACATCTGCTTACAACCAAAAACGGAGAACCATCCGAATTATATATAGCATTGATGCGGATTGGCGGTTCATTGTTTATGATTATTTCTGCCATTTTTGCTGTATACGTTTTAGTATGAACGGAGGAGAATTTGACAATCGACCCTATTTAGAAGGAGTATAGCAGGCATTCTTGTAATGACAATATAAAAATTTAAGCGCTTATGCAGCGGGGTGCAAGCGCAGAGCAGCGCCCTCCGGAATTTTGCATTCCGGAGGGCGCTGCGGTCTATTCAGATGATGTTTACCGCAGCGTCGCGCCCAGCTCCTTCTCCAGAGCCGTGAGGACGTCCTGGATCTCCTCATCGGCCTCGGCGGCGGTGATGCTGCGCTCGTCGGAGCGGAGGGTCAGGCTGAAGGCCGCGCTCTTGCTGCCCTGGGCCACGCCCTGTCCGCGGTAGATATCGAACAGCTCCACGCCCCGGAGCAGCTTGCCGCCGGCCTTGCGGATGCAGGCCTCCAGCGCGCCCACGGTGACCTCCTCCCTGCACACCACCGCGATATCACGGCTGACCGCCGGGAACCGGGGCAGGGGGCTGTACTCCGCGCCGGGGCCCTGGGCCTCCAGCAGCGCGTCGAAGCTCAGCTCCGCGCAGTACAGCTCACAGTCCACGTCGTAGTTGGCCGCTACGGCGGGATGGATCTGGCCGATCACGCCCAGCAGTTTTTCGCCCGCGTACACGCCGGCGCACCGGCCGGGATGGTAGGAGGGATCAGCATTGCAGGCGATGAAGGACACATTCTCGATCCGCAGTTCCCTGAGCAGGGCCTCCACGGCTCCCTTCATGGTGAAGAAGGTATAGCCCTCACCGTAAGCGCCCATGGTCAGCATCTTCGGCTCATTGGCCAGTCCGTCGGGCCCGCCGGGGAGATAGATGCGCCCGATCTCATACAGCCGCGCGGTCTTGTTGCGGTAGCTGTAGTTCCGGGCAAGGATGTCCAGCATGGAGGGCAGGGTGGTGGTGCGCATGATGGAGGTGTCCTCGCCCAGGGGGTTCAGGATCTTGAAGGAATTGCGCAGGGGCTCGTCGGGAGCCCAGCCGATCTTGTCGTAGCAGGAGGGGGAGATGAAGGAGTAGGTGATGATCTCGCTGTACCCGCAGGCCCGGCAGAGACTGCCGATGCGCCGCTCCACCTGCTGGACGGGGCTGTAGCCGCCCTGGGTGGTCTCGCCCCGCTGGAGGGTNGTGGGGATGTTGTTGTAGCCGTAGAACCGGGCNACCTCCTCNGCCAGGTCCGGCATCCGCTGNACGTCGCCGCGCCAGGAGGGCACGGTAATGGTNCGTCCGTCTACGCCGAAATCCAGGGAGCGGAGGATATCCTGCATCTGCTCCTCCGGCACATCGGTGCCCAGCAGGGCGTTGATCTTCTCCGGCTCCAGAGGCAGGACCGTGGGCTGGGGNACGTGGTTGAGGATGTCGATCACNCCGTCCANNACCTCGCCGGCCCCCAGCAGCTCCACCAGCTCGCAGGCNCGGTTGACGGCGGGGAGGGTGTTGAGGGGNTCGAGGCCCTTCTCAAANTTGGCGGACGCCTCGGTGCGCATACCCAGNGACAGGGCGGTCTTGCGGATGCAGGTGCCGTCGAAGTTGGCGGACTCAAAGACCACATCCACGGTGTCGTCCACGATCTCGCTGTTGAGNCCGCCCATGATGCCCGCCAGGCCCACGGCGCGGGTGTCGTCGGCNATGACCANCATATTGGGGTTCAGCTTGCGGACGTTGCCGTCCAGNGTGGTCAGCTCCTCGTTNTCCTTCGCGCGGCGGACGATGATCTTCCCGCCCTTNACNTAGCGGTANTCAAAGGCGTGCATGGGCTGGCCGTACTCCAGCATGACGTAGTTGGTGATNTCNACNATGTTGTTGATGGGNCGCACGCCCATGCTCCGCAGNCGCTCNCGCATCCACTTGGGGGAGGGGGCGATCTTCACGTTGCGNACCATCCGGGCGGTGTACCGGGGGCACAGCTCCGGNTCNGGNGTCTCCACGTCCAGCAGCTCCACCAGATTGCCGTCCGCGCCGCCCTTGACCTCGGGGGTGTGGAGGTTCAGGGGGGNATGGAAGGTGGCGGAAGCCTCCCGGGCCAGACCGATGATGCTCAGNCAGTCGGGNCGGTTNGGGGTGATCTCAAATTCCACNACGTGGTCGTCGGCGTTGATGACGGGCTTGATGTCNTCGCCGGGGTTGCAGTCCTCGTGGAGGATGAAGATGCCNTCNTTGATGCAGTGGGGGAACTCACGCTGCTCGGCATGGAGGTCCGCCANGGTGCAGATNGTCCTGGTTTTGGTGTTGAAAGCTACCATATCCAGAGAGTGGATGTTCTGGCAGTTGGTTTCCACTGTAGTGCCNGCNGGCTCGCCGTTCTCCGTCCACATCAGNCCGCAGGACCAGCGGCCATCCCCTGCCGCGGTGACAGAACCCACGCCNGCGGCTACCACCGGCCCGAAAATCTTATGTCCGGGCTGGATATTCGGNGGGATGGAGGGNTTTTCGGGGTCGATGGGCTTGTAGTCGTTCAGCAGCGCGGCGGCCTCGATGACGGCATAGGGGAAATCCCGCTCGTCCAGGCCCAGCTCGCTGAGNGAGCANAGCATACCGTTGGACAGNACGCCCCGCAGCTTGCCCTTNTCNATCTTCTTCCCGCCGGGGAGGGTGGANTTGTGCAGGGCCACGGGCACCAGGTCGCCCACGTGGATATTCCACGCGCCGGTGCAGATCTGGACGGGCTCCTCTTTGCCCACNTCCAGCTGGCAGANCCACATNTGGTCGCTGTCGGGGTGGCGCTCCATCTTCTCGATGCGGCCCACCAACACGTTTTTGATCTCCGCGCCCAGGTCCTCGGTGACCTCTACCTTGGAGCCGGAGAGGGTCATGGCCTCGGCNAACTCTTTATCATTGGCNTCAACGGTGACGAACTCGCCGAGCCATTTTCTGCTTAATTTCATCTCAATTTCCCCCTTTCTCAGAACTGCTCCAGGAACCGCACGTCGTTCTCAAAGATCAGGCGCAGATCGTCGATCTTGAACCGCCGCAGGGCCANCCGCTCCAGGCCGAAGCCGAAGGCCCAGCCGGAGTACACCTCCGGATCAATGCCGCTCATTTCCAGCACCNTGGGGTGGACCATGCCNGCGCCCAGCAGCTCGATCCAGCCCTCGCCCTTACAGGTGGGGCAGCCAACGCCGTTGCACTTGTGGCACTGGATGTCCATTTCGCAGGAGGGCTCGGTGAAGGGGAANTGGTGGGGACGGAAGCGGGTCTTGGTGCCCTCGCCGAAGAGCTGCTCCGCCAGAGTGCTCAGCGTGCCCTTCAGGTCCGACATGGTCACGCCCTTGTCGATGACCATGCCCTCCACCTGGTGGAACATGGGGGAGTGNGTGGCGTCCACCTCGTCCTTGCGGTACACGCGGCCGGGGGCCACGATGCGGATGGGCAGGGGCATGGTGTCCATGGCCCGGACCTGCATGGGGGAGGTCTGGGAGCGGAGCATNACCCGGCTGTCCTCGTCAAANTAGAAGGTNTCGGACCAGTCNCGGGAGGGNTGGCCNTCCTCGGCGTTGAGGCGGTCNAAGTTGTACNCCGCCAGNTCCACTTCCGGCCCGTCCATGACGGTGAAGCCCATGCCGATGAAGATGTCCTTCGCCTCCTCCAGGGCGATGTTCATGGGGTGCTGGTGACCCAGGGTCACGGCCTCGCCGGGGACTGTCACGTCCACGGCCTCGGCCTTCAGCCGCAGCTCCAGGGCGGCAGCTTCCAGCTTTTTGGAGCTCTCCTCCAGGGCCTTCTCCAAGGCGGCGCGGACGTCGTTGGCCAGCTGGCCCATGACGGGGCGCTCCTCGGGGGAGAGCTTGCCCATCTGCTTGAGGACGGCGGTCAGCTCGCCCTTCTTGCCCAGGTACTTCACCCGCAGCTCGTCCAGCTTCGCGGCGTCCTGGACGCCCTCAAAGGCGGAGAGCGCTTCGGCGCGGATTTTTGCTAGTTGGTCTTTCATTATTGTCAAACTCCTTTGCTATAGATGAGATTTTTTAATATCGCTCTTTAATACCTGCAACTCCCAGATTTCTGCCCGGAAACGATATTGCAGTTCTTATCTGAGAATAGTATAAAATCAATCCAATTGAAGAACATGGCAGGTGACCGCAAACGCCTCGTTGCCCGGCATCCGGCCGGAAGCGGTTTCTATCAGGCGAAAGCCGCAGTGCTCATAGAGCCGGCGGGCCGGCTCGTTGCCTGCCAGCACCTCTACCGTGACGGGACGTCCCGTCTGTTCAAGCGCGTCCTGTACAAGCCGGGTCCCTATGCCCCGGCGGGATAGGGATGGGGCGACATACAGCCAGGCCAGTTCCCCTTCCGCAAAGGCGGAAAAGCCTGCCGCGACATCCTCCAGCCAGGCCACCCGCACGGTGTAATCAAACAGCCCCTCCGATTCCGCGGCAATCGCCAGAGGGAGAAACGCATCCTCCAGGCCTGCAAGAGCCAGCTCGTTTTTCCTGGCGGCGTCGTGGATCTGCTGAAGCCTGGGCCAGTCTTCTCCGCGGTAATCGCGGATCACAACTGCATCCATACTGTATCCTTTCATAAAAAATGCCCTCCATCCCCGTCTTGGGGACGAAAGGCTCACCTTCCGCGGTACCACCCGCATTTCCGCGCAAGCGCGCGGACACTCTTACCCCTGTAACGGTGGGTCTCCGTCCCGCTCTCGCGGGCCGCTCCCGGGCGAACCAAGCGACACGCGCCGGGGCGGCTCTCAGCCGGTGACCACCCCTCTCTTAGGCTCCGCAAACTCGCTATTTTCCCGTTCCTCACATTTTGCTCCTTCTTTTATAGCACAAAGATTTCTTATTTGCAAGGCTTTTGCGGAAAATATTGCGATCTTTCTTTTCTCCCGGCCGTTTGGGGACCGTTCAGGTCAAATTCCGCCTTTACAGCCCGGACCTGCTGTGGTATAATGCCTCCCGACTGGTTTCCACACCCAGTCCAAGCGCAGGGGCGTTTTTCTCCTGCGTTCGTTCGGCTCCCCGCGGGGAGACCGTTCTCTAAACAAAAAATGGAGGTATCTCAAGCATGAAAACCAAATGGAACGTCCGCGACATCACCTTTGCCGCCCTGGTGGGGGCCCTGTATGTCACCCTGTGCTACTTCGGCAACATCTTCGGCCTGACCTTCGGGATATTCCAGTGCCGGTTCGCCGAGGCGCTGACCGTGCTGCCCTTCCTGTGCCCCACGGCCACGTGGGGGCTCTTCGCCGGGTGCATCCTCTCCAACCTTCTCAGCCCTTACGGCCTGCCGGATCTGATCTTCGGCTCCCTGGCCACGCTGATTGCGGGGCTGCTGACCGCCCGGTGCAGGAACAAATGGCTGGCCCCCCTGCCGCCGGTCCTGTGCAACGGACTGATCGTGGGCGCTCTGCTGGCCTGGTCGGAGACGGGCTTTACCGCCGCGTTTCCCGCCACCTTCGCTTTCAACGCTGTGTCCGTAGGCGGGGCAGAGCTGCTGGTGTGCTATGTTCTGGGGCTGCCCCTTCTGGAGCTGCTGACCCGGACTCACGTCATGCCGCAGCGTCTGGCATAAATCGAAAATAACCAACAAGCCGTCGGACCGGCAGTCCCCATGGGGGACGCCGGTCCGACGGCATCTTTTATGGTTCCATCAGCAGAGCGGAACGGGAATGGAAATGCCGTTGACCGCGGTATAGCAGATATTTGTATTGGCAAAGTTCTGGATATGGCTCCGGAAGGCGCTGTCCAGGTGACGGCTGCGGTGGATCCTGGCGCAGCGAGCGGAGGCTGCCGCCAGCTTCTCCATGGCGGTGCGGATGGTCTGGGGCTTGCCTGCGGCGTTGATGTTACGGGTATTCATAGCGTTGTCCTCCTTGATATATTTCAAAAAATTTATTTGTTTATTGGGGAGTTGTTGTTTCCCTTACTGTGCCTTTATTCTAGCAGGCCGGGCGGAAAAGATATTGCATTTGCATTGGATTCATAGTATGATTTTTGAGTAATTTGAAAGCCCCCTGAAAAAAGGAGGACTGCCTATGGAACAGCATCTTGTCAGTGAAAAAGCCCTGCGCTGCCAGGAATATATGGAGCGTGAGGCGGACGTGCGCCACCACACCTTCGAGGAGGAGAATTACCAGTACGAGCTTCTGGCGGCGGGAGACCCCCGTGCGCTGGAGGTGTTCGACAGCGGACAGCGGGCCAGTGACCGGCGGGCGGGAAAGGTGTCAGAGGACCCCATCCGGAACACGAAGTATCTGACAGTGGTCAGCATTGCCACGGCCTGCCGTGCGGCGATGCGGGCGGGACTGGACTCGAAGCGGGCCTACGCCGCCAGCGACCTGTATATCCGGAAGATGGATCTGCTGGAGACACAGCCGGAAATCCGTGCTCTGAGCCGGGACGCTTTTGCATTCTATCTCAAGGAGGTCCAGACGCTGGAGAAGAAGCGTACCTTTTCCCGGCCCATCGCCCAGTGTCTGGACTACATCTATAATCACCTCCACCAGCCTATCTCCCTCCAGGACCTGGCGGATCTGACGGATCTGAATCCCAGCTACCTCTCCACGCTGTTCAGGGAGGAGATGGGGCTGACGGTCTCGGACTATATCATGTCCAAGAAGATGGAGGCTGCCCGGAACATGCTGAAATACACGAGCGAGACTTACGCGGAGATCAGTGCTGTCCTGAATTTCAGCTCCCAGAGCCACTTCATCCGGGCCTTCAAGAAGTACAACGGAGAAACACCCAAGCAGTACCGGGAGAAAAACTACAGGCTGTCGGGGAATTGAGGAAATTTTTCCAGAACATTCTTTGCTAAGGGAGTTCTTTGATAAACACTATCCTGATTTTGAGGAACAGCAGTGCAGGAAAGAGGAGCGGCAGCGACAGGACGAGACGTAGCGTCCCTGCTATTCCCCTGGTGACAAAAAATGATTTGGAGGAACATATTATTGACGCAAGCAGCGGCAGGACATACCACAGTGGATATGACCTTGAAGCACTACATAAAAGGGCGTAGCAATGTCGTGCAATCAGTAGCGGCGATTGAGAGCGCATACACGGTCTGATGCCGGATGGATTTGCAAAAATGATTGTAAATTGCGCTGGATTTCAGAAACGAGGCCATTTGCCGGGAATAGAAGTTGCTTAAAAAGTTGCGAATACAAAAGAAAGAGCACTCAAACCGTTAAGTTGAGTGCCAAATCTTGGAACTGCTGACGCTATAGATGCCGCTGCCAAGTATAAATTCTGCAAAGAGAGAAGTCGGCAAATTTCTTGTCGAAATTTGCCGACTTCATTGGTGGAGACTACTGGACTCGAACCAGTGGCCTCATGCGTGTGAAGATGTGTCGCGGATGAAAGCGGGGTGATTTTGCATCCAAACAGGGGTATTGGATACGGCATACGCAACACAGCTATCCTGGTTAGTCCACCGCGTCCACTGCATAATTTCCTAACGTGGGTCGAGATGTGGGTCAGCAGAGAGAAAGCGAATGTCCTACTCAAGATTAGTAGCATCGTTGATAGCTGCCAGCTCCGCACGGAGCCGGGGAATGTCCTCCGACACGGTATCCCACACGATCCGCATATCAACACCGTCATAGCCATGCACAATACGATTCCGCAGGCCATAAATCTGCTTCCACGGGATGCTGGGAATAGAATCCTTTACGGTGTCGCTCAATGATGTTTTTGATAGCTCCCCAATCTGCATAAGGTTGAAAACCGTTGCTTCAACCCGCATAGAATCTGCTTCAAAATCCTCTAGGGTTCGGCAATCCTTGCAATACCGAAGGATAGCTTCCGTATGGGCTTGCAGCTTTTGGAGGACCTTGATATCCCTGCTATCCATAAATCGCCACCCCGCTCTCTCGAATCTCCCGGTCGATCCGGGAGTTTTTTCGATTTGGGACACATCCAGCAAATCAATAGGGGCATCAATAGCAGTTGAGACATCCTCCAGCAGACCGAAAAACGCCAGTCTCCGCAGGCCGCTGTCCACCAGAAGGTCTATATCGCTCTTTGCGGTTGCATGACCCTTTGCGTAGGAACCAAATAAAATCGCCTGCTAGACACCGTTCTGCTGGAAGATTGGCGCAGTATTTTCCACAATTTTTGAATGGTATAGATTTTGCTTACAGGAATCCTTCCTTTGTTATCCGAGCAGATACATTTTACCGTAAATCCACACGTTTTACAAGTCTATGTTTGATTCGCTTCCTGTGAGGCAGGGGAAATGTATAAATAAAAGTGATGCTACCTTGAAGTAACTAGAAATTTGGCGCTAGCTTCTCCTGCCCTGGAATGGCTCCGGCTATCTGCAAAGCATAATAATTTGGGCCATTGCTAGTATTTCTTCTGGCATCCTCTTCTTTGTGGGAAGTTTTAATGCATACGGTTCAGCATTTTGCTTGGCAGGGGCCTTATCGTTGCGATGATATCTGACGCTTATAATAGAGCTCCGATACTGCTGGACCTTTCCCATAAGAAGGAGGTGGAAAAATTGGACAGTCTAATTTGGCTGGTCACTTTTCTTGCCTTATTTTAATCATCGATATTTTGGTGCTTCGTCATGCATAATCCAAGGCCGTTCGGAAGTATCACGCTTAAAATCAATATTCTCGTATGCAAACCACTTATCTTTGGGGAAAAAGTTTTCTGGAAGTTGACTAATATAACGTGAGCTAAAACTTTTAATTTCACTTATAATCGCATCAACATCCAATTTCGGGAAAATTTTCCCACAATGTGTCAAAATGGGAGTTAGAAAATATTCACCAAATTTAAAATCATACAAAAAGCTATTTCTTTTCATATATTGTTCAGAATTTGATGAACTATTGACTTTTTCTTTGATAGTATCAAAACTGGAAATTAACCCTAATTGCCTCATGAGAGTAGTGTCTTTATCAAAAGATTCAAAATCTCTAATAACTGCTCCCAGCACATTAGCAGTATTTTCTTCGATAGACAATAAATATAAAATATTTTGCGAATGTGCCTCCATATGTAACCCTGTCCGCAGTAGAATCTCAAAATAAAGCTTTATTGCGGGTTTAATAATCTTTTCCAATAAGAATGCTCTTTCATCTGTTCCTTTCTGTGGCCTAAAATCGTACAGCAACTGGAGAATTGATCGAGAAGACATCTTCTGATAATTCTTTGCAAAGAGAGAGAACGCAGGTATCAAGCGTATCTCTGAGCTATTTGTATCGGGCAAATGAGGATACGGGATAGTATCTCGAATGACCATTCCCCAATACCGCGTCTCAAGATTTTTATCAAAATTTTCTCCGAAATCCAGTATCCGTCCAAATACTTCTGGCATGAAAAATATATCTGCAGGCATGCTTTCATTGTCAAATAGATTCATCAACACTGACGTAATTTTTACTGCATTACAAATCTTTTCTGGAGAGAAGAGTCTTTCTAGCCTTCCCAATCTTTTATTATACTGCAATTTTAAATAGTATTTTTTATCCTTAGCATAAACTGTCCTTGAACTTGATGTAGGAACGACTGTATATACAGAGCTTTGTTTGTAATCTTTAAAACATCTTTCATAATCTGGGTGTATGATAATTTCTCTATCGCCTAACCAGTTTGGTGATGTTCCATAATCGCTGCATTTTATATTTTTATCATCAATTAAAAATCCGTTAACATTGAAATCCACGGTTGTAGAAAATGGTACATAACGTTGGGAGGTAATATTTTTTTTTGTAAAGCCGCTTGGAGATCCATCATTTATATAACGTTCCATGCACAGATAGATATCTGGATCAGTGAAAAAAGGAACAAAGTTCCATTTAGCTGCGAAACAATAAATCTGTTCATTTCCACTTTTGTGCAGGGAAATCCATTTTTTGTAATCAGCCTGTAAAAAAACATAATTCTTCTCATTGAAATAAGCATCTAGCAGTTTTTTGAACTTTATTCCAGATTGAGTCTTATATAAAACAGAAGAATCATCACGCTTTATACATTCTTCCAAATAATCCAAGGCAATCAACTGCCCATTATCATCTCTCTCATAAAAGTCAATATCATATAGTTTTTCATTTTTTTTAGGATAAATTATCTCACAGCATAATTCCGCATCGGTAAATATCCCCGATTTCCTAACCAGTTCATTGCCATAGTGTGCACAATATACTTGATAAGTGTAAAAAATAGCAATTATATCACCTTTTTTAATAGGTAGTTTGACTTTCTCCCCATGCTTATATGCATAAAAATGCAATCTAAACTGTAAATATTCTTCACCAGCACTAATTTCATCAATTATATCACATTTAATGAAATCTTTAAAAGTATTTTGATGAGATTTATAAGATATATATGCATTTAGCTTTAACGTATCCTTATCCAAAGCTGAAGCAAAAATTTTGTTGATATTGTTAATGTGAATTTTGCATTTTATCGAGTCTTTATCTTTAAGAAGCTCAAATTCTTTATAAACATATAATTTATAAATATCACCCACATAGGGCATGACCAATCCCATATAATTCTTTTTGAGTCTAAAGCCGTTCATGGCATTGGACTCTAAGAAAGCAATTCTGCTATTCACTGATTCGAGTGCGGAATTACCAAAATTGCAAATCTTTTTTAGCTCACGAATAACCGAAGGGGATATTGACTCTTTAGAGTTATCGGTTTTAGTGAAGGAACCGAATTTATTATATCTTATAATAAGATTATTCTCATGTAGCCTATACACTAATTCTTCATTCTTTTCAATGTGATCTTTTACCAACTTATCAAACAGTTCTTTATAATTCTCGATATCACTTTTGTTGGCACAAAATTTTATATCAATGTAATTAAATGTACTTATGGAAACTTGTAGTCTATAGTCCAATTCCCAATATGCTTTCGATTTATCCGGCATACCCTGCCTTCTTGCTGCTTCAATGTCCCTATCTTCGCCTAAGTCCAACTCATCTGCTAAACGGAAAAGTACAGCAATAAAAGGAAGCCTAACGTCTTCAATTTTACTTCCTGCTACAGCTTCTGGAATTTCCGATAATGATTCTTTTGAATGAAATTTTATTAAAATGTAAATGTAATCTAATAATTCTTCTGGTATCTTGCAAATAGCCTTGTGCAAATTGTGAGTTTCTTCTGCAAGAGCTAATTTGATTTTTGCTATAGCAAAGTATGTATGATATTTTCTAATTTCGTTTTGCTGTACATCCGTATAATAGGAAGGATCATTAGGATAATCTTGAAAATTTATGTATGACCGCTTTTTTTCATCAAAATACTCCATGATATTTTGGTCCATTTCCATTTTAGGATGCCCAGACATACAAATATCATGGAGTAAAGCCGCAAAACTTAAAACATAGACTTCATTTTTGCTAAGATTCTGAAATTGAGGGTAGCAATTGCTAGCATTGTCGGTAATATCCAAGGCCCTTTTTAAAACCCGATAAGAATGTTCCAATTTATGATCTGTATAGTTTTTCATTGCATCAACAATTGTATTTCTCCAAATTACGTCTTGAAGTTGATCACAAAGCTGTTCAATTATTGAACAGCTTTGTGGACAAATACGGTCTTTGACCAATCCTAAAAAATCATCTGTTGAAACTCTCATCTGCGATCCTCCCTATAACAACAATCGAAATAGAATTATTACGTGACAAGTATTTAAAACTTAGTTTGCCACAGAATTAGGAGACATAATATGGTTATCCTATTAGCTTAAACTAAAAAAGTAAAAGGGCTGCTATTGGAAATATTTTTAAAATGGTTTCTCCACTGAGGCGCAGTAGCAAGAATATTTGGCGTTTATCTGGTGACAATTGAGATGTGTCTGCCCAAATGCAGATGTTGCCATAGATATGCTCAAACGTATCTATGTGGTTATGGGCCAGTGAGATTAAAGTTATCAATACAGCGACATGATTGAATTTGACAATAGACTGACTATTGAAGAAAGCGGGAGTGAAGCACAAAAAAAGAAGTTTTCGTCACATTATTTTTTGAAAAAATTTGCCTGTTTAGCCTTTATGGAACGTAGTGCGATCCACAGCGACGGCTAACGCAAAGTCAGGTTGATCTGTAACAGATCAACAGTTGGGACATGGCGTTAAAAATATAGATACATCTTAGAAAACAATTGAGAGCGTCAAGATCATTATATTCAGTTTCTTCAACATGTGAAAATGATACAAACCAATTTTATGTAAATCAAGCCGTTGCGGCCCCAAAGCCGGGGTGCCTGCCCATTCTGCTGTCTGTGATGGTGTCTGGTGCTACTCCGCAAGATCTGCCTGCTGTCAGATATATTGTGGAGACTATCTCTCCTTGCGGCCAAGGAAACTGTATGTTGACAAGGCCTAAATTGATGTCAACAGGACTGAGTCATTAAAGGAAGATCATACCCTGGAGTTGCTTACTCCCCGAAAGAAGCACAAAGGCGATGTCCTAGTTGCACGATCATAACAGCATATATGCACTTGTTGTCATGCGCATAATAACATATGCCTTTCTCAATTTCAATATTAAAGTATACCATTACATAATCTCCAATCGGTGTTTCAAGTTTGCATCGCTAATCTTCCCCTCAATTGCCTGTGCCTTTAGTTTCTGTGCCACTGCCACCTGCCGGTTCCACTTAAACGTGGGTCGAGATGTGGGTCAGCAGAGAGAAAGCGAATGTCCTACTCGAGATTAACAGCATCGTTGATAGCTGCCAACTCCGCACGGAGCCGGGGAATGTCCTCTGACATGGTATCCCATACGATCCGCATGTCAACGCCGTCATAGCCATGCACAATACGATTTCGTAGGCCATAAATCTGCCTCCACGGGATGCTGGGGATAGACTCTTTTGCAACGTCGCTCAACGATGCTTTTGATAACTCCCCAATCTGCATAAGGTTAAAAACAGTTGCTTCAACCCGCATAGAATCAGCTTCAAAATTCTCTAGGGTTCGGCAATCCTTGCAATACCGAAGGATAGCTTCCGTATGGGCTTGCAGCTTTTGGAGAACCTTGATATCCCTGCTATCCATAAATCGCCACCCCACTCTCTCGAATCTCCCGGCCGATCCGGGAGTTTTTTTCGATTTGGGACACATCCAGCAAATCAATAGGGGCATCTATAGCAGTTGAGACATCCTCCAACAGACCGAAAAATGCCAGTCCCCGCAGGCCGCTATCCACCAGAAGGTCTATATCGCTCTTTGCGGTTGCAAGACCCTTTGCATAGGAACCGAATAGGATGGCTTGTTTAACGCCGTTCTGCCTGAAGATAGGAGTCAGTATTTTCTGCAATTCGGAAACAGTGTAAATTTTGCTCACAGAAATTCCTCCTTTGCTATCCGGAATAAATACATTTTACCGCAAATCCACACGTTTTACAAGTCTATGTTTGACGCGCTTCCTGTGAGATAGGGGAAATGTATAAATTAAAAGGGATGTTGCCAGCCAAGCTTGTTATTCCGAGAAGTCTGGAGTATTGCCTATGTCTGGAATGGCAGGAGCTACAGTGGTTAAATTTGGTAAAATGGCCGGAACTTGATTTGGCTGCGGAATTTGAGGCGGAGCAATTTCCATCAAAGATGGTATTGCTTCACCACCGGGATAGGTCGACGGACCAACCGTTGTTCCACTGCCAGTACCAATGTCTGAACCGCTTCCGGTGCCACTGCCAATTCCGGATGAATGAGACGCATGAGAAACATGTGAGCCGGAACTATGCGCCCCAGAAGCATGGGAGGAGTGGGAGCTATGGTCCGAAACAGACGAGTGGGAAGAATGGGAAGACGAATGTGTAGAGGAGGAGTGGGAGACGTGAGACTGATGGGACACATGGGATTCATGGGAAGAACTGTGGCTTCCGGAACTATGAGAAGAATGTGATTTGTGAGAACTGTGCGACTTATGTGACGTATGCTTCGCAAATGCGTCCTGGGCAAGGAGAACGCTCAGCAGAATCATCATGGACCCAACTGTAAGAATTTTATTTCGCGGGATATTGCCTTCCTCGTCGAAAAGGAAGTCGGAAATACCTCGCTGGACCTTTGGGAAAAGCTCCTCACCGGGTTTCTTTTTTTCTTCCATCGTACTTACCCCCTTGTGATAGAAATGCACTGCCGGTCACGCCATATTGTTACATATTCTGTATTCGAGGCAGAGAAGTAAGTGCATATATCTACCGGATCGTTGTGGGAAAAGGTCCCATATAGCCTCTCGCCTGTTGCGGATGCCGTGTAGTAATAAGTACCTTCACCGGACATTTCATCCTCTGACCAGCTGCCTTCGTACCATGCGCCATTTTGCCAGGTGTAGGTCCCCGTACCAGATTTCAGATTGCTGCTCACATTGCCGACATATGAATCGCCGTTGGCAAAGGTAATTGTGCATATACCGTTCAGTTTCCCGTTGACAATCGGGCCAGAATAGGACGAGCCATCCACCAGAGAAATTTTGACCGCCGCAGAAGTTTGCAGCTTTCCGCCGGAGACCGGAACTTCCACCGTTCCATAGCCCTCCGAGAAGCAGTATGTCCCCTGAGAGATGCGGTTGTCAGAAAAAGTACCAATCAGCGTATCCCCAGAAGACATTGTAAGGGTTCCGGTACCTGAAATCTTATCATCCGCCCAGGCACCAGTAAAAGATTCTCCAGTAGACCAGGTGAACGTGCCTGTACCGCTCCTTTTCCCGGCCTGGAAGTCCCCTTCATACTGCCCGATATCCGGAATTGTGAGGACACCTTTCCCGTGAGGAATACCGTTCATCATCCTACCGATATAGGAAATACCGGAAGGAAGGGTAACGGTTTCTTCTGTCGTATTCAAGTTGGGGATGTCACGGTAGAGAAAAGTCACGATTTGTGCACGGGTGCAGGTCATATATGGAGAGAACGCCGTGTTACTGGTTCCACTGGTTATGCCATTCTCAACCGCCCATGCAACAGCCTGACTGATCTCGGATGTCTCCGAAACATCTGCGAATTGGGCAGAGGCAACCACTGTTCCCTTCGGTGACCCGGCTGCTTTCCAAAGATATGTGACTGCCATCGCCCGCGTGCAGTCCTTGGAAGGAGAAAAGTCCGATCCCGACACCAGGCCCTGTTCATAGGCCCACAGGGCGGGCAGATAGAAATAGTCACTGGTTGTGACATCTTGGAACGGATTTGCAATTGAAGAAACAGGTTTCCCACAGGCACGCCAGAGGAATGTCAGCACCTGCGCATTGCTGCAAGTAATGTCAGGCCCGAATTGAGTCTCTGTCATACCACTGGTAATCCCTTCGCTCACAGCCCACGAAACAGCACTGTAAAACCAATCCTCCGCTTTTACATCGATAAAACCGGAGCCCGCATTCACATAAGCAGCACTCCATGTTGATTCGGGCAGTTCAGTCAACTCAATAAGCTGGTTAATCGCTTGAAACCGCCCCTTTATTTCAGGTTCAGAGTAGAAGCTGCCGTTTAAAATGGAGGCACTGCCCAACTGGATTTGCAGATCTTGGACAGAGGTTTCAAACTGCTTTTCACTGGCAATCGTAACACTATAGAGGCACACCAGGAATACGGTAACAATAGCCAATGTCCCAAGGAGCGTTTTCCTATATGCTGTCTTCACTCACACATTCCCCCCAACCCAATTTTTCAAAATCTGAATAGTTTCTGCATCGTTTTCATACAGCAGATCAAAAATAGTGTCCAGCATTCCCTTGTATGTCCGGCACCTGACGTTCCCTGGCACTTTGGCAAATACGTCCTTTTCCAGTGCGTAGTTGATGACTGGGCATACGCCACAGTAAGGCTGGTATACGCAGTTACAGCATTCCGGGAGATTTTCCAATACAGATGCCGCACAGGCAGTTTTGCAGACGGGACTGTCTACCAGCTCATTATACGAATCGTCCAGGGTGCCAAGCCGGAACGCAGGATCTCCCATCTCTGCGAGCATACGGCCCTCATCACAGGTGTAGACATTGCCGTCATGATAGAACGCCATCTGTCCGATCGATGCACCGCAGGGAGAACGCAGCTCCATGTAGTTGACAGCCTCACCGCCCAGGATCTTGGATAAGAAAATCTTAGCATGTCCCTCGGACATGAAGTATCCCGCTTTGTTGATGCGCAGAAGGTAGTGGAGACAATCCCGATAGAAGGAGACAAACTCCTCCGGCGTATAGCCAATCTGGTCCCATATGACGCTTGCAGCGCCCAGGGGCGTCAATGGCCGCAGAAAAATGGAGTGCATCCCCATCACGCGATAAGTATCGACCAGTTCTTCTGCTCTGCCCAATGTGGACCTGGTGGTCGTTTCAATCGCGCCCAATTCGATGCCAGCCGCCCGGATAGCGGGGAGTTTGTCTGCCAGAAGGTCAAAAGAGCTCTCCCCGCTGCGTAAGGGGCGGTTTTTATCATGAAGCTCTCGATCTCCATCCAGGGATGTTGAAAGAGCTATATTGTGCTCCCTGATAAACGCGAGCGTTTCTCCCGTCAGCAGAGACAGATTGCTCACAAGAGAGAATACAACCTCTTTCTCACAGCATTCCGCGCGGGTTTCTGCCTGCTTCACGATGTGGCGGATGACCTCAAAATTTCCCAACGGTTCCCCGCCCTGGAATTCTATGTTGACAGCACGGCTGGGCGAGCTGAATACGATGTCCAACGCCCTGTCTGCCATCTCGGTTGTCATCTTCCCGCAGGAAATCATATCGCCATTTCGGGCCTGGCAGTAGACACAGTTTGCGTTGCACCAGCCAGTTACTACAAAAATAAACAGCGCTGTACTGGTAAAGAGATAATTTTTCCCTGGTTTAATGGTCTCTTGTGCCCTCCGGAGGAAAAATTCTTCGTCGCCTTGGTAGAGAAACAGCTTCTCTGCCAACTCACAATATCGTTCACTATCCTCGGGAAATTGGTCCTTTACCAGCAGGGAAAAATCCTCCGGACTGAGGAAGGCGTAATTTCCAAAATCATTTGTGATCAGTATTTTATCATGAAATGGCCTGAAGTTGAAATAATTCAGCATTGTTTCCGCCTCAAATAGGATCAAGTTTCATACCGGTCAGCCGCAGAGTGGAGCGGAACACACCGCCGCATAAGTCCCTGACCTTGCAGCTCCGGCAGGTATCATAGTAACGGATTTTGTAGTCTGAAATGCTTTTTTGGCAAAGCGCCCAATAGCCCCTCTCGACTTTACAGAGGGGGAAATTGAATAACATCACGTCTATTCCACCGGAAAGCAGGAGCTTTATCGCATTTTTGGAAGCCTGAAACGCCTCCTGATAGTCGATCCAAACATCCCCCCGGTTTGCGGCGGCCGCGCCGCACATTTCAGTTGCCATGATAGCAATATGGCTGACGCCCTGGAAATTAGATACAATAAAGCGGGCCAGCCCGTCCATATAGTCCCGGTTCAGTTTGCTGATTACAATCCGCAATTCTACTCTGCACCCATGCTGGAGCAGGGCACGAATCCCGCTGACTGCCTGGACGAAGCTCCCTCTGGCTTGCGTGATGGGGTCGTGTGTTTCTGCTGAATAGCCGTACAGTGGAATCCCAAAATTGATTTTATTAGGGATGACTGCCAAAAACTGCTGGAAGTAGTCAGGATTGGAGAAAGCCCGTCCATTTGTCAGAAATTGAAACTCCGTAAAATCCTCAAAGTGTTCCCGCAGCTTTTTCATAACCGGGAACAAGTCGCGGCCAAGAAGGGTCGGTTCTCCGCCGGTAATGGTAAGATAACGTGTATCTGTCGGCATGTATTCCACGATCTGGCAGAGGTGCTCCGCAGTCTCCTGGGAGGGCCGACGGCGGGAGCCTTCACTGCATGGGCACATGATGCAGCTGGAATTGCATTGGTTTGTGACCACAAGGGCATTATCATTGGAGTCATCCCGGAAAAGGACTTTGAAATTGCTGTCTGCGTAGAATTCCACCACGTCATATTCCGCAATCTCGTCCAGCAGTGCGGCAGCGGACGGTTCCGGAGTAATCTGCTCGTTGGCAGGAAAGAAACGGTAGATTTTCTGCGCAGAATCAACAAAAAGGGTATTTTTACCAGATAATTCAGACAGAGCTTTTTCAGATTTTGCAATAGAGACAATAAGCCCTCTTCCATATTCCATGATCTATATCCCGCCTAATCTGAAAATAATGAACGTCAGTGCACCGAGAGTAATAAAGATTGCGAAAGGGATTTTCCGAACGATGGATATTTCATGCTGCCCATATTTGGAGTTCTCCCATCGTATGACTGCGGCGGCTTCTTCCGGAGACAGTCTGGAACGCATATCCTCTGTTGTGGTCCGCGGCAGACCAGCCACTCTTGAGGGAGCCATAGCAAGAACTGCAGACAATGAGAGAATCATGCCAGGTTTCACTGATGCTGTCGGGATAATCTGGTAGTTGTATTTCTCCGATATGGATCGAAGGAACACAATGATTGCAATATATCCGTACACTTTCAAATCCGGCAGAGAGTACCCATACCGCAGTCCGTGCAGCACAACGATACCAGCCGAAAGGGCAGCCGCAGTACACAGCACAGGCAATTTGAAGAAAACCGGATACTTATGAATGACAACCGAAAGCAGCAAGTCCGTAACAGCAATCAGGCTTGCATTACTGGCCGCAAAAATAGGAAACAGAAGATAAACGAGGTAGTTAACTGCAACGATGTAAACGGCAATGCTGATATAATTTTTCAGAAAAGCCCCAATGCCTTTGATGGACGGCAGCTTCGGCTTCTCATGCCGCCGGATGCTCAAAAGAATAGATTCCCCCACAATATAGACAAACGCAATCGCAAATGTGAATATAACAATATATACGGCAGGAGCGGAACCGCTTCCCTGATTGTAAAATCGTCCAGGAATTGCAAATACAACAAGAAAAAGAAGTTTGCTGTCTCCTGCCGCCCACAGATTCAGTGCATACATCCCAATAGACAGCAGGACCAGGAGCAGAAAATCGATAAGAAAAGCTCCAAAGTATTCTTTGGCAAAAAAGATGTAGTACGCAATGTTCAAAACAAAGCACAGGAACGCCGACCCGGCTAATATTTTGTTTTCAATGACCCCGTTTCGGATGTCAGTCATAGAGACATACAGGCATGTCAGCAGGAGGACCGTCAGCAGCAGAGCTTCAACAATATACATGGCAGCTGCGTCTCCTATGCGTAGGCAGTACTGTTCAGCAGATCAACGAGGTAATTCAGAAATTCATTTACGGTCAATTCTTCATCATACCTGCACTGGCTGAAACAGCATGTGACCCGTCCATTCTCCTCATACGTCTCAACGGAGGCCAGGGCAGCATAATCTGCGATAGCTCGCTCAATCGTCTGAACCGGATATATTTCTTTGCTCAACGAGATTTTTGTGCTCATGCTTCATACCAATCTCTAAAAATTTTGTCAGTCTGTTCAGCGGGGGGAGTATCCGTTGTTTCCTCTGGGGCAGCATCCATGATCGTCGAGCCAAACGCGCGTCCTAATATCAACTCTCGTATATTGGCGGTCTGCCGGAGAATTTCCTCTCGTGTAGACTGCGCAAGGATTTCATTGGAAAACTCTTCTTGGACATAGCGATCATCTATCCCGTCCTTTGCAATCAACTCGACAAGATAATTTGCATCATCCATATCCAGATAGACATAAAATCTATCCGTAAAATGATATGCAGCCTTCAGAAGTGCCGCTTTACTATATAGGCTTTTATTGAAAGAGCATTTTTTCATAATTGTTTCCCTGTCTGGCAAATGTTTTTATAACTATAGCAGATTTTAGTAAATTCTGCAATAGGTTTGCCACAAATGCAACAGGTGCATAAATCAATTACATTCTATCAAATTTCTGTTTTAAGCTTGTATCGCTGATTTTGCCTGCAACGGCCAATTCTTTCAATTCCTGTGCCGCCGCTACCTGCCGGTTCCATTCATCCCTGGAAATAGTCCCCCGATTTTCCGTCCCCGCAGGCGATTGTAGACTTTCTGGTACTCTTTCCGCACAAGTTCCGTCCCATTTCTCTGCTGTTCCTTCCAGTGGGCGCCAACCTGACGGCAAGTCTTGGCCGTTTCTCCCGGTGCGATTCCCATACAATAGCGGGTGTCGTATGCTCCCATAGCCAAGAAAAAACGACCGCAACTACCAATCAAGAGAGCAAAAGATAGAAAGGGGCAAAGGCATCCTACGACAAGTTGCGTTTTATCCTGTTAGGCATACTTCCCTCCAACCACTTGGTGAACTCTTCCAGAGTCAGCTTTTCGCCAAGGCAAGCGTCTCGCTTTTGCACCGCCTCATACTGCCACTGCTTGAATTTCTCCTTTTTGAGACTCCCAGTCTTTACTCTGGCAAAGTACCGTTTGTAATATTTTTGGTACATATTCAGCGCATTTCTGCCGCCGTTGTCTTTCAGCTTGCTCTGATATGCCTCCTGTGCAGCCAATTGCTGGCATGTGCGGCTTTCACCGGGAGCAATCCGGTCGCAGTACTGGCCATGGTAATCGCCTTTCGTCAGAAAATATTTCCCACAGCGCCGGCACTTTTGGAATTGCAGACCTTCTTCCAACAGCTTGGAGAACTCCAAATATAGAATGTCCCGCACAGAAGAAACCTCGTAGGAAGAAGCAATGAAGCACGGATAATGGTAAGCTGCTTCCAGTTCATATTCTTCAATCCCATACTCTTTTGCGAAAGCCTTCTGTTCTTCCGTCAGAACGATCTCCTGCTGGACGATCTCATCCAGTTCCTCCCAAGACAGTCCATAGGGCATCTTTGTTCCGTGCGGCGCAAAAGACGCTGCCTGGAAGGTTTCATACCGTTTATAGCTGGATGACCGCTCATTGATCCTACACCACAGACTGTATCTCTCCGAAGGGTATAGTTTTTTCAATACACCAGGGCGGAAATCCTTATCAAAGCAAAATTCGATCAATTCCAGAAACTCTGCCTGCAAAATGCGAAGATATTGCCGGTAAAACTCAACCGCCCGTTCAGTTTTCTTCATGAACAGAGGAGGAAATATGGCCGTATAGAGTGAGGTATAAAACGCCTCGCTCAAGGTTGGAAACGCCTGCTCATACAGTTCAAATGCGCGGACCACAGCCTCACGTCTGCCGCTGAAATTCTTCCTATCCAGATTTGGCGCCGATGTTGGATCGTCTATAAATCGTAAATAGCCTGGATTGCATTTCTCGAAAGCGGCATCAAAATCTGCATAACAAAAGTTGATAAGTCCTTCACCCAGCGGCACGGTCACATACGTGCCGCTGAAATAATTTATCCTGAGTTCGGAAATGTCGTCTGGATAAAGCGGGTCTGTTTTCCGCACCTGGATCGTGCCGCCGTATTTTTCGTACGCCTCCTTCATCCGTTTGTACCAGACTTCTTTTTCTCCATCTGCCAGTTCGCGTTGAAACTTCTCCGGAATAGAAAGCTCCAACTCATCGTAAAGCTCATAGATTGCTTCCAATTCATAGGTTCTGCTGACCAGGATACGCAGCGATTTTTCAGACGCAAGATAGGACGCCTGATTATAAAAGAACTCCGGTGTCAAATCCGCACAGCCACGCATTTGCTTCTCGTATGCTTTTCGTTCTGCGCTCTCAAGGTGTGCAAATAAAGGTTTCATCTTTTCCACAAAATTCACCACTACTTTTTGAAAATCAGGATTTCTTTAAAAATCGAAAATTCATATCACTCCATAAAACATTATATAGAACCATTGCGAAGTTGTCAAACCTTTGTTATCCTATCTACGTAGTCAGCGCTGATGATACCTAACAGACAGGAGGATATGATGCGATATTTTGATGAACGAATATTCCAGATGAACACCAGAGTTTTTCACTACGGCTTAAATCCATATGAATTGACAGTCTACAGCTATCTGGTTTCCTGCGCCGGAAGCAGGAGCGCCTGCCAAGCGAGGATCAGAACCATTGCCAATGCCTGCGGATGTTCGGAATCTACGGCAAGGCGAACACTTCATGAGTTGCAGGCTAAAGGATTCATTGACATCAAGGGCAATGTGCAGATGCTGAAGAACGGAAAACATCGCCAGACCTGCAACCGCTACTACCTGCTGGACCGCAGCGAATGGCAGCTTCCCCAGTGACGGGGGAAATGTATAAATCAAAACGGCGGCGTGAGGTTCGGAGGGCACTCTGGCCTCACCGCCCCAATACCCCACTGCTGCCCGTGTGAAGCCCTGTGTGCCGCTTTCCTAAGCAGGGTAGCCCCCCGGCACCAGCCAACCCCAAAACGCCGTGTTGAGCCGTTTGTGACCGAGATTGAGCAAGGCAACAGGATGGCAAAATGACCAAACCATGCAGGCAGTCCGGCGGACGAAAGTGGTGCAGCCGGCTAAGGGTTTGTCAAGAGAAAAGATGCAAAAGTAAATGAATATTTTAATGCGGAAGAAGGCGCACTAAACCAAGCCCACCACCGTGAGCGGCAAGGAATATGAACATACACGCTGTTAAATAATGGGCAGAACGGGTTCGTAAATCTTGTTGTCCCGCATGACGGCAAAAATTACGGCGGTCATTTTTTTAGAAACATGACCAATGATGTTCATGTAGCGCAGTCCTTCCGCAGCTTTCTTTTCATAATAGGCTTTGAACATGGGATCATACTGTACCGCAATAGCGCCGGCCATCCAGATGGCCCGGCGCAGATATGGTGAGCCACGTTTGGACATGTGAACGGCGCTGGATTTTGTCTCTCCAGATTGCTTCACCTTCGGATTCAGCCCAGCATAAGCCGCCAGCTTATCTGCGGAGGCGAAGCAGGAGATGTCCCGGATCTCGCTGAGGATAACAGCGCCCAGAACAGGACCAATGCCGGTGATGGAAGTGAGTACGGAATCAAATTGGGAGAAGATTTCTCCAATCCTGCGCTCCAAAGCGGCGGCACCGTCCTGAAGGGACTGGAGCTGATCCAGATGTAGCAGGAGCAGCGCAGAGTAAGCGCCCTCGCAGTCCGGAATGCCAAAACTATCCCTGGCAAGTTCCTTGAGCTGCCGCGCTTTCCATTCTCCGAACCGACCATTGCTGGCGGTTTGGAGAACCTCGGTAAGTTTTCCGGTCTGCGCTCTGGACAGTTTCTCAGGAGTTGGGTACTGTTTCAGAACAGCGACAGCCGACTTACAGAAGATGCTGTCAAACTGGGTCTCAAACTCGGGGAACACCTGGTCCAGTAGCGCGGTAATCTTTCGTTTCAGGTCACTGCCCATGTCGATGAGGTAAAAGCGATTCCGGCACAGTTCCCGCAGAGCCAACAGCTTCTCCTGAGGTACGCTGCTGGCCTTGTACCGGCCAAAGCGGATCGTCTCCGCAATGACCAGCGTGTCGATCTCATCCGTCTTGGCCTCCTGCATCAGCAATTCCCGCATAGCGTCGGTCTGAATTGGATTAAGCACCACCACCTGGTATCCCTCTTTCCGTAGCCGGGTGTACAGAGCCAGCCAGTAGTGGGCGGTGGATTCCATGGCAATGATGAAATCGCTCTTATGATTTGTGAGTTTCCGTAAACGCTCCAACAGCGAATTGCAGCCCGAGCAGTTGTTGCGGATAGGGAAGGGCTTGTACACCGTCTGCCCCTCCGAGTCAATCACACGAACCACATGGCTGCGCTTAGCAATGTCAATTCCAACGATAAATATAGTAATCACCATCCTGCTAAAATTGCAGACAGCCCTCGCGCTCTTATGAGTCATATCCTGCTTCGAAATGAGCGGAAAGCTGCCGCTCCCGCATCCGGCTCAACAATGAACCCTCATAAGATAGAGGTCCCATGCTGCATAGAGCGGACAAGCGCCGCAGGGATAAAAGAAGGGAACCTCTGCCTGCGGGGTAAGTATATCACCGCCGTACATGGCGAGGATACCGAAATTGTTGAATCAGCCGGTGCATAGCTTATGGATATTCTTGCGCAGATCTGCCCTGGTCGAAAGTATAGCAGGATAAAGGCAGGTGGTCGCTTGCGACCTCCTGCCGGGTCACACAGCCCCGCAGTGCGGGTCTGGGACGTTTTAGTGGGTGGTCGGAATTACCTGGTTTTATGGAGACAGGTGGTCGGGATATTGCATAAAGTCAACAGTATCAAGGGGTTTCTGGGTGGTCTAACCCCAATGAAGGAGGATATTATGGATAAAATTCAAGTTCAAACAGAACTTACACGAGAAAAGAAGGAACGAATCCCGGTATGGATGTATCCATCCACGCTGGCAATGATTGAAGGAGCCCTTCAACAAGCAAATTGCAAAAGTCGGAGCGAGTTCCTGGAGGAAGCAGCCAAATATTACGCAGGATATGTCTCCGCAGAAAATGCGATCCAATACCTGCCGCCGATGCTGGTCTCCGCATTCCGAGGGACCGTGCGTGACAGCGAGATGCACATCTCCAGACTACTGTTCAAACTGGCCGTAGAACTGGATATGATGATGAATGTNCTGGCNTCTGAGNTGGATACNGAACCCGAGGTTCTAGCGCAGATGCGGGGCCGGTGTATCCAGAATGTGAAGAAGACTGGTGGTTACATCGCGTTTGAAAATGCGGCCCGATACCAACTCAAGCTGTGTGAAGATGAGGCGAACCCAGATGAATAAATCCAGCTATAAGACTTATGACGATCTGCCTTTGATGCTCTCGGTACCGGACGTAGCGAAGGTACTGGGCATCAGCCGAGCCGGAGCCTACGACCTGGCGCACNGCANNGANTTCCCNTCCATGAAGATCGGCANCAGGATCATCGTCCCNAANGATAAATTNCTCCTCTGGATTGAAAAGCAATGCNGGGAGGGCTGATGCCCTCCCNGTGNGGCAGGGGAAATGTATGAATAGAAAGCNATNCCTGCCCAAANCCAAATGATAATAAATTGATAACTCTACCGAATNCCACTGGATATTNAGGCCAGCAGATGGTATTGTGTGTCGCTGAAAGGAGGCGCTGCACAATGGCAAAACGCAGAGCAAATGGAGAAGGNAATATNCGCAAGCGAAAAGATGGTCGTTGGGAAGGGCGTTANACNGCNGCCTATGATCCNNNCACCGGTAAGCGNATNACNAAGAATGTCCTGGGCAAGACCCAGGCNGAGGTCAAAGAGAAGTTGGCAAAAGCAATCGCCGACAGCCAGCAGTTAGANGTAACAAAAACCAACNNCTACACANTAGCAACNTGGNTNACCACNTGGTACGAGGTNTANGCCGAACCCCGGCTCCGGCCCAATACAAAATTATACTACCAGAACTACATCAACAACCACATNATCCCCGGNATCGGNAGNATCAANNTGGAGAANCTNACNACCATCCAGATTCAGCGNTTCTACAACNNNCTCCAAAAGAGNGGCCGCGTCCAACGTGACAATCAGGTNGAGNTNAAAGACAANAGCCTCAGTCCCACGNGTNGTACGNGGTGTCCACACCCTCCTGANCAACTGNNTGGAGCAAGCGGTAGCTGANCGGCTGATCCTGNTGAACCCTGCCAANGGNTGCAAANTGCCNAAACTGGAGAANAAGGAGATGCANATTCTNCCNCANGAGAAAATCGGNNTNTANCTGGCNGAAGCAGACCGCCGTGGCCTNCTCGCCATGTTCTATCTGGANCTGACCACNGGNCTGCGGCGNGGCGAACTGCTGGCNCTNCTCTGGACNGACNTNGATNNAGAAGCCCGGACNATCTCCGTGACAAAGCAGGTCAANCGNATCAACGGCNAACTGGTAGTCAGCCANCCCAANACNCAGAANTCCGTNCGGACNCTGGCAATCCCGCANCAGGCGGTAGANCTGCTNATAGAGGANCACCAAAAGCATCCAAANAACCCNTATATGTTCCCCTCGCCNAAAACCGGAACCATGTACGACCCGGATGCCTTCCGCCGNATNCACGACAAAATNNTGAAGNCCATCGGNGCAGANCANGTCCGGTTCCACGATATGAGACATCTTTTCGCCACNNTGTCCCTCAAGAACGGCGTAGANGTGAAAACNCTCTCNGGNGCCCTGGGCCACTANTCCGCAGGCTTCACCCTCAATACCTACACCNACGCCACCGCACAGATGAAGCAGGACGCGGCNGATACCATCGGCGCNGTCATNAGNCANNCCATGTAACNAAAAATATTTCTCAAAAAGGGCAGCACCGGACGGTAAAATCCCGTCCGGTGCTGCCCCGTCCTATCCGGATCTATCCCCGTGTGGGTCGCCGCGTGGGTCACACCAGAAACCGAAAAATGAACGCACCTAAAAAGTGCTGAAAACAAAAGAAAACCCGGCAAATCCATTCGGATTTNCCGGGTTTTGGTGGAGACTACTGGACTCGAACCAGTGGCCTCATGCGTGTGAAGCATGCGCTCTAACCAGCTGAGCTAAGCCTCCNGATTGACGGGAGCGATTCCTCCCGTCGTGGTGACGCGTACGGGAATCGAACCCGTGTTACCGCCGTGAAAGGGCGGTGTCTTAGCCGCTTGACCAACGCGCCAAGGGCTTGGCCCCAAAGGGCCATAGGGGACCGTCATTGGACCTGCGGTCCAACGACCGGTCCGTAAGTGGCCGCAGGCCACTTACTTGGTAGCGGCGACTGGATTCGAACCGGTGACACTTCGGGTATGAACCGAATGCTCTGGCCAACTGAGCTACGCCGCCATGTAACCGGCCAAATCATTGCCCGACCGGTCAGGCAGGAGTTAGTATACCGCAAAACATTCCCCTTGTCAAGAGCTCTTTGCACATTTTTCCCACAACTTTTTTTGTCCAACTTTTTTCGCCGTGACATTTTTCTCCCTTTACACAGCGCCTCGGAAATGGTAATATGAAAGATAAGGATATTCCCTCCCCAAAAACCAACAAAGAAAGAGTGATCGTTATGGACCGCAGCAGCGGCATCCTCCTGCCTATCTCCTCCCTCCCCTCCCCCTATGGGATCGGGACTCTGGGACGGGAAGCGTATGCCTTCGCAGACTTCCTCCACGCCGCCGGNCAGAAGTACTGGCAGCTTCTCCCCCTGGGCCCCACCAGTTATGGCGACAGCCCCTATCAGAGCTTTTCCACCTTTGCCGGCAACCCTTATTTCATTGATCTGGATATGCTGGTACAGGACGGCCTGCTGGAGCAGGCGGAGCTGGACGCCGCCTCCTGGGGAAGCTGCCCCAGGTATGTCGATTACGGCAAGATCTATGAGTCCCGCTTTGCGGTGCTGCGCAAAGCCTTTCAGCGGGGCTGCGCCAAGGACCAGGAGGCGGTGGAGGCCTTCCGGCGTGAAAACCCTTGGCTGGACAACTATGCCCTCTACATGGCAGTGAAAGCCAACTTTGGCATGAAAAGCTGGCTGGAGTGGCCGGATGAGGATATCCGGCTGCGCAAGCCCCAGGCCGTGGCGCGCTATCAGAAGGAGCTGAAGGAGGACATCGCATTCTACTCCTACCTCCAGTATCTGTTCTATCAGCAGTGGAACGCCCTTCGTGATTATATCCATTCCCTGGACATCCAGATCATCGGAGACATGCCCATCTATGTGGCCATGGATTCCGCCGACGTGTGGGCGGAGCCGGAGTTCTTCCAGCTGGGGGAGGACCTGGTGCCTACCGAGGTCTCCGGCGTGCCGCCGGACTACTTCACCGCCGATGGCCAGCTGTGGGGCAACCCCCTGTACGACTATGACCGGATGAAAAAGGACGGCTACGGCTGGTGGATCCGCCGCATAGAGGGCGCGGGAAAGCTTTTCGATGTGATCCGTATTGACCATTTCCGCGGGATGGAGAGCTACTGGGCGGTGCCCTACGGCGAGACGACCGCTAAAAACGGCCACTGGCGGAAGGGTCCCGGCATGGATCTGGTGGGCGTGCTGACCCAGTGGTTCCACGACCTGCAATTCATCGCCGAAGACCTGGGCTTCCTGACGCCCGCCGTCCATGAGCTGCTGGAGCAGTCCAAGCTGCCGGGGATGAAGGTGCTGGAGTTCGCCTTTGACACCCGGGAGCCCAGCAATTATCTGCCCCATACCTATGACCGTCACTGCGTCTGCTATGTGGGAACCCACGATAATGAGACCGTCATGCAGTGGCGGGAGCAGGCGGACAAGGCCAACGTCACCATGGCCCGGAAATACCTGGGCCTTAACGAGGCGGAGGGCTTCCACTGGGGGATGATCCGGGGCGGCATGTCCTCGGTGGCGGATACCTTCGTGGTACAGATGCAGGACTGCCTGGGCCTGGGCGCCGAGGGCCGGATGAACACCCCGGGTTCCTTGGGGAACAACTGGCAGTGGCGTCTCCTCCCTGGCGAGGCAAACCCCGCTTTGGCGAAGAAGTTGTATCAGTACGCTAAAATGTACGGACGAATTTAACGGATTCAGAAGGACGGTCTGCTGTGGCAGGCCGTCCTTTTTTGGGCGGCTCCCTGGAACTGTCAGATTGCGAAAAGTCCCTTTTCCGGACTTTTCGCAAAATCGATTTCCCTGCCTGCACACCAACCGTCCTTGACTTTACCCTCCGGCACGATTATACTTGACATGGCAAATCGTCCCGGCAGTCCTGTAAACCGCCGTGACCGCATCAAAAACGACAGGAGAATTACCGATGATTTCAAAAGAGATTTGCGAGCGAGTGCTGGAAAAGGCGTCCTCCACCGGCGCGGACTACGCCGAGCTTTTCGCGGAAAACACCCTGAACCACTCCATTGATCTGGTGGGCGGCAAGGTGGACTCTGTGCATGACGCCCAGGTTGCCGGGGCGGCTGTGCGGGTGTTCCTGGGGCTGCGGAGTGTGATGGCTACCACGGTGGACACCAGCGAGGCCGGACTGTTGCGCTGCGCCCAGCGGGCCGCTGAGGCCCTGGCGGAGGGCAGGGCGGAGGTGTCCATTACCCTGCGGGAGCGTCTGTTCGGAGACGTCCACCCTATCCGTATCGTCCCCTCCAGCGTCCCCAATGCCGATAAGGTGGCCCTGCTGAAAGACGCATCCGCCGCCGCCAGCGGCTATGACGCCTCTGTGACACAGGTGACGTGCGGTTTGCAGGATGTGGACCACCGCATTTTAATCGCTACCAGCGAGGGCCTGTGGACCCAGGACCGCCAGATCCGTACCCGGCTCAGAGTCCAGGCCGTAGCCGAAGTAAACGGCGAGGCCCAGACCGGCGCGTACGGTCCCGGCGCACGGCGCGGCATGGAGCTGTTTGAGACGGTAGACCCCCGCGCTGTAGGCCGGGAGGCCGCCCGTCAGGCCATCACGATGGCCGGGGCGGGCTACTGCCCCGCCGGAGTAATGCCGGTAGCTATCGGCAACGGCTTCGGCGGCGTCATCTTCCACGAGGCCTGCGGCCACTCCCTGGAGGCCGCCAGCGTAGCCTATGGCAACAGCCAGTTCTGCGGCAGGCTGGGCCAGAAGATCGCGCACGAAAAAGTCACCGCCATTGACGACGGCACTCTCCCCAACGAATGGGGCTCCATCAACATTGACGACGAGGGCACGCCCTCCCAGCGCAACGTCCTGATCGAGAACGGCGTGTTGAAAACCTACATGATCGACAAATTCAACGGCAGGCGCATGGGCATGGCCTCCACAGGCAGTTCCCGCCGCCAGAGCTTCAGCTATGCCCCCACCTCCCGTATGACCAACACCTTCATCGCTCCCGGCACCGACAAGGACGAGGACATCATCTCCTCTATTGAGTACGGCCTGTACGCCAAGCAGATGGGCGGCGGCTCCGTGAATCCGGTCACCGGCGAGTTCAATTTTGCCGTCACCGAGGGCTACCTCATCCGCAACGGCAAGATCTGCGAGCCTGTGCGCGGAGCCAGCCTGGTGGGCAAGGGCTCTGAGGTCATCCAGAAGATCGACATGGTAGGCAGCGGTCTGGAGCTGGGCCAGGGGATGTGCGGCGCGTCCAGCGGCTCCATCCCCACCAACGTAGGCCAGCCGCTCATCCGCGTATCGTCCATCACCGTGGGCGGCAGATAAAGGAGGTTTAGCAATGGATTTTCAGACATTCCGTCAGGTGGCCGATGAGGAGGCCGCCGCGCTGCATATTGAAGCGTATGAACTGTACTATCAAGTGGAGGAAAGCGCCTCCGTGTCCGCTTTCCAGCACGAGATCAACGATTGTTCCTCCGCCAATGACGGCGGGGTCTGCCTGCGCTGCCTGGTGAACGGCAGGATGGGCTATGCCTCCACCCAGGAGCTGAGCGAGGAGAGCGCCCGCGCCCTGGTACGCCGGGCTGCCGACAACGCCGCCGTGCTGGAGACCTCCGATCCGGAATTCCTGGCGGAGGCCGGACAGAGTTACCAGACTGTGGAAACCAGCAGCGCCGCCCTGCCTGACACAAAACTGCTGAGCAAGACGGCTCTGGCGGGACAGGACGCCCTTTACGCCCAGCCGGGCGTGGTGGACGGCAGCAATACGGATGTCCACGCCCAGCGCTTCTCCATCGCCATTCACAACTCCCGGGGGCTGGATCTGCAATATGAGAACACGCTGACCTTCGCGATCCTGAGTCCTGTGGTGAGCGACGGCGCGCCCGAGGAGGAGAAGGCAACCGGCTTCAAATTTGCCGTTGGGCAGCTGGATCAGCTTGACCTCTCCGCTGCTGCCAAGGAAACTGCTGATGAAGCCCGTGAAACGCTGGGCGCAGGGACNGCTCCCACCGGGGTTATGCCGGTGGTCTTCTCGCCCAAAGCGATGTCCTTCCTGCTGACCTTTTATTCAGAGATATTCTCCGCTGAACGGGTCCAAAAGGGCCTCTCCCTGCTGAAGGACAAGGAGGGTACGGCCATCGCCTCCCCCATCGTCACGCTGGTGGACGACCCCTTCTATGAGAAAAATCCTCTGCCCATGCCCTTTGACGCCGAGGGCACGCCCACCCGGCGGAAGAATGTGATTGAAAACGGAGTACTGACCACGCTGCTGTATAACCTCCGCACCGCGGCGGCGGCAGGGAAAACCACCACCGGCAACGCCGCTAAGTCCAACTATGATTCGGTAATCGATATACAGCCCTTTACCATGTATTTTGCCAGCGGCGAGCTGACCCAGGAGGAACTGCTGCAAAAGGCGCAGAACGGGGTTCTCATCACCTCCCTGGACGGCCTGCACGCGGGGGCAAACACCATCAGCGGCGACTTCTCCCTGCAAAGCGCGGGGTTCCTGATCGAGAACGGTCGGAAAACCGCGCCAGTGCGGTCCTTCACTGTGGCCGGGAACTTTTTTGATCTTTTGAAAAACATCACCGCCATCGCCAACGATCCTCAGCCGCCGTTTTTCCCCTCCTCGACCTCCTTTGTCAGCCCAAGCGTGCTGGTGGAGGGGCTCTCTATCGCCGGTAAATGAGGCAATTCGACCTTTTGCAGTCATTTTTTCGCCATGGAGATCCCCCTGGTGAAACTGCCGGCGTTTTATCGCCATTATCTTAAAAGAGACTTGCCAAAATCCGTGTTTGCCTTTCCACTGTTTCTATGGTAAACTGATACTAGAAACTGCCGGTACTGCGTGAGGCCGGCGGGAGGGAGAGATTATGGAAAGCATCGACGTCAACTACGGCAGGCTCAAGCGCTATGACACCACCAAGCCGCCTATGCGGCAGCGGAAATTCTTTACCGCCATCCTCCGGGCCCTGTGCGGCATGAGTATGCTGGGCCAGGAGTACAAGATCGAAAAGATCAACATGGAGGGCCTCAAGCCCCCCTACATCCTTCTTAGCAACCACATGTACTTTGTGGACTTTCATCTGTGCTCTATCGCCACCTGGCCCCATTCCATCAACAATATCGCCACCATCGACGGCTACTACCGCCGCCCCTTTATCATGGAGTGGCTGGGATGCCTGTGCAAACGGAAGTTTACCACCGACATGACCCTGCTCCGCTCTGTAAAAAAGGTCCTGCGGGACTACGGCGACATCCTGTGCATGTACCCCGAGGCCCGCTACTCCCCCATCGGCACTACCGCCATCCTCCCCGACTCCCTGGGGAAGCTGGTGAAAAAGCAGGGGGTCCCCGTGGTGGTGCTGCTCCACCATGGCAACTACCTCCACACTCCCTTCTGGAACTACCGCAAGCCCCGGAAGGTGCCCCTCTATACCACCATGACCCAGGTGCTCACCGCCGAGGAGGTNGAGGAGAAGTCCGCCGCCGAGATCGGCGAGGTCATCCGTGAGGCCATGAACTACGACGAGTACCGCTGGCAGCGGGAGCAGAACATCCGCATCACCGAGCCCTTCCGGGCGGAGGGGCTGCACAAGGTCCTCTACCAGTGTCCCCACTGTATGACGGAGAGTCAAATGGAGAGCCAAGGCTCCACCCTGCGCTGCGCCGCCTGCGGCAAGGAGTGGGAATTGGACGAGCTGGGCGTCCTCCACGCCAAAGAGGGNGAGACGGAGTTTGCCTATCCCCCGGACTGGTTCGAGTGGGAGCGGGCTCAGGTGCGGGAGCAGCTGGAGGCGGGGACCTACCGCTTTGAGGACGAGGTNGAGGTCTTTTCCCTGCCCAACGCCTGGCGCTTCCAGAAGCTGGGAAAGGCNANGCTGATCCACGACATGGAGGAGGGCTTCGTGGTGGAGGGNGAGCACAACGGCGTACCCTACCGCATCCACCGTCCGCCTCTGGGGATGTACGGGNTNCATATNGAATACGANTACTGCTACGTCCGCCCNGACGACTGCGTGGATATCTCCACCGANAACGACAGCCTGTACTGCTACCCCACCAANCAGAANGTGGTGACCAAGCTGAGCTTTGCCACNGAGGAGCTGTATAAAATGAAACGCGCCCAGCGGAAGCTGCTCCGNACACANAAGACGGCGGTCANCTGAAGACTCTCCNGCCCCGGAGGCNNNNGCCTCCGGGGCGCTTTTTGTCCTCCACGNCCCNCCGCCGCAATTTTTGATTGTCAGAAGGAGTCTTTTGTGGTACACTGTATACGGNAGATTTTTGGAAAGGGGGACTTGCCTTGAAAAAGAAGATGGGCCGGATGGCTGTCTTTCTCTTATCGCTGTTTTTTCTGATCGGTCTGACCAGTGTACCGGGGCAGGCNGCCCTTGAGGGAGTCTATTTCACCTCGGCCAACGACCAGCTGATGCCTCTGAGCAGCGAGACGATGCCCTTCTACTCCAACGGCGTGCTCTATATCTCCTGCCGCTTTTTCGAGGGCGGGGAGCTGGGGCTGTCCTACTCCCGGAACACCACATTGGGTCTGGCGACCCTCTATATGCACGGCAGCGACCAGGATCTCCGCTTCGACATGGCCGGGCAAGTGACCTATGACAAGCAGGGGAATTTCTACAGCGGCTANGCTATCGAGCGCGGCGGCATCGTCTTTTTCCCGCTGCGGGTGGTCTGCCAATATTTCGGCNTGACCTGGACCTACACCGAGACGGACACGGCCCCGCTGATCCGCGTGAANAANGCCAGCGTGATCCTTACCGACAGCGAATTTATCTACGCCGCNTCCNCCCTGATGAACGACTGGTACTCCGAGTACGAGCGNTCCCTGAGCGGCCGTCCCTCNGGNGTGACNCCCGGCNGNNCTNCNGANGANCCCTCNGNCGAGGAGCNNCCTGTCCAGGCGGTGGGCGGGCAGAAGGTCTATCTTCTCTTTGACGGCNCGGGCGCNCGGGANATCCTTCCNGTNNTGGGCGANGTCCAGGCNACNTTCCTGCTGACGGCGGAGGANATNGCGGACGGNGANCTGGTGCGGGCCCTGGTGGCCNGAGGCCANGCCGTGGCNCTGCGGNTCGANGNNGNGGANGGNGCGGANGNGCTGCTNCGNCAGGCNCGGGAGNCGCTGTGGAANGCNTCATGCAGCCGCCTGGAGCTGGTGTGGTCCGAGNGTGATCTCCAGCTGGCGGACTGTGTTCCGGTCCACGCGGACCTGGANGCGCCGGAGGAGGAGGCNTCCAGCCTGCTGCGCTCCATCGGGCGCTANCGGGAGGATGTGGCGGTCTATCTGGGGGACAGCNNNTGCCTGACNGANCTCCCGGATGTGCTGNAGGGCCTCCAGGAGGGCGGCTACCGNCTGAGCGCCTGGCGGCTGACGGCATAGGGNCGTGTAATTTACAAAAAGTTCAAGAAAAAATCCCTTCTGCGGGTATAATGGGAATCAATATCACAGAGAAGTCCCTATTCCGGCGAAAACCGCCGGCGGGACGGGAGGCAGANATGGCNAGAAAGATTCTGGTAGTGGAGGACGACCACAACATCTCCGATCTGATCCGGATGTATCTGGAAAAGGAGGGCTTTGAGATCCAGACGGCCTTTGACGGCGGCAGNGCGGTGGAGACCTTCCGGTCCTGGCAGCCGGACATGGTCCTTCTGGACCTGATGCTGCCGGTGATGGACGGCTGGGCGGTGTGCGGCAAGATCCGCGAGACCAGCCGCACGCCNATTATTATGATCACGGCCAAGAGCGAGGTTTTTGACCGCATCCAGGGCCTGGAGATGGGNGCGGACGACTANATTGTCAAGCCCTTTGAGATGAAGGAGCTGATTGCCCGCATCAACGCGGTCCTCCGCCGCACAGAGATCCCCGAGGACACCCGGAAGCGGCTGGTNTTTGACAAGNTGGAGATCAATCTGGACTCCTATGAGCTGACTGTGGATGGCAAGAAGGTGGANACGCCGCCCAAAGANNTGGAGNTNTTATATCATTTGGCGTCCACGCCAAACCGGGTNTATACGCGGAATCAGCTTTTAGATGAAGTTTGGGGATTTGACTATTTTGGCGACAGCCGGACGGTNGATGTGCANATTAAGAGGCTTCGNGAGAAGGTGGAGAATGTATCTGACCAATGGGCACTGAAAACTGTCTGGGGGGTAGGGTACAAGTTTGAGGTTACNAAATAGCCGCCTACGANTGNGCAATGNCNGCATCGANCGGTCATGCACAATTAGATTCTGCACGGCCACTCGANGTGGCCGCGCAGAATCCAGCGCGGCGGCCCCNNNTTNNTCTTNTTTTAGATTCGCGCCTCGCCGGCGCGGGGCNTNCTTTTCNCGCGAGNGAAAAGNANCAAAAGCTCGCTTAGGAAACTANGTTTCCTAAGAACCTTCCTGNATTACGGGGNTNNTTNGTTNCGCTACGACGTAACNGGTTTNGTTCTACCNNAGTGCNTACCCACATGCTCGGTGCCTATCGTCTANCCGTTNGNNCTAACGAAGATACAGCAGAATCNGNTTCTATTCNNACTNCCTGNCCACCGCCAATCNATGTTTCTTGCACCATCCCTNTAGGGGCGNNCATTGNNCGCCCGCTCTTCTNAAGGNNTGCTGTGCGTGNCGNTAGAACGGGCGCACACTGTGCGCCCCTACAGGGATTTCCGTTAGACGACAAATCATCAACCCAGCACCCCGGGGAGCTCCCCTCGCGTGATACGGTAGGGACCAAGATAACATCCTAAAATAGACGCAGTGCAGCAGAAACCACACCAGCACTTCGGTAGACCGGACGGACTACAGGATGAGCGCAAAAACAATTACCCCCGTAATAAATGAGGGATTCTTAAACCGTAGGTTTAAGCGACTTTTTGCCTTCTTTTTGTTCGCACAAAAAGAAGGCGCAGGGTCCGGGGGCGCGGAGCCCCCGGGCTGAAGGGCAGAAGA
>JAAVHD010000067.1 GCA_014799915.1 Oscillibacter sp.
CTCCGGCATGGTGGTATGCAAGGCCCTTTTTTCTATGGCGTAGGCTAAGCGTTAGTGCCCCAAACAGGATAAATCACATTGCCCTACGACACAAGACTATTTCTTATCTCTGGGGTGCTTTATAGCAGCCTGCGCGGCAGCCAGACGGGCGATAGGCACCCGGAAGGGGGAGCAGGACACATAGGTCAGTCCCACATCGTGGCAGAACTCCACGGTGGAGGGGTCGCCGCCCTGCTCGCCGCAGATGCCCAGCTTGATGTCCGGGCGGGTCTGGCGGCCCAGCTGGCACGCCATCTTCACCAGACGGCCCACGCCCACCTGGTCCAGACGGGAGAACGGATCGGACTCGTAGATCTTCCGGTCATAGTAGCTGGCCAGGAACTTGCCCGCGTCGTCGCGGCTGAAGCCGAAGGTCATCTGGGTCAGGTCGTTGGTGCCGAAGGAGAAGAACTCGGCCTCCTTGGCAATGTCGTCGGCGGTCAGGGCCGCGCGGGGGATCTCGATCATGGTGCCGACCTTATAGGTCATGTCGCTGCCGGCTTCCTTGATAAGCTTCTGGGCAACCTTGTCGATGGTGTTCTTGACGAACATCAGCTCCTTGGCCTCGCCCACCAGGGGAACCATGATCTCCGGGGTGATCTTCCACGCCGGACGGCGGGAACGGACAGCCAGGGCGGCCTTGATGATGGCGGCGGTCTGCATCTTGGCGATCTCAGGATAGGTGATGTCCAGACGGCAGCCGCGGTGGCCCATCATGGGGTTGAACTCGTGGAGGCTGTCGATGGTGTTGCGCAGGTGCTCCTCGGTGATGTGCATCTCCTTGGCCAGGGCCTTGATGTCATCATCCTCGGTGGGCAGGAACTCGTGCAGCGGCGGGTCCAGCAGACGGATGGTGACGGGCTTGCCCATCATGGCCTCATAGATGTCCTCGAAGTCCTTCTGCTGCATGGGCTCGATCTTGGCCAGGGCCTTCTCGCGCTGCTCCACGGTGTCGGAGACGATCATCTCCCGGATGGCGGCGATGCGGTCGGGATCGAAGAACATGTGCTCGGTACGGCACAGGCCCACGCCCTCGGCGCCGAAGTTCTTGGCCTGGCGGGCGTCCTTGGGGGTGTCGGCGTTGGTGCGGACCTGGAGGTCGCGGAACTTGTCGGCCCAGTTCATGATGCGCTCGAACTCGCCGGAGATCTTGGCCTCGGCGGTGTGCAGGCGCTCGCCGTAGATGTTGCCAGTGGAGCCGTCCAGGCTGATCCAGTCACCCTCCTTGTAGGTCTTGCCGCCCAGGGTGAACTGCTTGTGCTCCTCGTCCATGACGATCTCGCCGCAGCCGGAGACGCAGCAGGTGCCCATGCCGCGGGCCACGACAGCCGCGTGGCTGGTCATGCCGCCGCGCACCGTCAGGATGCCCCGGGCAAAGTGCATACCCTCGATGTCCTCGGGGGAGGTCTCCAGACGGACCAGGATGACCTTGTGGCCCTTGTCCACCCACTCGACTGCATCGTCAGCGGTGAACACCACCTGACCGGCGGCGGCGCCGGGGGAGGCGGCCAGGCCCTGGCCGATGGGGGCCACACGGTCCAGCTCCTCCTTGGGGAAGGTGGGGTGCAGCAGGGAGTCCAGGCTCTTGGGGTCGATCATGGCCACGGCCTCTTCCTCGGTGATCATGCCCTCGTCCACCAGGTCGCAGGCGATCTTCAGGGCGGCGGCGGCGGTGCGCTTACCGTTGCGGGTCTGGAGCATGAACAGCTTCTTGTTCTCAATGGTGAACTCCATGTCCTGCATGTCGCGGTAGTGGTACTCCAGCTTGCTGGAGATGTCCACGAACTGCTGGTAAGCCTCGGGCATGACCTCGGCCAGCTGGTCGATGGTCTGGGGGGTGCGCACGCCGGCCACCACGTCCTCGCCCTGGGCGTTCATCAGGAACTCGCCGAACAGCTTCTTCTCGCCGGTGGCGGGGTTGCGGGTGAAGGCCACGCCGGTGCCGGAGGTGTCGCCCATGTTGCCGAAGACCATCTCCTGCACGTTGACGGCGGTGCCCCAGGAGGAGGGGATGTCGTTCATGCGGCGGTAGTAGATGGCGCGGGGGTTGTCCCAGCTGCGGAACACGGCGCGGACCGCGCCCATCAGCTGCTCACGGGCGTCCTGGGGGAACTCCTCGCCGATCTTGTCGCGGTACTCGGCCTTGAACTGCTCGGCCAGCTCCTTCAGGTCCTTGGCGGTGAGCTCGGTGTCCAGCTTCACGCCCCGCTTGGCCTTCATCTCGTCAATGAGCTCTTCAAAGTACTTCTTGCCCACTTCCATGACCACGTCGGAGTACATCTGGATGAACCGGCGGTAGGAGTCATAGGCGAAGCGGGGGTTCTTGGTCTTCTTGGCGAAGGCCTCCACCACCTGGTCGTTGAGGCCCAGGTTCAGGATGGTGTCCATCATGCCCGGCATGGACGCGCGCGCGCCGGAGCGGACGGAGACCAGCAGGGGGTTGTTCATGTCGCCGAACTTCTTGCCGGTCATGTCCTCCAGCTTGGACATATACTGCATGATCTCGTCCTGGATTTCGGCGTTGATGGTGTGGCCGTCCTCGTAGTACTGGGTGCAGGCCTCGGTGGTGATGGTAAAGCCCCGGGGGACGGGCATACCCAGGTTGGTCATTTCAGCCAGGTTGGCGCCTTTGCCGCCCAGCAGCTCCCGCATGGAGCCGTTGCCCTCGGAAAAGAGATAGACAAACTTTTTGCTCAAGATGTTGTTCCTCCTGTGTTGATATTGATCATCTTTGGATTTTTTTGATTTGGCATCCCCTATTATAGGAGGGAATTTTTCATATTGCAAGGGCAGTTATCCAATTTTTACCGATTTTTCCAGAAAAATTTTTACTGCCGGGGTTTTCATGAATTCTTTTGTCTTCCTGTTGATTTTCGGCGGCGGGGTGTGTTAAAATAAAAATGATTCGCGCCGGCCCGACCGGGGCCTGCTGGAAAGGGGGACATGTCCATGCCGGTACAGGAGCGTCCGGCCATACCGGGGGAGCCCCTTCTGACGGGGCGTATCCGGGAGGCGGCAAGCCGGGATGTGCTGGGCCACGCCGTCGTTTTGAGCGGACGGGAGGACCTGACGGAAGCGGCCCGCTTCATGGCTGCGGCACACCAGTGCCGGGGGGGCGACAGGCCCTGCGGGGCGTGCCCCGACTGCCGGAAGGTTTTCCGGGACATCCACCCGGACGTGGTCACGGTGAGGGACCCGGAGCATAAGAACATCTCGGTCGAGGTCCTGCGGGGCGTGGTGGCCGACGCCAGCATCCTGCCCAACGAGGGCAGGCGGAAGGTCTATATTTTCCCCGACTGCGGGCTCCTTGACAGCAAGGCGCAGAATGTATTATTAAAGGTGGTGGAGGATGGACCGCCCCATGCGGCGTTCATTTTCTGCGCGGCCAACAGCGCGGTCCTGCTTCCCACCATCCGCAGCCGGATCACGGAGTGGAAGATGTCGCCGCCCGGGGAGGCGGCGGCCCCAAGGGATGAGCGGGCCATACGGCTCTGCGAGGTCATCTGCTCCGGCAAGGCGCCGGAGGTGGCCGCCTTTTGCGCGGGGCTGGAGGGGGGCAGGATTACCAGGGATGAACTGAAAGAGCTGCTCTCCAACAGCAGGGATCTTTTAGCGGCGGCCCTGGCGGCCGCCTGCACAGGCCAGGGGGACGCCCTGGCGGTCCGCTTCGCGGGGCAGATGGGGAAATATAAGCTCTCCACGGCGGTGGAGAGCCTGGGTGGGTTTATCCGCCAGTGTAATTATAATATTGGGGTGGGGCACCTGTTGGGGGCGCTGGCGGTGGAGCTCATCTGATAGCTCCTGCGTTATGCTGAATCTGTGTAGGGGCGAGCATTGCTCGCCCGCAAGCCAAAGTGTAGATGCGAGGTATCATCAACGCGGATATACCCTTCAGAGGCGGGCGAGCAATGCTCGCCCCTACATGGCATGGCGGTAAACCGGGCCGGGTCCCATTATTGTGGTGCGGCAGGAGATAGGGCCTCCAGCATTAGCAGGACACCCAGACGAAAGCCTTCCTTGAAATCGTGACGGTCTTCGGCTGTTTTCAACGCCATCAGATCATTCCACACTTCATCTGAAAATTCTGGCCCCAATATTGCCGCGGCTTTCTCCCAGGCCGCATATGCGTGTTCGCGTATTTTTAGATATTCTTCCCCCTCCGGCAGCTTCTTCAAATACATCTCGTGATATATTTTGTCAAGAATACTCATGGTTTGTAGGTCCTTTCAGAATTCGGAATTCGTGAATTTTTGTACTTTGATTATATTCGGAATCCGAGAACTTGTCAAGGAGAAATTATGTTTACAAAGGAAATATTTGGGAAACGCCTGTTGGAGGTGCGAAAGCAGCATCATGAGACACAGCCGGATTTAGCAGACGCTATCGGCACAGTTAAAAGTCAAATCAGTGAAATGGAGAAAGGTAAGCGTACGACAACGCTGGAGCGTTTTGCCATGATCTGCGAACATTATAAGGTATCGGCTGATTATCTGCTGGGGCTATCGGACGATCCGGAACCGCGATAAACGGAGCTCTTGCAGGGCAGTCATCATTAACAGGGCGTCAGCCGGAGTCGTTCAAGCGCCAAGCTAAAGATTACGGCTTCCGACTCAGTGGCTGGATATCCCAAGCTTGCACCCAATCTAAGGAAATTCCCCCGTATAGGGAAGCGGCACGAATGTGCCGCCCCGTCAAGGGAGTCTTGAACCGTAGGTTCAAGCGCGTTTTTGCCTTCTTTTGTCGCGCGACAAAAGAAGGCCGTCGTCCGGGCGCGGAAGCCCGGAGCTATCATACAGAAACAACTACCGTTCGCGCCCGGAGGGCGCGAAGAAAAGAGGAATCTGAACTATGGCAGAAGTCATCAGCGTCCGCTTCCGCGGCGGAAGCAAAAACTACTACTTTGACCCCCGCGGGCTCCAGGTGGAGCCCGAAACCTACGTGGTGGTGGAGACAGCCCAGGGGATGGAATACGCCCGCTGCGTCGAGGCGAACCACGAGGTCCCCGACCAGATGGTGGTCCAGCCCCTGCGCCCCGTGGTGCGCATCGCCACAGAAAACGACCACCGCTCTGCGGAGTACAACCGGAAAAGGGAAAAAGAAGCCTTCGGCATCTGTGAGAAGAAGATCGCCGACCATGGGCTGGAGATGAAGCTGGTCAACGTGGAGTGCAGCTTCGAGGGCAACAAGATCATTTTCTTCTTCACCGCCGACGGGCGGGTGGACTTCCGGGAACTGGTGAAGGACCTAGCCTCCGTGTTCCGGGCGAGGATCGAGCTGCGGCAGATCGGCGTGCGGGATGAAGCGAAAATGCTGGGCGGTATGGGCATCTGCGGCCGGCCCCTGTGCTGCAGCCAGTTTTTGGATGAATTCATCCCGGTTTCGATCAAAATGGCGAAGACCCAGAGTCTGAGCCTGAATCCCACTAAGATCTCCGGCACCTGCGGGCGGCTGATGTGCTGCCTGAAATATGAGCAGGCCGCCTATGAGGACGCCGCCAAGCGGATGCCCAAGAATGAAAGTTTTGTGGACACCCCCGACGGCGTGGGCAATGTCAGCAATGTGGATCTGCTCCGGGAGCAGGTCCAGGTCCGTCTGGACGCCGCCCCGGAATCCCCCAGGCGCTACAAGGTCAGCGAGATCCGCGTCCTGCGCAACGGCAAGGGCAGCCGGGAGGGCATCGAGATCCCCAAGGATCACCCCACCCGTCAGCAGGACGAGGAGACAGAGGAGTTTGTTTTCCGGGCCAATAACCGCCGTCAGGGGAGCAGCCGGACGCCCATTGCCGTGCCCTCCGTTCTGGCCGGGGAACCGGCAGGCGAGGAGGAGCGTCCCGGCGGCAGCAACGCCAACAACCGCCGCCGCCACCGGAACAACCGGGGGAACAAGCCCCGTCCTTCCCAGCAGCAGAGCGCGGACAAGCCCGTCCGCCAGGAGGGTGCAGCCCGGCCCCAGGACCGCCCTGCCCGTCCTCCCAAGGCGGAGAAGCAGGAGAAAGTTGAGAAGCTCCAGGTCCGTCCTGCCACCGATACCACCGCCGCTAAAAAGGCCGCCGCTGACCGCGCCGCCCGTCAGCAGCAGTCCGGCCAGGAGGGCAAGCCCAACAACTACCACAACCGCCGCCGCCCATACAGAAGGCCCAAGGGCAAGGGCGGGGAGAAATAAGCCGTTAAGTCCGCCGCCATAATTTGCGGAAAAAATCCGGCCCGGAGGCATTTGCCTCCGGGCCTTGTTTTGTCTGTATGAGGGAAAAGAGGGGGCAGGATTTACGCGGCCTTTTCTTCCAGGGCAGCGTCCAGCTTGGCGAAGAACATGTCGAAAATCTCCTCGGCTTCCTCACGTGTGATGAAGTCGATCGGCAGGCCCTCCAGCTCGATGAACAGCTCGCCGTCCTCCAGCTCGATACCGGCGTACACCGCGTAGCGGTTCAGGAACTCCTGGAACTCGCCCTCAACGTCCTCGGTGCTGCGCAGCACCAGGTCGTCGGGACGGAAGTTGCCGTCCTCGTCGGGCAGGGCGATGCCCATGTCCTCGGCCCAGCCGATGGCCACGGCCCATTCGTGATCCTCGGGCACATCCTCAAAGTCGGACAGCTCCCACTCGGGACTGCCGGTCTGCTCCCACAGATAGCCGATGGCGTCCGCGCGGGTAAAAATGTCCGCCAGAGGCACTTCGTCGTCGGAGATCTCAACGGTGCTGTCGCCGGTCACGGGGGTGCTGACCACGGGAGTGGCAGTCACAGGGGTGCCGGTCGAGGGAGTGCCAGGAGTCTCGTCGGGAGTCTCGTCAGGAGTTTTGCCAGGAGTCTCATCAGGAGTCTTATCAGGAGTCTCGTCAGTCAGAGGGTCAAGGGGCCGGGTTTCAGTGTGGTCGCAACGCTTGCAGACGCGGGCCTCCTCGCCGGCCACGCCGATGCCGGGCTCCTTGGTCACTTCCCACTCGCCCATGTCGTGGTTGTCGGGATCAATGCCAGTCTGTACCGTATGGACAGCCTTGCAAAATGGGCAGGTATAGGAGATTGAGCCGCCCTCCACACAGTTGGCTTCTCCGTCAGATACACCCTCAATGGATTCCCAATAAGCATCGGTGTGCATGGCGTTGAGCGTCGTGCCATCCTGATACTTTACGGAAACCCCGTTTGTAACATCCTGACCAGCATTGCCGCAGATCGTGTTGTTGCCCTCCGTAATAACAAGGCCGTTTTCGCCACAGTTATCATAATAGATACCTGTACATCCGCCCTCGTTATCTTGGATCGTGCAGCCGTCAATGGTAACGTTAAGGGTTTTTCCTGCGCCCTGCCAAAGGGCAACTCCGCCGTGATCACCAATGCGCTCGTTGTCTTTGTCCACCCGGTTTCCTATAATCGTGGTGTTCTTGATCAAAGCGTTAAGGCTTTGACCGTTACCGAAGATGCCGAAGTCGATGACGTCGCCTTCCGCCACGTTCCCGGTGATCGTGCAGTTCTTAATGGTCGCGTCCACAGTACCGGCCTGGGCGCGGAAATAGATGGTGCCGCCTGCCTCGGTGTAGTTGTTTTCCACGGTCACGCCATCAAGGGTCACCTTCAGGTTCGAATTGTTTTTTGCCCCCTGGGTGTTCTCCGCGCAGATGACAGGGCCCGTTGAGCGGTTGCCGCTGACCGAGCCGCCTACCATTGTGAAGGAGCCGTTGTTCTCCACATATACCGCGCCGGCTCCTGTATTGTTGCCTTCCTTATAGCTCGTGTAGCTCTGGGAGGTCTCGTCCCAATGGGAGTTGCCAATCGATGCGTTTCCGCCGGTGATCTTGCCGGTGCCCTCACTGTCGGTGACGGTCAGATTGCCGCCCGTCACGAGAAAGATGGTACCCGTGTTGAGATCTGTGGCCTCGGTTTCCGTCGCAATCTTGTTGCCGTCCTCGTCCTTTTCAGCCTCATAGAACTTTCCGTCCTCGGTATTCAGTACGGCATCCGGATTCATGTCGATGTCGTGGCCGTTCAGGTCGATAGAGACATTTTTATCATCCCTCCAGACCCAAATGGCGCCGTTGCCGCCATTGTCGCTGCCGCGGCCATTATCAGCGCCATTCTTATCGAACTCCACGTTCTCGTTGAGCTGGATGTTGCGGGTGTCGCCGTCGTTCCAGGCTTCGATGCCCCAATTATTAGTGGCTTCGTTCCAGCCATAGCCGTAGCGGTTCGTCCCTTCGATCTGGCTACCCGTCTCCGCGCCACCGTATGCGCCGCCGTTAATGGCCTGTTGCAGGTCGTCAAAGCTCGCCGCGAGGGCGGGGGCCGCCATGCTGACGCACATAATCAGGGATAAGCCTACAGATAGAATCTTGTTGAATTTTTTCATGGCTTTACTTCCTTTCTTTGCAGATATTTGCTCGGACGCAAAGAAATCCGGTAACCGAACGAGCATAGAGTTACCCGCTGGTAACCCCACAGCCTCTGGTTTTGCGTCTCACGGTTTCCCGTGATTTGCCGTGCAACCGGTCGAGCGTGGGCGCTCGTCAGAGCAAGGGCCATTCCGTTCAGTTTCCGTCTTGCGGCGAAAACTGCACTTCATTTCCCGTGAGCCAGCCTAACGCCTTGCTCCTCCTCTTTCCCATGCGGCCTGCCGCTTCGCGGCTGGGTTCGCACGGGAACTCTATTAGCATCCCGACGCACCTGGCTTTGCGTCCCATTGTTTCCAATGGTTTGCCAAAATAATTTGCTCTAATTGTTTGAAGTAATGCGCTGCTGTGCGCCGCTGGTCCCTGCCAGGGCTATGGTTTTGCGGTGTTTTCCGCGCTTTTGCCCCTCCTTTCTTACATTCTCATACAGACATCTATGTCAATCCGCCCCGCCATAAATGCCGGGGTGAACAGACATACAGGGGTGGTTACAACACCCCGGACTGCGACATGCACCGGACCCCTTGTAGGGGCGAGCATTGCTCGCCCGCAAGCCAAAAGGTATCTGCGAGGTATCGTCAGTGCGGTGGCAGCCGTAGACAGCGGGTGAGCAGTGCTCGCCCTTACAGGAATTTTGGTAATCGAAAATTCTGCACTTAACCAACCGTTTCGGTGGACAAAATTATTATTTTGCTGCCAGAACCTAAATAATAGCCTTAAATTTATTATAACACAGTGTTTGTTCAATGGAAGACCCAATTTGAAAATCAGCAGAATGCCGAAAAAGTACAAAAAATTCAGGGCTGAAAAATTGATTTTTTGCAGTCCTTGAATTTTCACGCTCTCTTTATTCAAACTTTTTATAAAATTGCAGATAAATGTACAATCAAATGACAAAATAATAATTTTGTCTACAATGACGAAACCGCCCCTACGAGATCAACCCCAGCCGTTCCAGCTGCCTTGCGTGTTCCGTGCCGGAAGTCATCAGATAGATCCGGGTGGTGTTGATGGAGGAGTGGCCCAGCACGTCCGCCAGCTTGACGATATCCCGGCAGACCTTATAGAAGGTCGTGGCGAACAGATGGCGGAGGTTGTGGGGGAAGACCTTTGATGCTTCCACCCCGGCTTTGGCGCACAGGTCCTTCATCTCCCGCCAGATTAGGCGGCGGGATAGGGATTTACCGCTTCTGGTGAGAAAAATCTCCCCGGAAGCGATTTTTTGTTTTTTAGCGTACTTGAGCAGCTTCCGGCAGAGCTTCCCGGGCAGAAGGATGGTCCGGATTTTACCCTTTAACGAAATATCCGTCCGGCCCTGTCGAAGCGCCTCTGTGGTAATATACTGTACCTCTGATACCCGGATGCCGGTGGCACAGATGGTCTCCATCAAAAGTCCCAGCCGCTCCTGACCCTCTGCGGCGGCAGTGTCGAGAAGCTTCTGGTACTCGCCTTTTGTCAGCTCCCGGCCCTGTTCCCGGAAGGCCCGGCGCTGGATGCGTAAAAATTTGACCTTGCAGTCCTCGCGGCCCAGGAATTTCAGCAGGCGGTTGACGGCGGACAGCATTGAGTTGATGGTGGTTGGGGCGTAGCGCCTGTTTAATAGGTGCTCCTTCCACCCGGCTGCAGTCCCGCCCGTCAACTCAATATCGTCCAGCCAGGCTGCGAAGGCCCGGGCATCCCGCAGGTATTTTTCAATAGTGCCCGCGCTGCGCCCCTCGGTTTCCAGCTGGGTGGCAAAGCCCTGAATCTCGTCTTTGGAAATGGTCATAAAAAAGCCCTCCTTTGTGTGATGCTTATATATTTTCACACAAAGTGGGAAAAGTTGCGATAATAGCGGAAACCTTTATGAAAATTTACAGCATATGTAGAGGGCTGCATTGCAAGCCTCTGGGAAATACCGTGCGCATTGCGTAAAAATGATGCTTGTGTGAAGGGCGGTCCTGTTGCTTTTTTCTGGTTTTAGGGGTACAATAGCGTCAACAGAACCAGACGAGGAGGTTTTACTTATGAAGGACGGTTTTATCTGCGTAGCCGCCGGTACGCCCAAGATCCGGGTGGCGGACTGCCGTTACAACGCGGAGCAGATTTTCACTATGATGCGGGAGGCGGACAAGCAGGGGGTCAAGATCCTGGCCCTGCCCGAGCTGTGCCTCACCGGCTATACCTGCGGTGACCTGTTCCTCCAGGACACCCTGCTGGACGGCGCGGCCGAGGGCCTGCGGACTATTCTGGAGGCTACCCGGCATCTGGAGGTGCTCACCGCCCTGGGGATGCCCGTGCGGGCCGGGGGCAAGCTCTTTAACTGCGCCGTGGTGATCCAGAAGGGCAAGGTCCTGGCAGTGGTGCCCAAGACCTATCTGCCGAATTACGGTGAGTTTTACGAAATGCGCTGGTTCCAGAGCGGCGCGGACTGCGGCGACGATCTGTGGCCTCATGACGGCGTGCTGGCCTTCAACAACTACGGCGGCATCGGCCAGTGCCTCATTGACTGCCCGGATGTGCCGGGGCTGAAGGTGGGCGTGGAGATCTGCGAGGATCTGTGGGCCGCCGACCCGCCCTCCCGCCGTCTGGCGGAGGCGGGGGCTACCGTCATCCTGAACCTCTCCGCCTCCAACGAACTGGTGGGCAAGGCGGCTTACCGCCGCCAGCTGGTGGCGGGCCAGTCCGGACGCCTCTGCTGCGGCTATATCTACGCCGACGCCGGGGAGGGGGAATCCACCACCGACCTGGTGTTCACCGGCCACAATATGATCGCCGAAAACGGGGCCATGCTGGCGGAGCACCGCTTTACTACCGGCCTGACCATCGCGGACATCGACGTGCAGCGGCTGGTCTATGAGCGGCGGCGGCTGAACACCTTCCCGCCTGCCACTTTCGGGTCAACCGGTTTTTACCGCAACGAGGCGGAGTTCACCCCCTGTGCCGCTAAGATCCGCCGCTATGTCTCCCCCACGCCCTTCATCCCCGAGAACGCCGCCGACCGGGCCAACCGCTGCGAGGAGATCCTGACCATCGCCGCCCTGGGGCTCAAGAAGCGTCTGGAGCACACCGGGGCCCAAAACGCCGTGGTGGGCCTCTCCGGAGGCCTGGACAGCACCCTGGCGCTGCTTATCACTGCCCTTGCCATGGGGATGCTCCACCGGCCCGCCAGCGACATCATCGCCATCACCATGCCCTGCTTCGGCACCACGGACCGGACGAAGAACAACGCCGTCCTCCTGGCGGAGCGCATGGGGGCCACCCTGCGGACCATCCCCATCGGCGATACGGTGCGCGGCCACTTCCGGGACATCGGCCACGACCCGGAAAAGCACGACGTGACCTATGAGAACGCCCAGGCCCGGGAGCGGACCCAGGTGCTCATGGACGTGGCCAACGAGACGGGAGGGCTGGTCATCGGCACCGGGGACCTGAGCGAGCTGGCCCTGGGCTGGTGNACCTANAACGGCGANCACATGAGCATGTACGCCGTCAACGCCTCCATCCCCAAGACGCTGGTNCGNCACCTGGTGGACTACGTGGCCCGGGACAACCTGGGAAAGGACGCGGAGCTGGCCAGTGTGCTGGAGGACATCCTGGACACNCCCGTGTCCCCGGAGCTGCTGCCCGCGGTACAGGGGGAGATCTCCCAGCGTACCGAGGANCTGGTGGGGCNCTACGAGCTCCANGATTTCTTCCTCTACTATGTTCTCCGCTGGGGCTTNGGNCCNAAGAAGATCCTCCGTCTGGCGGAGACCGCCTTCCGCCGCGCCTACAGCCAGGAGGTCATCCTGAAGTGGCTCCGGAGCTTCTACCGCCGGTTCTTCTCCCAGCAGTTCAAGCGCTCCTGTATGCCTGACGGGCCCAAGGTGGGGTCTGTGGCCCTCAGTCCCCGGGGGGACTGGCGGATGCCGTCGGACGCCGTGGCGCGGCTGTGGCTGGAGGAGCTGGAGGGGCTGGGTTAAAATGGCCGGCGCTTGATTGGACGATCCTTCTCTATATTGCTGTTTGAAATCGGGCAGCCATCCATTGTGGACGGCTGCCCGATCAGCTTGCAGGGGCCGGTTGATCGTGGAGATCCTGTATAAACTCCCTTGCGCGCCTGTGCGAAAAATTTTCCAATCCCTCCATTTATGAAAATAAAGGTTGCAACCGGCGCGGAAATAAGGTATGATANTTCTGACATATACCCGCATNCTCAGGAAGGAAGGCGGGANAATGGNAACTTTTGGGAAATCGGGAGAAAGATGAGGCACGATCATGGGTAAAAGTATCAAACGAAGCGTATGGATCCGGGTGGTNTGCGCNCTGCTGGCCGTGGTGCTCTACAGTGTGATGATCACCGTCAACATCATCCGCATGGACCGGGCCCAGACCGCCAGTGAGCAGGCTGTGGAGCTCCTGGAGCGCTGCCAGCTGGCTGAGGTNGCCCACTACAAGTGGGCCAGTAATCTGAGCTCCGCCCTCTATGCGGGCACCGAGTTCACCGGCGCCACCACTCCCGACACCTGTGTGCTGGGCCAGTGGATCTACGGCGAGGCGGGCACTACGGACAAGGCCATTNTGGCCCTCCGTGACGAGATGGAACCTCTGCACAGGCAGCTCCATTCCTCCGCTGTCACCGCCCTGGATATGCTGGAGACCGGCCCCCTGGCGGCCCGCGACTACTACCAGAACGACATCCAGGCCACACTCACGACCCTGGTGGGTAAGCTGGACCAGGTGGTGGCCCTCCTGAACGAGGCGCAGGCCGAGAGCCAGGCGAGTGTGGACAGTATCATCCCCGTCATGCACGCCACGTCCGCTGTGGGACTCACGATAGCGCTCATCTGCCTGATCAGCCTTATCGTCTATGTACTCAACTACGTGGTCAAGCCCATCATCCAGATCAATGAGCGCTGCCAGCCCCTCCATGAGGGACGGCTGGAGCTGGATCTGGGCATCAAGGCCAAAAACGAGATGGGCGCCCTGGCCCAAAACCTGGAGACATCCATGGCCCGAATCAACGGGTACGTGACAGATATCAACGACATCATGGGCAAGCTCTCCAACGGGGACTTCGACGTACATACGACCCAGCCCTTTATCGGGGACTTCCAGTCCATTGAGACCGCTATTGAGCGCTTTACGGAGAATATCTCCCAGGCCTTTGTCAACATCCGTGATGCGGAGCACCAGGTCTCCGGCCACGCGGAGTCCCTCTCCAGCGGGGCGCAGGGACTGGCCCAGGGCGCTACCGAGCAGGCCAGCGCCGTCCAGGAGCTGTTTGCCACCCTGGAGGAGATGCGGAAGAACTCCGACGCCAANGTCCAGGCCGCCGCCAGCGCCAAGGCCAGCGCCGTCCAGACCGCACATCAGGTCAACGACAGCAGCAAATCCATGGAGCAGATGGTCTCCGCCATGGAGGACATCACCCAGGCATCCCAGGAGATNGGGCGGATCATCGCCACCATCGAGAACATCGCGTTCCAGACNAATATCCTGGCCCTGAACGCCGCCGTGGAGGCNGCCCGGGCGGGCTCCGCCGGCAAGGGCTTCGCCGTGGTGGCGGACGAGGTCCGCTCCCTGGCNGCCCAGTCCGACGAGGCTGCCAAGGCTACCAANGAGCTCATNGAGAACTCCGTCCAGGCCACCAAGAAGGGCCAGTCCATCGTGGGAGAGGTCTCCCGGACCCTCCAGGANGCGCTGAAGCTGGTCGCCGANTCCACCACCGGCATCGCGGGCATCGTCCAGGCCGTGGAGGGCGAGGCNGGGTCTATNGCCCAGGTCACGGAGGCCATNGGGCAGATCTCCGCNGTGGTCCAGTCCAACTCCGCCAGCAGCGAGGAGTCCGCCGCCGTCAGCAGCGAGCTGTTCAATCAGGTCCGCGTGCTGGAGGCGCAGACCAATCAGTTCCGNCTCAAGGGCGAGAANGGCGTACCCGGCGGCCAGAGNAGACCGGGCCTGCCCATGTGATCCCTGTGAANNCAATTTTGCNCCCCGNAGGTTTTAGGCCTCCGGGGTGCCTTTTTATGTTACAGAATTCTTAATTTCTTTTCCGGGGGCTTTTTTTTGCCTGTCGCTTATGGTAAACTGCTGTCGAAACTTTTGGTTTTTCCAAAGAAAGTGAGACGGCTTTATGAAGATCAGAACTTCCCTGAAACGGCTGGCGGCGCTGCTGCTCTGCATGGCGCTGACCACCACGCTGCTGGCCGGTGCGGGTCTGACGGTAGAGACCTATACCACCAGCGAGGAGTGCATCGCCATGATCAAGGAAGCGGAGGGCTTCCGCGCCATGCCCTACGCCGACGACAACGGGAAGTGGTACATAGGCTACGCCGTNGCCTGCGAGCCCGGGGACTACCCCGAGGGCATCACNGAGGAGATCGCCGATATCCAGCTGCGCACCCATCTGGCCTACGAGGAGCAGACGGTCAACAACTTCCTGCTCCAGTACGGCATCTCNGTCACCCAGTACCAGTTTGACGCCCTGGTCAGCCTGACCTATACCCTGGGTTCCCAGTGGATCAACCCGGATTACCGCCTGTGCTCCTATCTNATNAACGGCATCGGGCTCTACAGNGAGGTGGAGGTCGTCAACGCCATCGCCACCTGGTGCCACTCCGGCACNACCGTGGTGGACAGNCTGGTGCCCCGNCGNCTGCGGGAGGCGATGCTGTTCCTCTACGGCGACTACAACATCGACGGCATGTCCCGCTACTGCTATCTCCATTACGAACCCAACGGCGGCGCTATGGAGAACCGGACGGTGTTCTACCCTCTGGGCGAGACCTACGGCCATCTCCCCGTGCCCACCCTGGCGGGGCAGACCTTCCTGGGCTGGTACACCAGCGACGGCGTGCAGGTGACCGGCGAGGAGACGGCNATGGGCTCCCTGACCCTATACGCCCGCTGGAGCGCCGGCGGCAGTGCCCCCGTTACCACCACGGTTCAGAAGCCGGACTACTCCTCCTGGGTCAACCCCTATAAAGATGTAAAGAGCAGCGACTGGTATTACAGCTACGTCCGGGAGTTGAGCTATGAAAAGATCCTGTCGGGTTACCTCGACGGCACCTTCCAGGCGGACAACCTCCTCACCGCCGGTGAAGCGTTGAAACTCTTGTTGGTGACCGCCATCAAGACCGATCCCGGCTCCGCCCCTGCCGGACACTGGGCGGGCAACTACCTGTCCCTGGCGGAGGGGCTGGGCTGCGTGATGCCGGGGGAGATCGTGAATCTGGACGCGCCCATTGACCGGCTGCTCATTGCCCGGATCGCGGTCATCGCCATGGGCCTGGACCTGAAGACAGGCCCCTCGCCCTTCGCCGATGTGGATGACGCTTACACCCTGACGCTCTATGAGGCGGGGGTGATCACCGGAGAGATCGAGGGCAGTCTGCGGTTCTACCGCCCCGACAGCGGCATCACCCGGGCGGAGATGAGCGCTATCGTCTCCCGCCTGCGCTCCTACGCCAAGCCCAACGATCCCTCTACCTCCGGCTACATCAGCTATGGCAACAAGACGATCCCGGTGCTCTGGGATGTGCCTGCCGCTCCCTATAACAAGGATCTCTTTGTCCGGGACGGCAGCATCCTCTACTACAACGATCCCGCCTACATCACCGAGATNGGCATTGACGTCTCCCGGCACAANGGGACTGTTGANTGGCAGAAGGTGGCGGCCTCGGGGATGGTGGACTTCGCCCTGATCCGGGTAGGCGGCCGGTACGCGGAGAGCGGTGACATCTACGACGACGCCAACTTTGATGCGAACCTGAACGGCGCCCAGGCTGCGGGCCTGAAGACCGGTGTGTATTTCTACTCCCAGGCAGTCTCGGTGGAGGAGGCGGTCCAGGAGGCGCTGTTCACCATCGGCAAGCTGAACGGGCGGTATCTGGAGTATCCCATCATTTTTGACTGGGAGATCTATTCCAAGACGGCNCGGAGNTANCCGGTGACCAAGGAGANCCTGACGGCNTGCGNCANNGCCTTCTGCGNAACCGTGGNCCAGGCGGGGTATACGCCTATGATNTATATGGGGCTNGAGGTNGGNTACAACCGGNTGGATCTCAGCCANCTGACCAACTATGATTTCTGGTTTGCCCAGTATACCAGTAAGAATCAACCGGATATGTACTATGATTTCAGGATCTGGCAGTATACGGATAGCGGGACTGTACCCGGGATCGACGGGAAGGTCGATATGAATCTGGCGTTTNTTCCCTATTATTAAGTGAGAAGTTACCCCCGGTCAGGCGGCAGCCTGGCCGGGGGTTAANTGGATTCTTGGCGGCCCTGCGGGCCGCCACCGCTTTTNCTTTGCCGCCGCTNNGCGNCGGCAGGGCAGTTGGTTCTNCACCTGGCCCGGGACCTACGCGGCCCCGGACTCCGCGCCTTCTTTTCCCGCGAGGGAAAAGAAGGCAAAAGCTCGCTTAGGAAACTACGTTTCCTAAGAGCTTTCCTGAATTACGGGGGTTATTAATTACGCTACGACGTAGATGGTTTGGTTCTACCGGGTTGCCTACCCACATGCTCGGTGCTTACTTCTACCCGTTTGTTCTAACGAAGATACAGCAGAATCCGCTTCTATTCCTACTACCTGGCCACCGCCAG
>JAAVHD010000068.1 GCA_014799915.1 Oscillibacter sp.
GCATTTATGCCGGACATGAATGAGGCATGGACCCGATACTTACAGTGTATCACAGCAAAGAATAATCGGTCGATATCGACCGATACCGACCGACCCCGTACGACATCGGTCGAGACAGAAGAAGAAACAGAAGTAGAAGAAGACTCTATATCTCCTAACGGAGATATAAGAGAGAGTGGGGCGGACAAGCCGCCCCGCCGCCCCCGCAAGCGTTTTGTTCCGCCGACAGTGGAACAGGTAGCTGAGTACGTCCATTCCCGTGGCAGCAGCGTAGACCCCCAGGGCTTCATCGACTTCTACGAGGCAAAGGGCTGGATGGTTGGCAGGACCCCCATGAAAGACTGGAAAGCGGCCTGCCGGAACGCAGAGAGCTGGGAGCGGTGGAAGAAGTCACCCGAAAGCGGGAAGGGGGACCCATATGGAAAGTATTTCTGACGTCCTGTACTTCCAGGAGAGATTCGTTGACCCGTCGCTGAATACCGGCCTGTGGTGGTGTCTGGACTATGACGACATGGAAACCGTCCAGATCAATGCCGTCTGCAAGGCTATGTCGGCCACCTGGGGAGAGGTTGCGCAGTGCCGGGAGTTTGTGGGGCAGTTCCCGTTTATCCTGGTAGCGGTGCCGCCTGGGGACGGTCAGAAGGAGATTGCTGGGGAGCTGCTGGCGCGGTTTGGAGCGTTCGTCTGCCTGCCAAATGACGAGGCGTGGCAGGGATGCCGCAGCGTGAAGGAACTGCGGGAGAAGGGCGGGCTCAAGGCTGTAGACCGTTTACTGCTGGGATGCCGGGAGCTGCCGTTGAACGGCCTGCTGAACATTGCGGACGTAGGCCCGGAGGAGCCGGTCAGCCAGAATCGGACCTTCTCCGGCATCCCGGCGCTGGATCGTGCTGTCGGTGGCTTCTACGGCGGGGAGCTGTCTGTCTGGACCGGGAAGCGGGGCGAGGGCAAGAGCACCCTGCTCGGTCAGATGATTACGGAGGCGGTAGCCAGAAACAAGCGGGTGTGCGTTTACTCCGGCGAAATGCCCGCCAGCATGTTCAAGGCAATTCTCTACCAGCAGATCGCAGGAGCGGCCAACATCTACCGGCAGACGGACCAGGCCACCGGGAAGGAACTGCATTTCGTCAATGACAACGCGCGGCAGCAGATCGACAAATGGATCAATAACCGAGTTTTCGTTACAGACATCAAGACTGCAAACGCTCATGACGAAGACAACATTCTCAGCCTGTTCGAGTACGCCCACCGGCGCTGGCATTGCGGCGTGTTTCTGGTGGACAACATCATGACCGCCGCGCTGAAGGACGAGACGCGGCTGGGCCAGTGGCGGGCGCAGTCGGTATTTGCGGCACGGCTGGTGGCCTTTGCGCAGCGGTTTGACGTGCACGTTCATCTGGTGGCCCACCCCCGGAAGACCCGGGACGGCAATTTCGAGGCCGACGACGTGGCTGGTACCGCCGACATCACCAACCGGGCCAGCAACGTTTTCCGGGTAGGCCGGATACCGGATGAGAAGGTGGAGGAAATAGGCTGCTCTGCGGGTATCCGCATCTTGAAGAACCGGCGGTACGGCGACCGGGGGACGGTACAGCTGGATTTTGATCCGGTGACCCGGAGATTCTATCCTGCCGGGGATGTCGCCGTACAGGAAATTCGACTGGGAGGTGAGCGGATGATTTCGGTTTGGGTCGTGGAATATTCTCCGGTACAAAAGGCGTTTCATATTGACACGGTGGATCGCATTTTGGAAATCAACCGCCGGGTCACGGCACAAGGACTTGCACCTGGTTACACACTGCTACATATCGCCGCGACAAGTGAAGCGACCCACGATTTCGCCGCCCAGTGGGAGCGGGAGCATCCGGGGTGTGGCAGTATGCCGGGAGGTTCCGATGGGCGGTAGATCGAGCCAGCGAAAAGGCAGAAGCGGTGAGATTGAGATTTGCAAAATTCTCAACGCCCACGGCATACCCGCCGAACCTGGACAAGCTGTCTCCTATGGGGCTACACCGGACGTAGTGGGGATTCCCGGCATACACCCGGAGATCAAGAGGGTGGAGAGGTTGAACGTCCCCGAGGCTATGGCCCAGGCCGTCAGAGACAGCGAGAAATTCCGTGACGGCGTGCCGGTCCTGTTTCATCGGAAGAACCGGCGGGGCTGGCTTTGCACAATGCGCCTGGAGGACTGGCTGAGCCTCTATGAGCGGTCAAAAACGGACGATAGCGGAAATAATCAGAAATTTATGAAAAAAGGAGATTGACAATGTTCTACACAAAAACCAAAATCAATGAGGAAACCAGCATTACGACGCTGATTACCGCCGAAAATGTTTTTACAACCTGTATTGACTGCGGGAATGAGATTTCCGTCGACCTGGATGGGATGATCGTCGACGGTCACCTGGATCTCTACGCGATGGGATGCCGCTGCGAGGCTTGCAGCTTGGAGCACGCTAAAAAGCACCGGGGCGAACCCTGGGCGAATATGATCATTGCAGAACATATGAACAAGGCGCGGGGTGTGTAACCCCCGCGCCCCGTTCGTGGATGGAATGGACTGGACATCCATCATTTTACCACGAAAGGGGCGCAGATTCAATGAGCAACGAGGAATTGGCAGTGATGGTCCAGTCTGGGGACCGGGAGCGGCTGACGGAGCTATGGGACCAGGTTCGGCGGCTGATATGGAAGCAGGCCCGCCGGTGGGCGGTAGGTGGCCGGAATGGTGTGGAGCTTGAAGATTTGCTACAGGCTGGCTTTATCGCCGCAATGCGGGCGGCTGATAACTTCGACAGCAGCACCGGGGCGAAATTCACAACGGCGCTTGACTATTACCTAAAGCAGGAGTTTACTGCCGCCGTAGGCCAACGGACTAAGCGGAGCCGCATGGACCCGCTCCAGTCGGCGGTCAGTCTGGATGCGCCTTTGACCGATGACGAAGGGGACCCGTTTACTTTGACGGATACCCTGCCGGATCCGGCGGCAGAGGCGGCTTTTGAGAATGTCATGGAGCAGGATCGGGCGAAACGTCTCCACGATGTCCTGGAAGCCGCAATCGCCACACTATCTGAGGAGCAGCAGTGCGCAACCCGCCGGAGGTATTTTACAATGAAGCCACTCCGCCCGGGTCAGACACGCTATAGCGACACCACAGCCCACGCCGCTGCCCTGCGGTTGTTGCGGCATCCGAGCCGGTCACGGACGATATTGCGTACAGGTGAAGGAATATCGCAGAAAAGCGCAGATTTGCGCACATAAAAAAGGCGGCAAAATGTGACACCCATTTTGAACCGGAAAAAGCGGTGAAAGGCAGCAATACCAACGGTTTTGGCGCTGGTCAAGGTGCCATAAAGTGCACAAAAATGAACACATAAAAAAAGAGGGCAAACTACTTGGGAAAACTTGGTATTTGCAGAGGGCCGAAACCGGACATTTCGGACACCCTAAAAAGGGGATGCGCTGGAGCGGGGCAACCTGAAATTCAAAGCGGAGCGGGCGGAATCAAAAGCGCAGCAAAAGTACAGCAGAAAAGCCGGCTTTTTTCGTGGGCATTTTGTAGCAGTTCTGTAGCAGCTTTGTTTTCTGGCCGGTTTAGAAAAGTTCAGTTTCAGATCAGACGCCAAAAGTCGAGAAAAGCTGGACATAAAAAAGAGTTATCTGGAGATTTCGGAGGTCCTAAAAGGATGAATTTTTTCTTTGTTTTTCTTAAAAGAACAATAACGGAAAATAACGCTTGTCTACCTGAGAAAACTTGAGGTTGAAACTGTTAGCAAATGTTAAGGTTGCTGAAGGATGTTGAAACCCAAGATTTGCGAGACCCTAAAAAGGGGTGCAGCTGGAAAGGTAACATTTGTGACACCCTAAAAAGGGGGGCAAATTGCCAAGCGCTTGCAAACTTGAAGGGCCGGGAGCACTTTCGCCCCCGGCCCGCTCTATCCGCCAAGATATTCCACCCCATAGCCGCCTATCAAAATCCCTCTTTCATGAGCTTGTATAGTTACCACAGTTGAAAAGCGGTAAAGAGGGCATCATCGAAAGAAGAAACTGTGGGAAGGATTTTGCGTAAAAAGCGTTTCAGCCAGGCCCAGAACTTTTCAATGGGGTTGAGTTCCGGAGAATAAGGAGGGAGGAATAGAAGTTTACAGCCTGCAATCTGAGCAGCGGAAAGCAGCCGCTTTTTGGAATGGAAAGCAGCATTGTCCATCACAATTACGGTACCCTTGTCAAGGGAAGGCAGAAGCTGATTGGAAAACCAAAATTCGAAAAGGCTGCTGTCCATCGTTCCGTTATACTGAAATGGCGCAAGAATCTTATTCGCCATTTTAGCCGCAACAATGCCACAGCGCTTATATTTTCGGCCACTGATTCGCCCGAATACCTGCTGTCCCCGCAGCGCATACCCGTATTCCCGGTACAGGTATGTATCAATGCCACATTCATCCACATAGGCAATCTTTTCTGATGACACGCCCTGAATTTGGTCCTGATACGCTGCTACTTTTTGCTGATCCTGCTCTTGATAGCCCGTTGTCTTTTTTTCCTTGTTATCTTATGACGTTTAAGGGCGTCACGAATGCCGCTTTCGCTGCATCCGAACGCTTCCGCCATTTCCGATTGGTATGCGTCCGGATGTTCCGCCACATACGCTTTCAGTTTTTCTGGATCGATCTTTCGGAAACCTCGGTGCAGCTCTTTCTTTCCCAAATCCCCCGTTTCTTTCAGCTGCTTCTCCCACTCCTGTATTGTCGATCTGGATACTTTGAATGTCTGGTGGGTTTCTTCCAGTGTGTGCCCGGCCTGTCGGTATTCTATTGTCCGTTCCCGATATTTTTTCGAATAACTCATGTCTACATTTTACCAGCTCTTTTACTTGTTTTCAACCGTGGTTACTATAAAGCCCAGTTGCCACAAGCGCCCCCACCGCCCAGGCGATGGCCCATATGCCCACCATATGGACCGCGCCCAGCAGCACGGCCCCGCCGATAGCAAGCCCCACCAGCTTGCACACAACCTCGAACCGCTCCGGGGGCATCGGCTCCCGCTCGATCGTCGTGTGAACGCCGTCCCCGCTGCGGTCAATCGTGATTTTCATGCCGTAGCTCTCCCCGTCCGGGCCATGATATACCGCGACAGGTCAAAGGGCCTCGCGGACACATCACGAATAGCGGTAACAACGTGGATTCCGTAGAGCATAGCCGCCCATTCAACGGCGTTGCTATAACTATATACTGCTTCTTCGAGCTTGCTATACAGCTCATGAGGAATAAGGCTACTCACTTCCCGCAAGGCTTCCACCAGCTCCCGGTCTGCCCGTTTGATATCCGGGTCGTTCTCCTGAATGTCTTCCCATTCGTCCGTCTGTGCGATGGTCTGCATTAGCTCATCCATGATTCTGACGTTCTTATCGCTCATTTTCAAAAACCTCCTTGTATTTTCAGGAGAGGGGCGGTATAATAAATCCACCGGCCCCCTCTCCGGGGGTGTGTGCTGGGTCCGCTATCTTGCTTTGGTCGGCTGGGATAGCGGGCCTTTCTTACGCA
>JAAVHD010000069.1 GCA_014799915.1 Oscillibacter sp.
CTCGCTGCTTTTTCGGAATATACGCTTCTATTTCTTCCCACAGTTCATCCGATATGGTCCAGGACTGCGTTCCCTTTTTCTTTTCCATTTCCTCACCCCTGGACATTATATCACATTCTCTCTAATTTATGGATAAGCTTTAAAGCGTACTGCCCGACTATAGCTTTTCCGAACCCCACGATCAAGTAAAACAAGCCGCATACAACACATGCCGCGACATAGGCAGCAGACAGAGCTTTGCAGGTCGTTTGCATAAATATCCCCCTTATCATTTTTTCCCATTGTATCATGATTTTTTGCGCGGCGCAAGTTTTCATCACAGCAATCCAGCAAAAAGGCTCCCGCCCACTGGGCGGGAGCCAGATTTGCGTATTGGGGAATAAGCGGTCTGTTAACGCTTGCTGAACTGAGGAGCCCGACGGGCGGCCTTCAGACCGTACTTCTTGCGCTCCTTCATACGAGGATCGCGGGTGAGCAGACCGGCCTTCTTCAGGACGGGACGGTTGTCGTCGCTGGCCAGCAGCAGGGCGCGGGAAATGCCGTGGCGCAGAGCGCCGGCCTGGCCGCTGACGCCGCCGCCCTTGACGGTGGCAACGATGTCCACCTTGCCCTCGTTGGCGGTAGCCACCAGGGGCTGACGGACGATCATCTTCAGGGTATCGAGGCCGAAGTACTCCTCGATGTCGCGGCCGTTGATGGTGATGGCGCCGGTGCCGCCGGGATAAACCTGGACGCGGGCCACGGAGGACTTCCGACGGCCAGTGCCGTACAGGTAAGGCTTCTTAGACTGATACATGTTCCTCTACCTCCTTATTCCGCGTAGAGCTCGGGCTTCTGGGCCTGATGCTCGTGGGTGTCGCCGGCATAGACATGCAGGCGCTTGAGGGAATCCTTGGTGACCACGTTGCGGGGCATCATGCCGCGCACGGCCACGCGCATGGCCAGCTCGGGCTTCTTGGCCATCATATCCTTGTACTTGGTCTCCTTCAGGCCGCCGACCCAGCCGGAGTGGGTGCGGTACATCTTCTGCTCCAGCTTCTTGCCGGAGAGGGTGGCCTTGGAGGCGTTGATGACGATGACGTTGTCACCGCAGTCGGCGTGGGGGGTGTAGGTGGGCTTGCGCTTGCCGCGGAGCAGGTCGGCGACGATGACGGCGGTGTGGCCCAGGGGCTTGCCGGCGGCGTCAACAACGTACCACTTGCGGACGATGTTGCCCTTGTTTGCCATAAAAGTGGACATGGCTGTTTTTCTCCTTCTTTTATTCTTCCTTCGATCACGAAAGAACAGGAGCAGGAAACTCCTGCCGTCTCGTTATCGAAGGAAGCCTTGTATTTTTGCTCGAAATCAGGTACAATGACCCTTGGCGAGCAGATATATTTATAACATACCCGTTCGTTCTTGTCAACACTATTTTTATTTATCAAATAGAATTCTCTTGATTCCTTCGATTTTCTTTTATTTTCTCCTGATATCTCACTTCTGATTTTCAAATTTTACAGGGAGGCGCTTCCTATGCAGCGTATTTTGTCTCTGGTCCGCCGTTGCGTGGAGGACTATAATATGATCGACGAAGGCGACGTGGTAGCGGTAGGGGTCAGCGGCGGAAAGGATTCTGTGCTGACCCTGGCGGCACTGGCGAAACTGCGGGATTTTTATCCGAAGCACTTTGATGTCGTGGCGCTGACCATCGACAGCGGCACGCCGGGGATGGATTTTGCTCCCATTGCGCAGTTGTGCGAAAGCCTGAACGTCCCCTATCATCTGATTCCGGTGCCGATTTATGAAATCGTATTTATCCACCGCAAGGAGAAAAATCCCTGCTCCCTGTGCGCCAAGCTCCGGCGGGGAGCCCTGAGCACGGAGATGAACCGTCTGGGGCTGACGAAAATCGCGCTGGGGCACCACTATGACGACGCGGTGGAGACGATGATTATGTCCCTGTTCCTGGAGGGACGGATCAGCTGTTTCCAGCCGGTCACCTATCTGGACAGGAGCCAGGTGACCCAGATACGGCCCCTTCTGTACGTCCAGGAGCGGGAGGTGAAGGGCGCGGTGCGGCGGCTGGAGCTGCCGGTGGTGAAGAATCCCTGCCCCGCCAATGGTTCCACCAAGCGGGAGGAAACAAAAGAGCTGCTCCTCCAGCTGGAAAAGCAGTTCCCGCAGCTCAAGAAGAAGATCTTCGGAGCCATCCAGCGGTATCCGTTATATGGGTGGAGTCTGGAGGAGGAGCAGAGATAAGGCAGTCCCCCGGAGGGTAACCTCCGGGGGACTGGCATCATCAGATACAGGTGAGTTTTGTTTTCTCCTCCAGAAGGGCGATCCATTTCTTCCGGCTCATGATGGAGAATCTTTTTTTGACAAGCTTTCCATCGGGGGTAGGCTGGTAGACGATTTTGATGCCCATTGGTATCAGCATGATCAGGCATCTGTCCAGCTCACGGATCTGGTCGTAGGGGATGACGATATCGTCGCCCGCACCGGTCCAGATGAATTTTTCTTCCGTGAAGCAGGCGAAGCCCGGAATGCCCCGCTGGAGAAATACGCCGCCTACGCCGAACTTGATCAGATTGGCATACGCCGCGTCAACAAGCGTGTCCTCGGGGCCCAGCAGGCCCGCCTTTTTGAGGTTTTCCTTCAGTTGTTCCTTCTTTTTGTCGCTCAGTGCCATACCTCTTATCCTTCCTTTTTATAATATCTCAACGGCGCTGCCCGCGGGGCGGGTAATCCCGCCCCGACGGACACCGTCGAGACAACAAAAGCGGTGCAGGGAGTTCCCCGCACCGCCGAAGCTGCAACACAAAGCCCATTCTCCACTTGCTAAATCCGGGAAAAACGGTTATAATGGGCATGGCGCAGTTATATCTGCTGTGTGGGAGGAGCAATCTCCTGCATAGGGGCGTGGGGGATGGCGGTCCTCCACGCCCTGCTTCTGCCATCTCGCAGCCTTATTTTACTACATATTTTAATGGATTGCAAGAGGCTTTCCCTCATTTGCCATCCGTAAATGCTGCACAGAAGAACCGCGTGGCGGCCCGCAGGGCCGCAGAAAGGAAATTGTATGTTTACCGGCTACAGTGACAAAACAGTAGAATTTATGTGGGGTATTCGCCTCAACAACAACCGGGAGTGGTTCAACGCCCACAAGCAGGACTATCTGGATCACCTCTACCAGCCTACCATGGATCTGGGCCGGGAGGTTTACGACAAATTTATGGAGAAGCATCCCGAATTGGATCTGAACCTCCACGTCTGTCGCATCTACCGGGATGCCCGCCGCCTGCACGGCAACGGACCCTACAAAGACCACCTCTGGCTCACCATCCGCCCGGAGAACGACATCTGGAGCCACCAGCCCGTCTTCTGGTTTGAGATCACCCCAGATGAGTGGAGTTACGGCGTGGGCTTCTGGAACGCGGACGCCCAGACCATGGCCGCCATGCGCCGGGATATGGACGAGGACCCCAAGCGTCTGGAAAAGCTGGCCCGCAAACTGAAAAAAGACGGCCGCTTTTCTGTCTACGGCCGGGAATATGCCCGCAAAAAAGGGGAAACCACCCCGCTGCTGGCGGAGTGGTATAATAAGAAAGAGCTCTCCGTGGGCCGCTACTGCCCCATGGATGAAACCTTGTATTCCCCTGAACTGGTGGACGTCCTGGTGGACGGCTTCAGCTTCCTGGAGCCCTTGTACCAGTATTTCAAATCCTTCTGCAAGGCGGGATTGGATGATCTGAAATAGCGGTCAGGGAATGCGGAAAAACCGCTTCCCGTTTTCCAGCGTGATCCGGGCGCACTCCTCATAGGAGATGCCCTTGATCTCCGCCAGCTTCTCGCAGACGTGGCGGACGTAGCCGGAATCATTCCGCTTTCCCCTGTGGGGCACCGGGGCCATGTAAGGGCTGTCCGTCTCGATCATGATCCGCTCCAGCGGCAGCGCTTGGGCGGCCTCCACGGCCTTCCGGGCGTTCTTATAGGTCAGCACCCCGGTGAAGGAGATCATCCATCCCAGCTTCACCAGCTCCTTCGCCATTTCCGCGCTGCCGGAGTAGCAGTGGAACACCCCCCGCACCTGGGGGAACTCCTTTACAATTGCCAGACTGTCAGCATGGGCCTCCCGGTCATGGACGATGACCGGGAGGTTCAGTTCTTCCGCCAGAGCCATCTGGTCCCGGAAAACCCTCTGCTGATGTTCACGGGGGGGATTCTCCTCCCAGTAGTAGTCCAGGCCGATCTCTCCAATGGCCACTACCTTAGGGTCACGGGTCAAATCCCGGATGATATCCAGATCCTCCGGCGTATAGGGGGCGCAGTTCTCCGGATGATAGCCCACGGCAGCGTACAGAAACGGCCAGGCATGGGCCAGCTCCACCGCCTTCCGGGAGGAGGGAATATCGCACCCGGGATTCACCGCCAGCGAGACGTCCCGCCCGGGCAGTCCGGCCAGAACCGCTTCCCGATCCTGGTCAAACTGCTCCGCGTCATAATGGGCGTGCGTATCAAACAGCATGGCTTATAACAGAATCAGTACGACGGCAACAACGACCGCCACCGCCGCCACACCCAGGATGACCCAGGGCACAATACTTTTCTTCTCCTTGGACAGCTTCTCCAGCGGCTCGTCGTCATACTTAGGAGCAGGCGCGGAGACTTTCTCCGGCTTAGGCGGCGGCGGAGCCTCCTTAACGGGCGTCCGAGGCTTGGAAGTCTCATCGTTCAGCTTCTTCAGCAGCCGCAGGTTGGGGTCCAGCAGCTCCCCGCAGGAGCCGCAGTAGATACGGGAATCGTCGTTGACAAATCCGCAGTCGGGACAACGTTTAGACATAGTTTTCCTCCTTTTCAACACCACTTGAAGATAATTCACTATATTGCAGAGGGAAAGGCCTTGTGCAGGCAGCGCTTTCCTCAGTCGATGCTATAGCTCTGATACGCCTTACCATCCATATCCTTCCAGGTAAATGTGCGTCCCTCCAAAATGAGGTAGCTCCCCACGCTGCCGTCCTTGGGGATGGAGGTGGAGCCGGGATTGATATAGTGCCAGCCGTCGTGCTTATGGGCCGTGGGCACATGGAAGTGTCCGTTGAGCAGTACCGTACCCTTCGCCATAGGAGGCGTGTTCACCTCGTCCCACAGATGCCCGTGGGTAGCGTAGAGGGTCACGCCCTCCCACTCCAGCAGCGCATAGTCCGCCATGATGGGGAACTGGAGCACCATCTGGTCCACCTCACAGTCGCAGTTGCCCCGCACGGCGAGGATCTGATCCTTGACGGCATTGAGCATCTCCGCCACAGCCATGCAGTCGTAGTCCCTGGGCAGGGCGTTCCGGGGGCCGTGGTAGAGCAGGTCGCCCAGCAGGAGCAGCTTACCCGGCTGTTCATTGGCAAAGGCGTCCATCAGTTTTTTCGTGTAGTAAGCGGACCCGTGGAGGTCCGAAGCGATCATCAGCTTCATAAATTTATAGCCTCCTTGCAGTTTCTGACCTCAGTATACACGCTTTGGAGGGAAATTTCAACTAATCCCTGGAAAGAGAAAAGGGAGAACCTGTTAATTTTTTATGAAAACTGAATTTTGCCGTTGTGTTTCCCGGCTGTTTGTGCTATTCTATGAGTACCATAAGTCGACCAATAGCAGTAAAGGAGTGATTTCATATGGTTAGACTGATTATGAGCGGCTCGGGCGAGGGAAAGACCAAGCAGCTCATCGAGCTCATGGAGAGCGCGGCGGAGCACGAGGTAGGGTGCATGGTTTGCATCGAGGCAAAACGCAGCATGAGCTTCAACCTGCGCCACCAGACCCGGCTGATCGACTCGTCGGAGTTCGACATCGACAACTTTGAGAAGCTGCGCGGCTTCGTCAGCGGTCTCTATGCCGGCAACTACGATATTTCCCACATCTTCATTGACAATCTGTGCAAGGTAGCCCAAAATTCAAACGAGCGGGAGATCGACAGCTTCCTCAACTGGCTGGACCGGTTCAGCGCGCCGCTGAATCTGAAGGTCACCGTCACCATCAGCGCGTCCACCGATACCGCCACGGACACCATGCGTAAATATATGTAAGCGTCTGCGAGACGTAAAGAGAGCGCCCCGGCCATTGCAGCCGGGGCGCTTTCTTTACTATCAGAATGATTGTTTATTGTATATATCGAGCCGCTTTATACGCTTTTTTATAGAGGGTATGTCGCATTACTCCACTGTAACCGACTTCGCCAGGTTCCGGGGCTTATCAATATCGCAACCCCGCATCAGCGCGGCATAGTAGGCAAACAGCTGCAACGGGGCCACGCCCAGCAGGGGCAGCAGCATGGGATGTGCGTCCGGGATAGCGATAACGCCGTTGGCAGTCTTTGCCATCTCCGCAGCGCGGCTCTCGGTGGTCAGAGCCAGCACGTCGCCGCCCCGGCTCTTGACCTCCACGATATTGCTCATGGCCTTGTCGAACAGCCGCAAGCAGGTCCCCAGTGCGACAACAAGGGAACCCTCCTCGATCAGACTGATCGTCCCATGCTTCAGCTCCCCGGAGGCGTAGGCCTCGGAGTGGACGTAGGAGATTTCTTTCAGCTTTAAGGAGCCCTCCAGCCCCAGGGCGTAGTCCACATTGCGCCCGATGTAGAATACACTGTCCCGGTTAAAATACTGACTGGCGTAATACTGCACGCCGTCCTTGCAGGAGAGCACCTTTTCCAGCTTTTCCGGCAGGGTTTTGAAATCCTCCAGCACCGCCCGGCGCTCCTCCGCCGGCATAGATCCCAGCACACGGCTCATATACAGCCCCAGAAGGTCCAGCACCGCCAGCTGGGTGGTGTAGGCCTTGGTGGTAGCCACCGCGATCTCAGGCCCAGCCCAGGTATACAGAACCTGATCGCTCTCCCGCGCGATGGAGGAGCCGACCACATTGACAATGGAGAGGATGGATGCTCCCCGCCGCCGGGCCTCCCGCAATGCGGCCATGGTGTCCAGGGTCTCCCCGGACTGACTGATGACAATCACCAGCGTTTTTTCATCCACAATGGGGTCCATGTACCGGAACTCAGAGCCCAGCGTCACTTCCACCGGAAGCCGCAGCATCTTCTCCAGATTATACTTTCCCACCATCCCCACATGATAAGAGGACCCGCAGGCCACAATATGGATGTTCCGCAGAGATTTTATGTACTCGTCAGAGAGGGCAAAATCCTCCAGAAAAACCTCGCCGTTCCTGATCCTGGGGAATACGGCCCGCCGCAGCGCTTCCGGCTGCTCCATGATCTCCTTGAACATGAAGTGCTCATAGCCGCCCTTTTCCGCCGCGTCGATCTCCCAGTCCACCTGGCAGATCTCTTTCTCAATGGGCTGCATCAGGTGGTCATAGCACTGGATGCCGTCGCGGGTCAGGACCGCCGCCTCGCCGTCATCCATATAGCTGGCCCGCCGTGTATGGCGCAGGATAGCGGTTATGTCGCTGGCTAGGAACGTACACCCGTCGCCGTACCCCAGGATCAGGGGGCTGTCTTTCCGCACGGCAATAAGCCGGTCGGGCTCATCGGCGGAGATGATCCCCAGAGCGTAAGCGCCCTCGATCCGGCGCAGGCAACGGCCCACGGCGGTCAGGATGTCCGCACCGTCCTTCTGGAAGTATTCTACCAGATGGGCCACGACCTCGGTGTCCGTTTCCGAGGTGAAGGGGACCCCCTGCCCCTGGAGGAAGGCTTTCAGTTCTCCGTAGTTCTCGATGATGCCATTGTGGACGACGGCGATTTTCCCGCTCCGGCTGACCTGGGGGTGGGAGTTTTCATCTGAGGGAGCGCCGTGGGTCGCCCACCGTGTATGGCCGACTCCGACGGTCCCCTCCACGGCTGCGCCGCCGTCCAGAAGACCGCTCAATACTTTTAATCTTCCTTTTGCCTTGTGGACATTTAAGCCTTGATCCCGGCCGGAGTAGACAGCGACTCCGGCGGAGTCGTAGCCTCTGTACTCCAGGCGGGAGAGCCCATCCAGCAGGATGGGGGCTGCCTGTTCTTTACCTACGTAACCAACAATACCACACATGGTTCTCAATACCTCCTGTGTTCTTTGCCGCCGCTGCGCGGCGGCCCGACTTGTTTCTAATCTATAGCCCGGGACCTACGCGGCCCCGGACTCCGCACCTACTTTTGCCGCGCGGCAGAGGGAAATTGTTTTTTTGCGCTCATCCTCCAGCCCATCCGGGCTACCAGAGTGCGGGTGTGGTTTCTGCTGCACTGCGTCTATTTCAGGATGTTGATTTAAAGCTTATCCATAAATTAGAGAGAATGTGATATAATGTCCAGGGGTGAGGAAATGGAAAA
>JAAVHD010000070.1 GCA_014799915.1 Oscillibacter sp.
AGTTCAACCCCAACGGGAAGATCTCCGGTTACGCCACCCTGGCCATGATCCTGCGCGCTATGGGTTACGGCAAGAACGGCGAGTTCGAGGGCAAGGGCTGGGAGTACCAGACCGCTGCCAAGGCCAAGGAAATCGGCCTGATCGACAACGTCATCGAGGCCCAGCTGGGCTCCGCCGCTTCCCGTGAGATGGTCGCGGAGATCCTGTTCCGCGCCATGCTGGGTGAGATGGTTTCCTACACCGCTCTGAACGGCTATGTTGGCACCAACAAGACCCTGGGCAAGGAGAAATTCGGCCTGGAGTCCGTCACCGGCGTGGTTATGGCCAACGAGTGGGCCAACCTGAACGGCGACAACGTCCTGGCCGATGGCAAGACTCAGATGAAGCTGGACGACGGCAACACCCGTACGCTGGACATCAGCAGTGCTCTGGAAGTCGTCGGTCTGAGCTGCACCGCCTACATGGCTGATCAGGACAAGGACGGCACCCTCGAGGTCCTGACTGACGAGCTGACCGCCAATGGCCGCAACAATGTCTCCGACAACGAGGGCAAGGCTGTTGGTACCGGCGAGGCGGACCAGTACAAGTCCGGCATCAAGAAGATGGCTTCTGATGACGGCATTACCATCACCGCCGACACCGAATACTATGTGGACTACGATAAGCGCACCTACGCCAACTCTGACATCCTGATCCGCTACGCTGTGGAGAAGGGCAACACCGAGGTTGATGAGTATGCCGCCGAAGTTGACGCTGGCGATTGGACTGGCCACACTGTTGAGAGCCGTCCCGTTACCGTTAACGGCGAGACTAATGACAGCTGGGTCATCTCCATCAGACCCGGTGCCGTCATCAACTCGGATGACTATGCGATCATGCGGAACATCTTCTGGACCGCTGACCGTCTCGCTTACATCACCGCCAACGACCTCGCTCTGAACGATTACGTCAGAGGCGAAGTTTACGTTGGCACCACTTCCACTGTCGATGTCTCCGACACCCTCAGCTGGACCGAGTTCGTTGCTAAGTACTTTGTTGAGGATAAGAACAGTTTCTGGGATTTCGCTGTTAACGGCGAGAGCGTCCGCGTTGTGGATAACAACAACGACGGCAAGGCTGAGTACATCTTTGATGTCCAGTACACCCAGGATAGGGTCATCGGCATCCGCAATGAGGAGCCCGAGTTCTATTCCATGAGTCCCGACACCATGTCCGGCTATAAGGTCGTGTGGGACAGCGACAAGGAAACCTACACCACCGGAACCGTTGTCAACTACCGCCTGATCGACAACAAGCTGACCGTCTGGCAGGCTCCTGTCGTCACCGACAGCATCAAGACCAAGAGCTTCCAGAAGATCACCGTTACCACCACCGAGAGCGGTGAGACCTACGGTCAGTCCGGCATTTGGCATTACACCCGTCTGTCTGACCGGATCATGAGCATGGATGATGAGGTCAAGTACAACATGTACCTCGACCAGTTCAACTTCATCCGTACCTATGAGCTGGCTCAGCCCACCCAGTACGCTCTGCTGACCGAGATGTACGGCGGCGCTGTCCAGAACAGCAACTACGTCACCAGCACCACGGCTCTGGCCGAGCTCACCATTGGTGACGAGGCCACCAAGGAGTACACCGTCAACAACGCTGCTACCAACGTCTTCCTCAGCCGCCGCGGTACTGCTCCTGACGCTCTTGGCGATGCCGTCAACTGGACCATGGGTACCGGTCTGGCTACCAACCGCCTCAACTGGCTGCAGCCCGCTATCGCTCACCTGCTGGTTCAGGGCGATATTGACGGTTACACCACCAGCACTAGATACACCGTCTGGGGACGCAGCGTCTTCGATGCTGACCTTACCGGCGGTTCTACCCCCGTGTTCGACTACGGCAAGGAGGCCGGCAGCAACTGCACTCCGGACACCTTCGCTAATAGCCACAGCTTCAGCTTCACCAACGTTGCCGCTTACACCCTGAAGGACGACGGCACCGTCAATCTGAATACTGCTTCCACCTATGCCTATGACCGGAACGGCAACCCGCTGTACTATGTCAAGACCACCCGCACGGGTGCGAACGACAACATGGACAAGGTCACTCCCGTGACTTGGGACACTGCCAAGTATGGCAAGACCTTCGAGCAGGCTCAGGCTGACGGCGATCTGGCCCGTGTCTACAAGACCGATTACGTCCAGCTGACCAAGGAGAACGTGTCTCCCAACCAGCGGCTCTTCAACATTAACACTGGTTATGCTAGTAAGTATGACACCAACAGCAACGGCTACGTGAACGCCACTGTGAACACCGAGTTCTACATCGTGACGCCCACCGCCGTCAAGCACGTAACCGGCTACAAGGATCTGCCCTCCATCCTGGGCGACAACATCCGCGCCGCTTATGCTGTTGCGACCAACACCACCGACGATTCCAACCTCGCTGACTATTGGGTCGCTGACGTTATCGTCATCGAGACCAACAAGATCGAGCAGGATTACGACAGCATCTCCCTGTTCTACTGGAATCCCTACGAGACCCAGGGTCAGGTCCGTTACCTCAACACTCTGAACAACGAGTGGAATACTTACGGCTCCAATGACTATGCCAAGATGCAGGTCATTCCCGGCGGTGTCTGGGGCAACGCTCCTTTGGGCGCGTCCAACTACGGCTTCTATGAGCTGTACAACACCAACTTCAACGCTGACGACAATTCCCTGACCACCACCAGCATCAACAAGATCGTCCGCGGCGAGTACAACGATCATGGCATCTACGCCGGCGCTCTGCGTCGTGACGCTGTGATTGCTGACACCAGCGGCTATGTCAGCGTGAACATCGCAGGCGTTAAGAAGAATGATCCCACTGACAGCACCAATATCAAGAACATTGACCTCGATGCTCCCGGCAACTCCTACAGCGCTCCCATCTATCACGTTCAGAACAACCAGTATGGTCAGACCAACGCCAACGCGATCCGTCTGGTCCGTGCTACCTGGACTGACGTGGCCGAGGGCGACGAGCTGATCTGGGTCCTGGACAAGAAGTCCAACACCGCTTTCGTGGTTGACCTTGCTCAGCACACCGGCGAGGGTGCTACTCCCGCCTGGCTGATCGTACGGAATGCGGACGGCGATGCAATCAGCGGCATCTATTGGGAGATCCTTCAGGAGCAGACCAAGAATGTTGCGGGTTATAGTGTTACCGTCGTGACCGAGGGTCTGCCCGCCAACCTGGCTATCGCTCCCAAGACCATCGCGACTGTAACCAACGGCATGAGCGCAAGCTGGACCCTCCACACTGATAACACTCTGCAAGCTGTGTATGACGTTCCCGGCTACCGGATCAAGAGCGTCTCCGTCAATGGAACACCGCTTGGAAGCTTCACTCCGGACAACACTTGGGGCAGTATGAGCAATGACACCATTACCGTGACCGCTGCTTCCACCATCACTCTGGAGTATGAGCCTGTGCAGTGGGATGTTGCCCTGACAGCTGCTCCCACCAACAGCATTACTGGTGCTACTACTACCGTTGCTTCTGTTACGGCCAACAGCAGCACCTTGACGTATAACACTGCCACGCTGACCACCGGCTACAACACGACTGTGACTGTGGAAGTGACCGTTAGCGGCACTGGTTTGGCAGACTACGAGAAGCTGGATGTCACGATTGCCGAGGCCACTTCTGGCGCTGATGTCAATCCCAGAATGAACAAGGTCAGCGACACCGTCTACCAGTACATCTTCACCATGCCCGATGACGATGTGGATGTCACTGTTGACATTGTGGGCAAGCCTGCCAATGTCACCTACAAGCTGAACAGCCTTACCGGTGAGACTCTCAAGACCGATACTTGGGCTGCTATCACCAATGCTACCAGCGACACTTACACTGTGGCGAAGGTCAATGGCTACACGGCAACCGCGTGGACGGCTTATGACACCACTGGCAGCACTCCTGTCCAGCTTGCCACCGGCACAACTGTTGGCACCGACTCCCTCGCTGTCGCCAGCAATGAATGGGCTGAGGACATCACCATCGTGCTGACCGCTACACTTGATGAGATCAATGTGGCCTTCACCATCGGGGCTGGCATAAATGTCGAGGTTCCTGATGGTAATGGCGGGTGGACGTCTATCACTACAGGCGGCACCTATGGCCTTGTGACCGTGAAGGACACCTTCAACTTCAAAGTATCTTCCTCTAGTGGTATTCCCACTCGCACCGTGAGCGGCGGTGGTGCGAATGTGACATACACTAAGATGGAGGGCGAAGACGTATGGATGTTCACGGTCAAGGAAGCTTGGGCGACCACCCCGGCATCTGGCGTCACAATTGCCCTCTCCTAAGCAAAACCCCTGAAAAGTTCATTCCCATGAACTAAGCAAAATCCCCCCAAGGGCTTCGGCCCTTGGGGGGTCTTTCGTTTAGAAAATCAGAACATCACCGCGCCCCAGTCAAAGAATTGGAAGTCTCCTCCCTCCGCGCATTCAAAGCTGAGCGACAATGTGGAATCGGCAGGTATACCGTTATCCCGCAGGTAGATCAGCTCCTGCGCGATCCGCCCGCCGTCCAGCTGGGCGGTGCGGCGGACGGTGGGCTGCCGCTCCTCGCCGTCCCACAGCAGCTTCAGCGTTCCGCCCGCGCCGCTGATGTTGCAGCGGAGAATGACCATGCCGCCCAGGCTGTCCTCCTGCTCGTGAAGGGTATGGGTGGCGGTGACCTTCCCCTCATTGGAAAAGGCGGACACACGGCTGTCGCCGCCGAGCACGAGGCCGCAGGTCATGTCGCACACAGCGGCCAGCGGCTGGACCGTGATCTGATACTTCGCCCCGCCGAGAAAATAAAACGGCCCGTGGCAATACTCGCTGAACGCGGCGCTGGTGTACTTCTGCGTATAAGTCACCTCCTCCGTCTGCTCAATCGATCCGGTATCCAGATTTTGGATGGTGATCCGGAACGAGGTAGTATTCTCCCCCACGTTGTTGCTGTAGGTGCCGTTTATATAGAGGCGGCGCATACTGCCCGTGGCGGGCGCGGTAAAGGTGACGGTCTGCGGCGTGGACTTCGGCAGATTGCCCTTGATGATATGCAGCGGCGTGACCTCCTGAAAGGTCTCCGCGAGTGCTTCGAGGGTCAGTCCCGTCCCGTTTTTCCCCGCGAAGCGCACATTGTTCACCAGCATTGTGCCGGTAATATTGCTGATATCCTTCGAGGCGTTCTGATAAAAGAGTCCGATCTGATGCGGGAGGGTATCCATGCCTGTCACAGCGCAGTAGTGGTTGTAAGTCAACCGGCACAGACGTTTCAGATTTTTTTCGTCCATTTCTCCCCCGCTCTGCCGAAGGTCCTCAGCGGCATCCCGATTCCCGGTCAGTCCTTCTTCCAACTGAGCCATAGCGCTGTTGAAGTCCTTCCGCAGAATCCGGTCTGTCTCGTCCCACTGGGGCAGATGGTAGTTTTCTGTGTAGTTCATACAAGAATCTCCTTTTTGATTTTGAATCCCGGTAAAAAACCGGTACACACTGGGTGTGTACCGGCGGAAAGTTGCTGGTTTTCGTGCAACGGTAAAGTATACAAAATCACATCTGTCTCATAAATTTCAATTTGCCAAATCTACAGATAGCGCAATGGGCCGATGAGGACATCGGCCCCTACAGAGGCGCCGATTTTGTAGGGGCCGGTGTCCTCACCGGCCCGTTATATAGCCTATGGGTTTGCTGGATTTGATTTTATGAGACAGGCGTGATACAAAAATTCCCCGGACTTGACAAAGCAGGTCCGGGAGATTATAATAAGCATAGAAATAGGGCGCTGCCGTTAGACAGTTAGCTCCTAGAAAGTTGACCGACTAAAGTAGCCGTTAACCGTCCGGTGGCCGCCGGGCGGTTAACACGCTTTAGGAGCAAAATAAAATGCGAAGGCAATCACGATGATCCATACGATGATGTAGACCACGATCCGCCGGAAACGCTCCTTGTTCACGTTTTATCACCCCCTTCCTCAGGGGAGTGAACCAACCGCCCATATTACGACAGCGCCCCGTCCCATTCCGGGGGCTGAAAATATTCTACCATACCCGACAAAGCGTGTCAGATTTTTCTCTGTTCTCCCGCATAGACTGTAAAAGACCAAACAGGGAGGAGCCGTTATGGAGATACATGTGGTGCAGGCGGGTGAGACCCTTTATGGGATCGCGGGACAGTACGGGGTGGACCCCGTGCTGCTGGAGGAGCTGAACGGCGTACCGCCGGGAGGCGCGCTGGCCGTAGGGCAGACGCTGGTGATCCGCCGTGTGGACACCTTTCACACAGTCCAGTCCGGACAGACGCTGGACAGCATCGCCCGGCAGTACGGCGTCCCCCTGCGGCAGTTATACCGGAACAATTACCACCTGGGCGGCAATCCGGCCATCCAGCCGGGACAGACGCTGGTCATCGCCTACCAGGACCGGCCCACTTCCGCTACCCATACCAACGGCTACGCCTACCCCTTCATCACCCGTGCGCTGCTGAGCGCCGAGCTGCCCTATATGAGCTACCTGACGCCGTTCACTTACGGTATCACCGCCTCCGGCGGTCTCTTACCGCTGGCGGACGAGATGCTGCTCAGCGAGGCGGCCCGTCTGGGCACGGTGCCGCTGATGCACCTGTCCACCCTGACGGAGACGGACAATTTTTCCAGTGAACGGGCAGTACAGGTGCTCACCGACCTGCCGCTCCAGGCCGCACTGATCGACCAGATCGTCGCAACCATCACCGAAAAGAGCTACCGGGGGCTGGACGTGGACTTTGAGTACATCCCCGGCGCACAGCGGGAGAACTATGCCGCCTTTATCCGCACCCTCCGGGAGCGTCTGGCCCCGATGGGACTGCCGGTGATCGTGGCCCTGGCTCCCAAGACCTACGCACAGCAACCAGGGTTGCTGTACGAGGCCCATGACTACGCTCTGCTGGGCGCGGCGGCGGACTTCGTCCTGCTCATGACTTATGAGTGGGGCTATACCGCCGGGCCGCCCATGGCGGTCTCGCCGCTGCCCAATGTGCGGCAGGTCCTGGACTATGCCGTCACGGAGATCCCCCGGGAAAAAATCTATCTGGGCATCTCCAACTACGGCTACGACTGGCCCCTGCCCTTCCGGCAGGGAGTGACCCGCGCCCGGTCCATCTCCAATCAGGAAGCCGTCGAGCTGGCGCTCCGCTACGGTGCAGAGATCCAATTTGACCAGACTGCCCAGTCCCCCTGGTTCAACTACACCGCCGGCACACCCCACGTGGTCTGGTTCGAGGACGCCCGCAGCATGTCCGCCAAGCTGCGCCTGATAGATGAATACGGCCTTTATGGCGCTGGCTACTGGAATCTGATGCGCCCCTATCCCCAGGGATGGGCGGTGCTGAACGCGCTCTATCAGGTGGCGGATGGATAAAAAGTGCAGTTTTTTCTAAACAGAACCCCCCGGACCGTTTTGGTCCGGGGGGTTCTGTTTAGAAAAGAGAGAGGGAGAAAAGAGAGAATTCATTGCTGAACAATGCCATGATAATATAGGGCAAATCAAAAGTCAACCACCCTTAAAGACAATTCACGGAATGTTAACAGGCGGTTCAAAAACCATTCAAACTTCACCATTGACAAATGGAAAAATGCGGCGTATATTTAGTGTGCTTATTTTTAGCAGGCTAACTTTTTTGAAGGAGATGATCAGATGAATGACACACCCGACTTAGGACGGCTGATTGCGTACTGCGGCCGCCTGGGCCGGCAGTATATGGACCAGAACCTGCGCCGGGCCGGTTACGATGTTACGCCGGTGCAGTCCCGGACACTGGTCTATCTCTCCTGCTGCGGCAGGCGGGAGGTCAACCAGCGGGATCTGGAGCGGGAGCTCCGCCTGAAGCCCTCCACGATCAACGGCATTGTGAACCGTCTGGAGGAGAAGGGCTATATCCTGCGCCGCACCAGCCCGGAGGATGGGCGCTGCCGCCTGGTGAGCCTGACGGCGTCCGGGCAGGAGAAAGTGGACACTTTCAGCGCTACGATGGAGGACACAGGAAAGCGGTTTTCCAGCTGCCTGTCGGCGGCGGAGGAGGAGAAGCTGCAGGAACTGCTGATCCGCATCATTGAAAACCTGGAAAGCGAGGTAAACAACGTATGATAAAAAAACTCTGGCCATATACCAGGGGCTATCGCAAGTGGATCATCTTCGGTGTGCTCTGCTCCGCCGGAGAGGCGGTCTTCGAGCTGCTGCTGCCCCTGGTGATGGCGGACATTGTGGATACCGGTATTCCTTCCGGAGACACTGGCTTTATTCTTATGCGGGGCGCACTGATGGTGGTCATGGCGCTGGTTTCTATGTCGCTGGGCATCGGGGCATCGTTCCTATCCGCCCGCGCGGGACAGGGCTTCGGAGCAAATCTGCGCAAAGCCCAGTATGACCACATTCAGGACTTTTCTTTCAGAAATATTGAAAAATTTTCCACCGCCTCACTGGTCACCCGCCTGACCAACGACTGCAACATGCTGCAAATGTCCCTGATGATGGGAATAAAGCTGCTGGTCCGGGCCCCGGTGATGCTTATATCCGCCCTGGTGCTGGCAATTTCCATCAGTCTGAAACTCAGCCGGGTGTTCCTGTTTGCCATGCCGCTGCTGCTGGTGCTGATTGTTCTGATTATCAGGCACGTCGGCCCCATGTTCAGCTCACTCCAGGAACGCACGGATGACGTGAACCTGGCGGTACAGGAAAACCTCTCCGCCATCCGCGTGGTGAAGTCCTTCGTCCGGGAGGACTACGAGGAATCCAAGTTCCAGAAGCGCAACGACGCACTGCGGACTACCTCTGAAAAGGCATTCGGCTTTGTGGTGATGAACATGCCCATTATGATGCTCATCACCTACGGCACCATCATTGCCGTCATGTGGTACGGCGCGCCGCTGGTCCAGTCCGGGGAGCTGGAGGTGGGACTGCTGTCCACCTTCTTCACCTACATCACCCAGGTGCTTATGAGCCTGATGATGGTATCCATGATCATGATGATGCTCACCCGCGCCATCGCCTGCGGCAAGCGCGTGATCGAGGTGCTGGACGAGGTTCCCGATATCACCGACGAGGCCGCTGGCCAGTGCACCGTATCCGATGGTTCCATTGACTTTGACCACGTGTTCTTCAAATACAGCGCGGACGCGGAAAAATGGAACCTCCACGATATCGACCTTCACATTAAGAGCGGCATGACCGTTGGCATTATCGGCGGCACCGGTTCCGCCAAGTCCACCCTGGTCCAGCTGATCCCCCGCCTCTACGAGGCCCAGGAGGGTACAGTCCGGGTGGGCGGACGGCCTGTGCGGGACTACTCCATGGAGCATCTGCGGGATGCGGTGAGCGTAGTCCTGCAAAAGAACACCCTGTTCTCCGGCACCATCCGGGAGAATCTGCTGTGGGGCGACGAAAACGCTACTGACGCGGAAATCGAGGCCGCCTGTGAGGCCGCCTGCGCTTCGGAGTTCATCCACCGGATGCCTGACGGCTACAACACCGACCTGGGTCAGGGCGGCGTGAACGTCTCCGGCGGACAGAAACAGCGGCTGTGCATCGCCCGCGCGATCCTGAAAAAGCCCAAGGTGCTGATCCTGGATGACAGCACCAGCGCGGTGGACACCGCCACTGACGCGAAGATCCGGAGTGCCTTCCGCACCCAGCTGCCCAACACCACCAAGCTGATCATCGCCCAGCGGATCATCTCCGTCATGGACGCGGACCTGATCATCGTCATGGACGACGGCAGGATCGCGGATATGGGCACCCACGAGGAACTGATGGAAACCAGTGAAATTTATCGCGACGTCTACCAGTCGCAGCAGGAGGGGGCGAGTATCAATGGCTGAGACGAAAAGAAAAGGTCCCCACGGTCCCGGCGGCCCTGGAGGCCCCAGAGGCGGCTTCCAGAAGCCCAAGGACATGCGAAAAACGATCGGCACGCTCATGCGCTATGTGGGACGGTCCAAGTGGCTGATGCTTGTCGTGGCGGTCTGCCTGGTGCTGAATACCGCCTGCACCATCGGCGGCTCCTATATGCTCCGTCCGTTGATCGACGACTGTATCGTCCCCGGCGATTATCCCCGTTTGGCACGGACACTGGTATTGATGGCGTGCATCTATATCTGCGCCGCGCTGCTCAGCTATACCTATTCCCGCATTATGGTCCGCATTTCCCAGCAGACTACCCACGCCATCCGCCGGGATCTGTTTGCCAAAATGCAGCAGCTGCCCCTGAGCTACTTTGACACCCACACCCACGGCGAACTCATGAGCCGCTACACCAACGACATCGACACCCTCAATGAGATCCTGCAAAACGGTATGGTTTCCCTGATTTCCGGGGTGCTGACCTTTGTGGGCGTGGTGGCGATGATGCTGTACCTCAGTCCGCTGCTGTTCCTGGTGACGGTGTTTTCCCTGGGACTGATGCTGGTGGTCATCATGACCGTAGGCAAGAATTCCCGCCGGTACTTCATGGCCCAGCAGAAAGATTTGGGCGACGTCAACGGCTATATCGAGGAGATGATCGAGGGGCAGAAGGTCATCAAGGTCTTCAACCACGAGGCCAAGGCCAAAGAGGGCTTTGACGAGCGCAATGAGCGTTACCGCCGCAGCGCCACCAATGCCCACTCCTTTGCCGGGGCCATGATGCCCGCCATGGGCAACATCAGCCACATCAACTACGCCCTGACCTGCTGTGTGGGTGCGCTGCTGTCCATCGCCATGGGCCTGGACCTGGGCGTGCTGCTGGTGTATCTCCAGTACACCCGTCAGGTCAGCCAGCCCATCAGCCAGGTCAGCCAGCAGGTGAACAACATCCTGGCGGCCATCGCCGGCGCGGAGCGGGTATTTGAGGTCATGGAGACCACACCGGAGGTAGACGAAGGCAAGGTCACTCTGGTGAACGTCAGTTATGCCGCCAACGGCTCCCTGACGGAATCCGCGGACCGCAGCGACGGCTGGGCATGGAAGAAGCCCACCGGTGAGCTGGTACCCCTCAGGGGCGATGTGCGGTTCCAGGATGTGGTGTTCAGCTATGTGCCGGAGAAGACGATTCTCCACGGCATTTCCCTCTACGCCAAGCCGGGGCAGAAGATCGCCTTTGTCGGCTCCACCGGCGCGGGCAAGACTACCATTACCAACCTCATCAACCGCTTCTATGAGATTGACAGCGGCCTCATCACCTACGACGGCATCGACGTCAAGGACATCAGCAAAGAGAGCCTCCGCCGCTCCCTGGGCATCGTATTGCAGGACACCCACCTCTTCACCGGCACCATCGCCGACAACATCCGCTACGGCAAGCTGGACGCCACCGACGAGGAGGTCCGCGCCGCCGCCAGGCTGGCCAACGCCGACACCTTCATCAGCCACCTGCCCAACGGCTACGATACCTGGATCACTGACGACGGCGGCAGTCTCAGCCAGGGCGAGCGGCAGCTGCTGGCCATTGCCCGCGCCGCCGTGGCGGACCCGCCGGTGCTGATCCTGGACGAGGCCACCAGCTCCATCGACACCCGAACGGAGAAACTCATCGAGCGGGGCATGGACCAGCTGATGGCGGACCGGACGGTGTTCGTCATCGCTCACCGGCTGTCCACCGTCCGCAACTCCCGCGCCATCATGGTACTGGAGCAGGGAGAGATCATTGAGCGCGGCGACCACGATGATCTGATCGCGCAGGGCGGGAAGTACTATCAGCTGTACACCGGCCAGGCAGAATTGAGCTGACAGTCCATTCTTGTGGGATTTGCAACAGACAAAATCCAGTAAAATTGGGTATACTACCAATACCCATTCACAAAAAGGAGGAATACCACCATGAAATACGTTTGCGACGTGTGCGGCTATGAGTACGACGAGGCCCTGGGTGATCCCGATCACGGCATCGCCCCCGGCACCAAATGGGAGGACCTGCCCGAAGATTTCGAGTGCCCCCTGTGCGGCGTAGGCAAGGATCAGTTCTCTGCGCAGTAAGCAGACAGAGCGGCCCCCGGCTGGTTTCAGCCGGGGGCCATTTTTCATAGAGTGGGACCTTCCGTATCCTGGATGTTCTGACTGCTGCCGCCTACGGCTTCGCCGACAGCCTGCACCACAGACAGGTGGGTGTCGTCGAACAGGTGCATATAGATGCGGCTGGTGGTGCTGGTGGTGCTGTGCCCCAAGGCGCGGCTGATGCCAAAGAGGGGGACGTTCTGGCTGTTGGCAATGCTGGCAAAGCTGTGCCGCAGGCCGTGGAGAGTCACATAGGGCAGCTCGGTTTTGCTTAGTACCCGCTGGAGACGGTTGGTGAGATAGTCCGCCTGATAGGGGCGGCCCCCGTCGTGACAGACCACATAGCCCATGTCCTGGTAGTCGTCTCCCAGCCGCTCCATCTCCTCCTGGCGCTGATTCCAAAGCCGCTCGATCAGCTCCTCCATATCCGCCAGACCCGCGTAGCCCAGGCGGCGGATGGAGGAACGGTTCTTGGTGGATTTGTTCACCGGGCGGCCATTGACCGTGGTGCGGGCCTCGGAAATGGTGATGACCTTCTGCTCCCGGTCCACGTGGTTCCATTTCAGGCCGCAGATCTCGGCCCGGCGCAGGCCTAAGTAGCCCGCCAGCTTGACCACCGGCTCCATGGTGGTGCCCGCCAGGATCTCAAAGAGCCTGGCCATGGTCTCCGAATCGTAGAAGTGGTGGGTCGGATCGCTGAGGGAGGGGGGCGTCACGTACTCCGACACGTTGCGCACCAGCAGATCCTGCTTCCGGGCGTGCTCCAGGGCGTTGTGGAGCAGCGTGTAGTGTTTGCGCACGGTGTTGGCACACAGGCCCTCGGCCTGCATCTTGTTGAGATACAGCTGGACCTGGGCGGCGGTGAGCTTGTTCATCTGAATGCTTCCCAGGTTCGGGGAGAGGTGGTTGCGGATGATCATGGTGTAGCCGTGGGCGGTGCTGGCGGAGCGGCTGGGCTTGATGATCTGCTCCAGCCAGTAGGTCAGCCACTGGCCAAGGGTCAGCTTATCCAGATCCCCTCCATTGACGAGGAGCTCCGTCCCGCCCTTGCGGTCCAGGGCCTGAATGGCCAGCTCAAGAGTGGGATAGCACTGGACAGTCCTTCGTGTCGTCCCCTCCGGGGTCTGTCGCCGGAAGGTCACGTAGTAGCTGCGGCGCTGGGTGTCGTAAGCGATATTGGGAAGGATGGTTTTTCTGGACATAGGGGATACCTCACTTTCTAAAATTCGGCAAAATTGGAAAATTTTGCCTTTATAAAAAGATAAGATAAATCCCCTTGATTTCATCTGTCAAGATAGAACGATCGCCCCGCGCCGCAAAAAACGGCACGGGGCGGCGTCTGTTATTTACCGCAGCAGGATCCTGGAACCGCCCGGATAGGTCCGGATCTCTCCGATCCGCTGGGCGCTGGGGACACAGGGGGTCAGCGCCTGAAGCAGCGCCTCCGCATCGGCGGGATCCACTGCGATCAGCAGTCCGCCGGCGGTCTGGGGATCAAAGAGCACGTCCTGCAGATGCAGGGGTGTGTCCCCAACGTCCACGGAGGGCTCCGCGAAGGTTCGGTTGCGGTACATGCCCTCCGGCAGAACACCCATTTTTGCCAGCTCCGCCGCCTCCGGGATGATGTCCACCTCACACACATGGACCACCGCCTGCACCTCGCTGCCTTGGGCCATTTCCAGCAGATGGCCCATCAGAGAGAAGCCGGTAACGTCGGTACAGGCGTGGACGCGGAAGTTCACCATTACATCCCGGGCGGCCTTGTTGAGGGTGGTCATAAGCCGGTAGGCCAGCTCCATCCCCTCCGGCGAGGCCAGCTCGCCCTTGTGAGCGGTGGAGAGGATCCCGATCCCCAGCGGCTTGGTCAGCAGCAGAACGTCGCCCGGTTTTGCGCCGCTGTTGGTCAGAATGTGGTCAGGATGGACGAAACCGGTGACGGCAAGGCCGTACTTGGGCTCCTCGTCGAAAATGCTGTGGCCGCCGGTGATCAGGCATCCTGCCTCATAGACCTTGTCGTAGCCGCCCCGCAGCATCTGGTGGACGGCTTCGCTGGGCATCTCCTTTGGTACGCACATCAGATTCAGCGCCAGCTTGGGTTCGCCGCCCATGGCATAAACGTCGCTCAGGGCATTTGTGGCGGCGATCTGACCGAACAGGTAGGGATCATCCGCGATCGGCGGGAAAAAGTCCACCGTCTGGACTAGGGCCAGCTCGTCCGAAATTTTATAGACCGAGGCATCATCGCTCTTATCAAAGCCTACCAGCAGATTGGGGTCATTGTGGACCTTGATGCCGTCCAGGAGCTGGGCCAGTACGCCCGCTCCCACCTTTGCGCCGCATCCGGCGCACTTTGCCAGTTTAGTCAGCTTTACTTCGTTTTCCATCATTTCCTCCTAAAATCATCACGCCAAGTGGAGCAGTGCTTCCAGTACGCCGCCGCCTACGGCCAGAGCCTTGTCGGAGGCGCAGACGCAGTAATCCGGCTCACAGCGGGGGTCCACGTCGCCGCTTTTCATGCCTTTGGTGACGGGGACTCCGTCGGCCAGAAGGCCGCGGAGCGTCCCAGTAATGGTGCAGACCATGGGAACCCCGGCAACATAACCCGCAATGTCCCCGGCCTGGACCTGGTCACCGATCTGCCGCGCCCCCTGGAAAATTCCGTCCGCCGGGGCGCGGAGGACCCGTTCACCGGCGTAGCCGCCGATGAGCCCGGGGATGTTCGTATTGGGCAGGGCCGAACCGCTGTAGATCACCCGGCCCAGGTAGTGTCCCCGCATGGTCTCCACTACCGCGTGGCAGTCCACTCCGGCGGTAAAGCCGGGACCGGCGGCAACCACCACTGGGGCCATATCCATTGTTGTCCCCAGATTCCGCTTTGCCAGAATGGCATCCACAACGGCGTCCGGTTTCAGCGCCTGGATGCAGCGGGCCTCCGGGTCTACCAGAACGGGAATTACGCCATCTTCCAGCAGCGCGGAGACCTCCGCTGTCTCCGCCCGACGGGCAATGACGCCCTCCACCGCTGTCTCGCCCAGCCGCACGGCTTCGGAAAAGCATACCGTGCGGCGGATGGAGGTCGGCGCGGCCACCTCGCATATCACGATCTGCATCCTGGCGCGGTACAGGCGCAGGGCAACCCCGGTTGCCAGGTCACCGCCGCCGCGTATTACGACAAGCATGTCCAGGTTCCTCCTTTCAGTGATCCGGCGTACACGGGCCGGGGGAGCAATTCCGCCAGACGGCGGGCGGCTGTCAGGGCTTCCGGCGTCTCCGCCTGGTTAATAAAAATCTTGCCATCAATGTCCTCGGCGGTCAGAAGACGGGACAGATTTTCTGCTGTGACCGGGTCCTCCGGGAGTGCGCCAGTGAAGCGGCAGAACTGCTCCCAGCGGTGGACCGTCTCCCGGACGGAACGGCCAATGCCGGACGCGCCTACCAAAATCACAGTCTGACCTACGTTGGCCGGGATCACCGGCTCATGGGGCAAATGGGCCTTGATGGGCAGTCTCCTGGAACCGTCGGCCTCCACCAGCACGTAGTCTGCCAGTTTAGCCAGCGTCTCCATGGGCAATGTTGGAGCAGTCAGCTTGCCGTGTTCGGAAGATGTTCCCATGCAGATGCACCTTTGGACGGAGAGAGCCGAAGCCAGTTCCCTTTCATCGCTGTCGTTTCGCAGAGGCAGGTGCTCCGGCGGCAGGATGTGGGTGGTAGTGGTGCAGATGACGGTCCCCTTTGCCGCTAATTCACAGGCCAGCGTATACATAGCGGTGGTTTTTCCGCCGCCGCCAATCAGTGCGGTTACACCGGGACGTATTTCCAGCAGTTCCCCCAGTTCCATTGTTTTACCAGCCCTTCGTTATTCTTGTATCAGTATAGCACACGGCGTTTGGTTTGTAAACAGAATGCAACGCCCGGTCAGTAACCAGGCGCTGCAATGTCTATATGGTGGAGGGTTTGACATGGTTCGACAAATATGATAAAATTATGTCCAGCCCCCGGAATGGGACGGGGTGCTGCATAATCTGGTGAGCGGTCGGCTACATCCTCCGAAAGGGAGTGTATTAAATGCCTGTGATACTTACGTTTCACGTTTACGGATTCACCGTGACGGTACGCATTGTAAAACGGGACAACCGCCACCCGGCCCGGTGACGGTTGTCTCTTGATAACCAGAATATTCATCTAATGGGCTGACCGCATATCGCAGCGCCCTATTTCTATGTTTATTATATCCTCCCGGACTCGCTTTGTCAAGTCCGGGAAATTTTTGTACACTTTGCCGTTGCACAAAATACGGAAACTTTCCACCGGTACACACTAGTGTGTACCGGTTTTTTACCGGAATCCAAAATCAAAAAGGAGACCCTTGTATGAACTACACAGAAAACTATCACCTCCCTCAGTGGGACGAGACAGACCGGATTCTGCGGAAGGACTTCAACAGCGCTATGGCCCAGTTGGAAGAAGGACTGACCGGGAATCGGGATACCGCTGAGGACCTTCGGCAGAGCGGCGGAGAAATGGACGAAAAAAATCTGAAACGCCTATGCCGGTTGACTTACAACCACTACTGCGCCGTGACAAGCATGGACACCCTCCCTCATCAGATTGGAATCTTCTACCAGAACGCCGTGAAGGATGCCAGCAATATTACAGGCACCCTGCTAATCAACGGGGCGCGCTTCGCAGGGAGAAACGGCGCGGGACTGACCTTTCAATCCTTTGCCCAATCCTACGTGGAAGGCACATCGCTCAACATCAAAAAGAATCAACTGTCGTCCGCCACACCCCTGACAGTCACCTTTATCCCACCGGCCACAGGCTGTGTACAACGCTTTTTCATGAACGGCAATTACAGCAACAATACGGGTACAAACACCACGACCTTCCGGATCACCGTCACAAATCTGGATACCGGGTCGGTGGAGCAGACGCTGGAGATGACCTATACCCAGAAGTATACCAATGCCGCATTCAGCGAGTATGTTCATGGGCCGTTTTATTTCCTCGGCGGGGTGCGGTATCAGATTATGATCCAGCCGCTGAGTGCCGTGTGCGACATGACCGGCAGCCTTGCAGTCAGTGAAGACAGCAGTATTGGCCCCTACTCCAACGAGGGAAAGGTCACCGCCACCCATACCATCCACGAGCAGGAGGACAGCCTGGGCGGCATGGTCATCCTCCGCTGCAACATCAACGGCGCGGGCGGAAAGCTGACACTGCTATGGGACGGCGAGGAGCGGCAGCCCACCGTCCGCCGCTTCGCACAGCTGGGCGGCGGACGGATCTCGCAGGAGCTGGTCTTCCTGCGGAACGGCAGGATACCCGCCGATTCTACCCTGTCGCTCAGCTTTGAATGCGCAGAGGGAGGAGACTTCCAGTTGTTCGACTGGGGCGCCGTGATGTTCTGATCTCATAGCGAAACTTTTATTGAATCTGAAAATCCCCCCAAGGGCCAAAGCTCTTGGGGGGATTTTCCAGAAAAAGTTTGATAGATGTTGGCGAATCGTGTAAAATGAAAGTGCTCTTATCCAAGATGGACGGAGTCAGGCTTTTGCCTGGGGGCGCTGCATAATGGTAGGCGGGTGACCACATCCTCCGAAAGGAGGTGACATCACATGTCCATAAATCTTACGATCAAATGGCACGGGTATATCGTGACATTCCGTATAGCAAGGGACAACCGCCACCCCGGCAGGTGACGGTTGTCATGCGTTTGATAACCTAATCAATTAGTCGGGTCACCCGCTTATCGTAGCGCCCCGAATCTATTTATAGTATACCCGGTCAGGCCTGATTTGTCAAGCCTGGCCGGATTTTTCAGTAAAGAAAAAGTTTGACAGATACTGACGAATCGTGTAAAATGAAAGTGCTCCTCTCCAGGGTGGAAGGAGTCAGGTTTTTGCCTGGGGGCGCTGCATAACGGTAGGCGGGTGACCACATCCTCCGAAAGGAGGTGACATCACATGTCCATAAATATTACGATTAAATGGCACGGATATATCGTGACATTCCGTATAGCAAGGGACAACCGCCACCCGGCACGGTGACGGTTGTCTTTTTAGATAACCACTAGTTACTAAACCGGGTCACCCGCTTATCGCAGCGCCCCGAAGCTGTTTATAGTATACCCGGTCAGGCTTGATTTGTCAAGTCTGGCCGGTTTTTTCATGGGAATAAATTTTGTTCTACTGCGCAGCATTTGTAGGGCGGGACGACCTCGGCCCGCCGCCTGCAGGATCGATTCAGACTGAGGGCGGAACGGCGCGCCGGGTCGTCGCGCCCTACACACCGGAAATTGACCCCTCTGAATTTTTTCGGATCAGAAAAGGACCCCCCAAGGGCCGAAGCCCTTGGGGGGTTTTTGCTTAGTTCATGGGAATGAACTTTTCAGGGGATTTGCTTAAGCCAGAGTGATGGAAACAGCAGTTCCAGTGGTGGCGTAAATATCATGCACAGTGAAAGTGAAGGTATCACCCGCCGGCCGAATCGGATCGCTATTCACTCTATCAGTACCAGCGGTAGGCGCAGGAGCAGAGGGGTTGGCCTGAGCAGGATCGGTCTTGCTGTACTTGAAAACGAGCGTGTCCTTAACTGTGACCTTCATCACATTGGCGTTGCTAGCAGTAGCAAGCTGAATGGCGCTCGCCTCGCCCTCGGTGGCCTTCCAAACCCAAACATCACCATTGGTGGGGGTATAGCCATTTACGATCGTCAGGTCATACTCAACAATCGTAGCATCCAGCACGATGGTGATGTTCTCAGCCCAGTCGGCGACAGCAATGGTAGTACCACCACCGTTATTCTGGAACGCGGTAGTTGCACTGTTCTTGTAAGCAGCCCAACCATTCACCGTGTAGCCAGCAAGGGTGTCAACTACAGTGTAGGTATCGGAACTGGCATCGCTGATAGTCCAAGTGGCGGTGCGAACCACGTCATCACCCAGCTTGTAGGTGACAGTGCTGTCCTTGGCTACGATGTCAACAGTGACAGTCACATCGTCGGCGGGCATGGTGAACTTGATTTCTTCAACCGTGGTGCTGACAGTGTTCGTCCAATAGTTCACAGAACCATCGCCGTCAACAACCGTGATATCGAACTCCTCGAAGGGAGCCAGCGCACCGTGAGTTACACTCACAGTTACCTCACGGCCAGCAATGGTAGACAGCGTGGGAGTGGGCGCGCTAGTCAGAATGTCCGTAGGCGCAACAGCCGGTGTGCGGTTGTCATTGGCGGTCACAGCAGTGATGTTGGCACCGTTAGTGACGGTGTTGGGAGCAGCGCTCAGGTTAACAGTATACACTGCGGGCTCGTACACCAGGGTGATCGTGACATCACCATCAAGGGCGCTGCCTACGACGACCTGAGCAGTACCCATGCTGGTCCAAACGTTGTTCGGAGTAGTGGGGGAGGTCGCGGTCACAGTGCAAGAGCCGGTGGTGGTAGCGGTGATGGTCTTGACGCGGTAACCATCCACGGCATAAAGGTCTTCAAGCACAGTGCTGCCTGTGAAGTTGATGGTTCCGGTCCAACCGGCCAGGTGCTTCTCAATCGTCTGAGGAGCGATGGTGTCATTGCCCAGGCCCTCGGTCTTAACAATGATACTGTAGCCCTCAATAGTGTTGGGATTCTGCTCATCAATGATATCCTTGTAGATACCACCGTTTGCCTTGCCGTCCTTATCCCAGGTGATCAGCCAGCTGGGAGTAACGGTCTCGTTGCCGTGTACGGCGAGGTCAACCACGAAAGCGGTGTTGGTCTTCGCATCGGTGACCCAGATCAGCTCGTCGCCGTCATACACGTTGTTCCAGGTAGCGGGAACCAGACGGATCTCGTTGGCCTCGGTCTGACCATACTGGTTGGGCTGGATGTGATAGATGGGAGCGGCGTAAGCATTGCCGGGAGCGCCCACATCCACGGGCTTGACGTTCGTGTCATTGGCGGGGATGGTGTTCTTGATGTCAGCCATGTTCACGCTGACATAGCCGCTGGTGTTGGAGATCACAGCGTCACGGCGCAGGACGCCGGCATAGATGCCGTGGTCGTTGTACTCGCCCTTGACGATCTTGTTGACAGGACCGGCAGTCAGGGAGTTGGTATCAGCGCTGAAGTTGGTGTTATACAGCTCATAGAAGCCGTAGCCGTCGCCCCAGAAGGGAGTATTGCCCCAGGAACCGCCGGGAACGACCTGCACCTTGGCGTAGTCGTTGGAACCGTAAGCATTCCACTCGTTGTTCAGAGTGTTGATGTAACGGACCTGACCCTGGGTCTCGGAGGGATTCCAGTAGAACAGGGAGATGCTGTCGTAATCCTGCTCGATCTTGTTGGTCTCGATGACGATGACGTCAGCGATCCAGTAATCGGCGCCGTTGGAGTCAGCGTTGGTGTTGGTCGCAACAGCGTAGGCAGCGCGGATGTTCTCAGCCTTGATGGCGGGCAGATCGCGGTAGCTCTCAACGTACTTGATGTCGTTGGGAGTCACGATCCAGAACTTGGTATCCACAGTGGCGTTCACGTAGCCGTTGCTGTTGGTGCGATACTTGGCGCTGTAGTTGGAGTCAATGTTGTACTGACGCTGGTTGTTGGCAATAGCGCCCTTGGTCAGCTGGACATAGTCCACCGCGTAGACAGGAGCCAGATCGCCATCAGTCATGGCCTGGGCAAAGGTCTTGTTAGCGATGCCAGTGTTAGCCCAGTTGGCGGCGGTGAAACGGCCTTCGTAAGCGGCCAGAGCCACGCCGTTGTTGGTCTGAGCGGCAGTCAGAACCTTCGTGTTGTAGTACAGCTGGTTGCCGTTCTTGTCATAGGCATAGGCGGAAGCGGTCTCCAGATCGACGGTGCCGTCATCCTTCAGGATGTAGCTGGCAACGTTGGTGAAGCTGAAGCTGTGGTCGACCGTGACATCGGCGCCAGCGAGGTTCTTACCCGTTTCCTTGAGGTAGTCAAACTCGGGCAGAGTGGAGGCAACGGTGTTTACGGTTACAGGAGTCACAGTGAAGACCGCACGGTTCCAAGTGTAGTAGGCAGTGGTAGTGCCGGCAGTACCATAAGCGTTGCCCTGACCCTGCAGGTGGGCAATAGCGGGCTGCAGCCAGTTGTAGCGGTTGACGGCCAGACCGGTACCCATGGTCCAAGCGGTGGGGATGTTCAGAGCGTCGGAAGCGCCCTGACGGCTGAGGAAGACGCAGGAAGCGGCGTTGTTAACGGTCAGCTCCTTGGTCTCGTTGCCGATGGTGACCTCGGCCAGAGCCGTGGTACCGGAGATGTAGTTGCTGTTCTGGACAGCGCCGCCGTACATCTCGGTCAGCAGAGCGTACTGGTTGCCCTGAGCCAGCTCATAGGTGCGGATGAAGCCGAACTGGTCGAGGTACATGTTGTACTTGACCTCGTCCTTCATGACCATGATGTTGTCAGCCAGGCGGGTTTCGTTCTGAATGCCGGACTGACCCTTCTCATCGCCAGAGGCGGTAGTAACGGTGATCTTCTGGAAGCTCTTGGTCTTGATGCTGTCGGTGACGACAGGAGCGGTCCAGACGGTCAGCTTGTTGTCGATCAGGCGGTAGTTGACGATGGTGCCAACGGTGAAATCTTCAACGTTGTTGTTCTCGCCCCACACGATGCTGCTGAAGCCCTGCTTGGTGGGCTGCATGGTGTAGAACTCGGGATCATCCTTGTAGGTGCCGATGACCTTGTCCTGAGTATAGTTGACTTCAAAGACGTACTCAGCCTTGCCGTCGTTGTTGTTATCCACAACGCGCAGGCTGTCGCCGTTGTCAACCCAAGTACCGTAGTACTTGTTGTCGGTCACAAAGTACTTGGCGGTGAAATCGTTCCAGCTGAGGGTGTCGGAGACATCGACAGTGGAAGTGGTGCCGACGTAGACTTCGCCCACAACATAATCGTTCAGAGCGAGGTCGCTGTCGGTGATGTAAGCGAGGCGGTCAGCGTTCCAGAAGATGCGCTGCATGATCGCCCGGTCATCAGCGTTGATGACGGCATTGGGCTGGATGGTGAAGACCCAGCTGTCATACGTAGTGCCGTTAACGGTGACGGTACGGGGGGCAACAGTGTGACCAGCCCAGTCGCCATCCTCAACTTCAGCGGCATACTCATCAATCGCTGCGACGCCCTTCACCACAGCGTAGCGGATCAGGATGTCAGAATCGGTGTAGGTGCTCTTCTCGTAGTTCCAATAGTAGACGGTGTCATTGTTGATGGAGATGCCATTGCTGTTGGCCAGAGCGTTGATAGAGTCCTTGATCTCATCAGCGCGGCCAGTACCAACAGCGTGACCCTCGTTGTCAGCAACATTGTTGACAGCGTCAGCAGTCAGCTCGTCAGTCAGAACCTCGAGAGTGCCGTTCTTGTCCTGGTCAGCCATGTAGGCGGTGCAGGTCAGACCGACGACTTCCAGGGAGCTGCTGATGTCCAGCGTACGGGTGGTGCCGTCAGCCAGCTGCATCTGGGTCTTGCCATCAGCCAGGACGTTGCTGGTGTTCAGGTTGGCCCACTCGTTAGCCATGACAACGCCGGTGACGGACTCCAGGCCGAACTTCTCCTTGCCCAGGGTCTTGCCGGTGCCAACGTAGCCGTTCAGGGCGGTGTAGGAAACCATCTCGCCCAGCATGGCGCGGAACAGGATCTCCGCGACCATCTCACGGGAAGCGGCAGAGCCCAGCTGGGCCTCGATGACGTTGTCGATCAGGCCGATCTCCTTGGCCTTGGCAGCGGTCTGGTACTCCCAGCCCTTGCCCTCGAACTCGCCGTTCTTGCCGTAACCCATAGCGCGCAGG
>JAAVHD010000071.1 GCA_014799915.1 Oscillibacter sp.
GACCATCCTCAGCAACCCCACCTACCTGGGCAAGATCGTCAGCGGACGGCGGCGCAAGCCATCCTTCCGCTCCAAGGAGATTGTGACCGTACCAGAGGAACTGTGGACAGTAGTGGATGAGATGCATGAGCCGATCATCACCCAAGAGGAATGGGACAGGGCGCAGGAGAAGCTGGCGGTTCGCAAACGGTGCGACAACCACGGTGCGCAGCAGATTTTCGCCGGCCTCGCAAAATGTGCCGACTGTGGATATGCGCTGAACTACACTTACAACAAGGGCAACCCCCGCTACCAGTGCAGTCTGTACAGTACCAAAGGAAAAGGTCACTGTGCATCCCACTTCATCACCTACGCTGACCTTTACGACGCAGTCCTCTGCGATATACAGCGCAGGGCAAAAGCGGCAGCGAGGATGGACGCCCACCTGCTGGCCCGGTTGAGCAACGAAGCCTCCGGCCTTATCAACCAGAAAGCGCAGGAGGCTGAGCGGGAGAAAAAGCGAATGGACAGCCGTATCAGGGAGTTGGATGCCATTATCGCCAAACTCTACGAGGATGGTGCCCTTGGCCGTATCCCGCAGGAGCGGGCACAATCCCTGATGGACAAGTTCGAGGGTGAGTTAAAAGAGCTGAAGGTCAAATGCGCGGAACTGACGAGCACCTTGGATGTGCAGGCCAAACGTCAGTCCGAGATGGAAGCGTTCACCAAGGTTCTGGCAGGGTACCAGGGGCTCCAGGAGCTGAATGCCACGATCCTGAATGAGCTGATCCGTGAGATTCGGGTGGGTGTGAAATACACAGAGGACGGCGTGAAGAAGCAGAAAATTCAGATCCTTTACAAACACGTCTGCTATGTGGACTATTTCTCGGATATGGAATTCACACTCAACGATGGTCTGCGAGCTGTATTCAAGGAATTAGATGGACAATTGCCACTGGCAGTATAGACCCTGACAGAGTATCTATAACCACGTCAAGAGGTCAGCGGTTCGATCCCGCTTATCTCCACCACAGCAACATAATCCGAACTGGTCTCCCATCGGGGACGGGTTCGGATTTGTTGTTTATCTGGATAATATCAGAGTATAAGAAAGTGGCCTCCATCTGTTGATGGAGGCCACTCCTGTTATGTATGGTTCCTGCTGGTATTTCCAGTCTTCAAACGCCGTTTGACTTTCTGAAATATACATTCATTTTTAATTGCCCATAATACATCCATCCTTTTTTGCCTTTATATCTAAATTATATCACAAAATTACGGATTTGTAAACTGCCATTCTATAAAATAATTATAAAGAAGGGTAGGATTGCTACAAGTAAACGTATACTCCTCTAAATCACCAACAATTTTCTTTGTAATTTTTGTTGGCTCTTCAACTATTATCTCTCGCCCTCTGTCTGCATACACAGCTTTTTTTACACCTTTTACTAATCCTTTTGGTACAGAAAGCCTCAAAACTAGTTGATCTATCTGGTATTTAACAGTATAAGAATACATGGTCTTCATAATATGGGTTGTATCGCCAACCTGGGTTATAGTTTTAAACTTAATCGTGTCCCCACGTTTCTTTTCGGTCTTAAATTTAATAAGATAATCGTGTGGTGATTGTGGGCCAACGTACTCATCTATTTCATAATCCTCAGCATACTCAGGAGCTATCGTTGTGCCTTTGTATTCTGACCCACTCCACACCAGATCGCGTGGGTATTCCCGCATACTTGGGCAAGTAAGTTGCATATTATATTCTATTCTAGATTCCATCTCTTCACGGCTAGCAAAATAAAACTCGGCCTCAATAGTCGTAGCCTTAAAATTTGGCACTACGCTGGCACTGTTCTGAGAGGTATTACCCTTGCTATTTTTGCGCAAAAAAACCACCATAATTATTAATGCAATTATAGAAATAATAATGGAAATGACAGAAATAGTAACCGGGACAGAGACTTTTTTCAAAAGGGAAAAAATTATCGCAGCTAAAGTAGTAAAAAAAGCATATAGTACCGCCCATATTGCTTTTGATACAATGTCTACCGCAACTTTTTTACTCACATCATTTTTATCTATATTTATTTTTGCCATTCTGTACCACCATCTTAATCCGTAAGTATTTTTTAAAATAGTAACATATGGCGAGTGTTTTGTCAAGTATTGTCGAAAAATGTAATATGAGCTTGATCCCTGTCTGGGACAGGTTCGGATTTGTTGTTTACCTGGACAGTATCAGCGCATAAGAAGAGCGGTCCCATCGTTACTGGTGGGACCGCTTCGGTCATGTATTCTGCTTTCGCTTCCACTCCTCAAATGCCGCCTGCCCTTCCGGGCTGGCGAAATATGCTTGTATCTTGGGGAGCAGACAGCGGGCCAAACTCTCTATCTCAAAATCGGGAATGACCTCTTGCGGGTCATCCGCTTTGGGTGAGTTTGCCGCAGTCACGGGGTATACCTCCTTTCCGGCTGATTTCGCGTTTTCAAAGGTGTGCCCTGCGGGGCACTCGTGGGATTTAATTGGGGTCCTCGCTGATACTGCCTGCTTCTTCCTCCTTTGTTTCAAATACCGGAGGCACGTCTCCAAACAGTGTTCCATATATATCCTCGGTAGCCTTTGGCACCTTTGGCCGATTTTGTGTCGAATAGGTATTAGGCCGCTGTGTTCCAAGAACCTCCTCATATGTCCCTTTACTTTTGTCATATTCCATTTTGCAAATATATGCTTCGGTCATTTTCACAGTCAACGCTATCCTCCGTTCCAGTTGGTCGAATTTATCAGTATTTCGCCAACTTTCACCGAAAATACGTGTATAAAATTCTTTCGGATTGTACGGGGATGTCACGATTATCAAATCACACGCCAGTGCTTTATCATAATACCGTGAGGGGGCTATTGTGCCATTTTCTATTCCATGTGGGTCTGTTATCCGCAACAAATCCTGATACGGCATACTTTCTGGCCTCAACTCGTCCAATATCATCTTGTGTTCCCCAGAATACCCCTGGAATATGTCCCGGCTTGACCCTGATATGTAGTATTCTTCGCCGCTTTTCTGCATATTTTCTTTTGCCAGACTGGTCTTTCCCGTCCCAGCAGGGCCATATAGCCAGATCGTTGTGATTTCTCCGTTCTGCGCTTTCTTTTCTGCCCGCCATGCGTCTGCCATGTTTTGCAACCGCTTTGCCCACACATCCTCTATCTTTTTATGGTGCTGTGCATATTCCACCCCGGTTAGCTGCTGTTCAACCTCTTTTTGGGTGATCGCTCCAACATAAAGCAGATTTAACAGCTCATGTATCTTCTTATTTCCGTGATGTTCGGATTTCGCCGTTGCTATTTCGGTTCTGATTTCTGCCATACGTTTGACATAGTCAAAATTCGCCTTGACCGCGCTGGGATCATATTGATATTTACCTTCACTCTGTGCTTTGGCTGTTGCGTGAATGAGATATGCAAACCCGTTGTTCGGTTTATCATTCCATTTTTCAATGTACTGCGGCTTGTCACCTAACAGCTTTGCGACATTAGCAAGCGAGCGACCATTTTGAAAGCTGAACATGCAATGAACATGCGGCTCTTCTCCTTCGTCTTGGTCATGTACGATTAAGGCGTATTCTTTGGGATGTAATCTTGTATCTATCAGGTTTACCAGATTGTCTACATTTCCGGCTGGTAAATGCTTCAGCTGTTGCACATACATCATATGATACGGCTTTCCGCTATTGGGGGTAGTAGCACCTTTAGGCATTGCTTACCCTCCTTTCTGTGGTATATACTATTGGGCATGTTGCACAATTTGGCATTTTGGCATTTCTTTATTTGCCGGGGCTAAAACAAGCCCGGCCCCGGCAAATAAAGGGATCATAGCTGTTTGGCTTTTGGCACCGCCGCCTCCGCTTCGCTCGGCGGCGGTGTATTGTTGACTCGGTTATCCTTGTAGTATGCCTGGAGCAACCGCCCAAGTTCCCCGTACACCGGAAATTTCATATACGGAAAATGTACGAACGATACAACATCGTGTACGCCGTCAGTGCTCGAAAACCATGCGTCTCCCTTTCCATACACCCGGTCTACTGCAAAGTTCTTCAACTTCTCGTTACTCCCGCCCCATATTAAGCGTCCTTCGGCTAAAGTAGGCTGGAAAAGCACACGGGTAGACATAGCCGAACGGATCATAGACGGCAAACCGCCCTCGTCCACACTGGCTTCCGCTATGCTGATTATCATGTAGCATCCGGCAGATGCGCCCATGGTGACAATGCGCTTGACAAAACTGTCAAACTGTTCAATACTATAGCTGGGACTGTTCTTCGTGCCTTTCTTCGGAAACATCGTGCGGCAAGAAACATATTCGTCAATAAATATGAACGAAGGATGAAATCCAGCCTCCCACCAATGCACAGCGTCGCCACGTTCTACCGACAAGCGATTTAGCACCCGCTGGCGCTGCACGATGGTGTCAGCAAAATGTTCCATTGCCGCCAGAATTTGTGTGGCTTCGCCATTATCATCGAGGGTCACGACATAGGGGAGCTGGGACAATTCGGCACGTTTGGGGTCAATTATGATTACTTCGCTTTGATAATTGTCACGCCCTGCAAGAAGCACTTGCAGGAGCAAAGCAATTATTCCGGTGGTTTTGCCACTTCGTGTTACGCCAGCTACCAGCATTGACCCGGAGGTCGTCAGGTCAATGCTGGTCCCATTCTGGACACTTAACACAGTTGGATCGCCGGGCCGCATTTCCTTTACTGAATGATAGGTCAGGCTTCGATCAATCGTCACGTCTTCCAACCGGAAGGTAACATAGTTGTATGCTACATCTGTATTTGTCTGCGTGATGGCGTACCGTTCAAATTTCCGGTTGAGCATAGAGGATATAGCAGATGAAGCGTTGACAATCGTTTCGACCGTTACACTCCGCGCGGTTATCGTCAGGTCATACAGACCCAGACCAGCCTTTTTGCATCGTACAAGCGGCAGCAATACACCGTCACGCAGATGGAGAGGATTGCCATAGGCGGGGCAGTACAAGCCGCGCCGTACCATTTCACATATGCGGTATGTATCCGGCATTATCAGGTGGACTATTACTGTTATCACGGCAAAGGCGAGGCTTGCCGCCAGAATATATCTGGCGGCAAGCACAAGCACCCTGACACGTCCTGCGGTCACATAGGCTAAGCCACTACAGAGCGCACCGAATAAAAAGGTGAAAGCCGATAGCAGGAACACTTTAACGCCAATAGAGGCATATTTCAGTTGTGTTGTGTTACTGCTATACATAGTTAATGAAGGCTTTTACCAGAATTAACGGGCGCCACAGGGCGAGCAGGAGCGGGGGCAGGGGTGGTAGGAGCAGTACCAGCAGCCGAAAGCACGGTAATACTATCAGCACGAATAGAAAGCTGGTTCTGATATTCACCGTAAATGGTACCAACCGCATTTACAGGAGCCACCAGGGAACCGATAGGGACACTCACCTTGTCAGGCACCTTAATCCACATCTTCTCATACAGATTCGAGATCTGCTGACCATTCTTTGCAGGAGGATACGCCGTGTTGTCTGCAGTCACGGTGACTTCAACCTTGGTTCCAAGATACTGCTTGGTGTTGTAATCCTCCCAATCGCGGATCGCCGTCACCATCAGGGCCTTGCCCTTCAAAAATTCAGCAGTCTGAAACACCAAAAAGCTACGTAGATTTTTTAACATAATTAAATCTCCTTTTCATTTTTACAAATTTGTGATGTGGATTAAGCCTTGGGTAAATCGCAATAAACGGTTACGAGCGCATTGCGAACGCGCTCCATCTCTGCCAGGAACTGCTCCGCCTGTTCGCCAGTGCACGGGAAATTCCCGCGCAGATACTCAAACGAGCGGTGAAGCTCCTTCAGATGCTCCGGGCGGGCATCCCAGCTACGGCGGTGGGTAAGACGGTCCCAATCCATGCGGTAGTAGTTGCGGATGATTTCCTGCTCAAAAGCCTTCTGCTTTGTACGGAACTCGTCAGAATCAAAGTAGCTCATGCTAGGTCCTCCTTTCCTTCTAAGATTCTGGATTGCTCCAGGTGGAAGCGAAGGCCGTTTGGATTTGCGGGGCCCACGTCCTGATTCTATGATACCACAATTTTGCAGTATTTCAAGGAAAAGAGACATTTTTAAGAGACAAGTGTATTGACATCCAATGCCTTTCGTGATATTATTCTAGGGAAAATCAAGTGTATTAGAAAATTTTATATGTCTCTTAAATCATATGAAAGGTACAATATCATGAAAATTGATGCTAAATTTCAGCGCATAACTTTTGATGAAGAGTTCCTTACAATCCCGGATGCCATAAAAAGAATAGGGAAAAAGTTTGATTTGTCGTTAAACAACAAAGACAGTAAAGCCTATAAAACTATATATAAGCGATTAGAGCGTGAATTGAAAGCAATGAATCTTGATGGCACGGAACACATGAGAAAGGACAGCAAACGAAAAACAAAATATTCGCGCAGAGTTTTGGAAGCCGTGGTCAACGATAGCCTCTATTCCTGGTTAGCCAAACAAGTTGAGAGCGCACAAAAAGAGGATTTCGAGAGGTGGAAAAAATTAAAAGAGGCACACGGACAAGTATTTGCAGACCACATAGGAGTAGATGAGGAAATTGCTAATAGTATAGAGGATGAAGTCCAAAAGCGCAAAATTGACATCGCTATAGATTTCTTAGTAGAATATGTTCTGCATGAATGTATTGAAGTAGACGAAAAACTATTGCGCGAGGATGTTGTATGGAGTGCTGAACGTGATGAAATGAATCCCGGAGCTTATGATCATGTGGTAGATGAACGATTGAATGATCCCAAAAATTACTATACCGTGAAGAAACGCCCAACGACATTTAAGGCGAATTAACAGTAAAAACAGCCGCCGCAGGAGATTTTCCTGCGGCGGCTGTTGCGCCTTGCAAATTGTTGAATTTCTATTGCAATATGAAAGTAGATAGATCTACTTCAGCTTTTCAGACATCCTCAACGCAATGACAAGGGCCTGTTCAATGCTGGTGTTGCCCTGGGGGTCAAATTTGTTGTCGCCCACGCCGCCGACAATCTTCTGATCCGCCATGAACGCGACCGCGCTCCTGGCGTAGCCGCTCATGTCGCTATCGTCCGCGAAAGTGGTAGCGTCCACCGTGGGGATTTCTCCCCCCAGCTTCGTATACACACGGGACAGCATGGTTGCCGCCTGTTCACGGGTCACCAGGTCGTCCGGGCCGAAGCTGCCGTCGTCATAGCCACCAACGATGCCCAGGGCCGCGGCCTGGAGGACAGCAGGGTCGCTGGTGTCGGTGAAGGTCTTGTCGCTGTCGGCAGGAACGGTTTCGCCGCTCATGGCCTCGTACAGCTTCACAGAAACGGCGGCGAACTGTGCGCGGGTGATGTTCTTGGTGTAGTCCTCCCCCAGGCCGTCCGCAATCAGGCCAGCAGCGGCGGCAGCGTCCACGGACTCCTTGGCCCACTCGCTAACGGTGGCGGTAACCTCCTTCGTGGCGGCGGTAAGGGCAACATAGCCCACGATTTTACCGTCTGTCAAGGTCATTGCGTAGCCCTCGTAAAAGGAGGTAACGGCATCATATTTACAAGGGACAATCTCCTTGCCGGATTTGTCGATAAAGCCCCACTTTCCGTCCTTCAGTACTGGTGCAAAGCCCTCTTGGAAGCGGCCTGCATCTTCATACAGGAAAGGAGTGACTTCCTTTCCTGTCTTGTCGATAAAACCGCACTTACCGTCCTCGTCCAATGCTACCAGCGCAAGGCCCTCATAGAAAGAGACCACCGCACTGTAAATGCAGGGGATGACCTCTTTGCCTTCCTTGTCGATGTAGCCCCATTTGCCGTCCTTCTGTACCGCCGCAAGACCTTCTTGAAAAGTCCTCGCCATGCTGTACTGGAAGGGAATGATCTCCTGGCCCTTTTCATTCAGATAGCCCCATTTACCGTTTACCTCCACTCCTATAAGGCCATCGGAGTAATAAGTCGAATTGACATACTTACAAGGGATGACTAATTGGCCTGTCCGGTCGATCAAGCCCAATTTACCGTTTGCTTCCACCAACGCATAGCCCTGGCCCCCATAGAAATCATCTGTAAAGTCATATTTGAAAGGGATAACTTCCTCACCCGTCGGGTCAATAAAGCCCCATTTGCCCTTCCGAACCACCGACGCAAGACCATCATAGAAAGAGTACGCATCGTCATATTGGAAGGGGATGATCTCTTTCCCTTCCCTGTCGATATAGCCCCACTTACCATTCTTCTCCACGGCCGCAAGGCCCTCAGAGAAATCATTCAGATTTTTATACAGGAAAGGAATGACCTCATTCCCTGTTTTGTCGATAAAGCCCCATACATCGCCCATCTTCACCGCCGCACGGCCCTCGGAAAAATGCCGTGCGCTATCATACTTGCAGGGGATGATCTCCTTACCCGCCTTATCAATAAAGCCGTACTTGTCACCTATCTTAATTGAGGAAATGCCTTCGTAAAAACCGCTCATGGAATCATAGGCTTCCGGAAAGGTCCCCTCAACAAGAGTCAAATCTGCCGCCAAGGCAGGGACGGCCAGGCCCAAGCACATCACCAGAGCCAGCGCAAAGGATAAAAGTCTTTTCTGCATTTGTGTTTCTCCTTCACTTTTCATTTTTGTCTCAACGGTACTTGCCTTGGGGGTGGGTCCCCTCCCGGTTCCCCCATAGGCTTTCCCATCGAGACAACAAAAGCGGCGCAGGGGCAATAATCCCCTACACCACTAGAAGCTACGCACACACCATCAAATCTCCCCCTTGATAATCACAGGGAAAACCGTTATAATGGTTTCGGGCGCAGTTAATTCTGCTGTGTGGGAAAGTGCCTTAACCTGGGTTCCTGCATAGGGACGTTGGAGGATTAGGCCCCTCCTTCGTCCCGCCTATATGCTTCTGTTATCTCGTGCATTTATTGTACCGCATATTCTGGAGGATTGCAAGCACATATTTCGGCAGGATTTTTAGGCAAACAAAGTGGCGTGATGCAGGGGTCGGGGCTGGGTGTCCCGCCACGGGCGAACGCCGGGCGGTTGTCGCTGGCTGGGCGCAGGGCGGGGTCAGGGGTTGGTTCCGCTCCATGGCAATTCCCCGCCGATGGTTCCAGGAGCGGGGCAAGCTGGTCCCCGTGGGAATTGCCGTCGCTGTCATGCCTACGGCATACAGGACGGAAATTCTTTTTTTACTTTTATATATTCGTTTTCGAATTGACAATTATAATATTTTGTGGTACAATAGTAAGCAGAAAGGGGGCCATCAAATGAATTGCATAGGCCAGCGGATCAAGGACCTGCGAGAGAAAAGCGGTTTATCACAAGCTGATTTTGCTAAGATTTGTGGCAGTAGTCAAGCCACGGTCGCAAAAACGGAAACAGGAAAAACAACACCATCTGTAAAGTTGTTATTGGGGTTAGCTGATTATTTTGACGTATCCATGGACTATCTGACGTGCCGCACAGACCAGCCGCAAGGGAAACTGTACGAGTGCAAACCCAGGATGAATGTCAGCGGCGAGGACATGAAAAAGTTTATCGAAATGTGTTTTGACCCTGCTTCCCCGTTTAACAGCCAGCTAAAAGAAACCTTATTTAAGATGATGGAGGAATCACAATGAAAGCTGTCATTTATGCCCGGTTTTCTTCTGATCGCCAGCGCGAGGAATCCATAGAGGGCCAGTTGAGAGAGTGTCACGAGTACGCCCGCAGTAACGGAATCGCAGTTATCAATGAATATGTTGACCGCGCCTTGTCAGCGTCCAAAGAGACAGAAAAGCGGCTTGATTTTCTGCGGATGATCAGAGACAGCGGAAAGGGCCTGTTTGATATTGTCCTTGTCTGGAAGCTGGACCGCTTCGCCCGGAACCGCTACGACAGCGCACATTATAAAGCCGCGCTGAAAAAGAACGGTGTCAAGGTTGTATCTGCTACGGAGCATATCACAGACGGCCCGGAGGGGATTATCCTGGAATCCATGCTTGAGGGTATGGCGGAATACTACTCCGCTGAATTGTCCGAGAAAATCCACCGGGGACAAAAGGACAACGCATTGAAGGGGCTGAACAATGGCGGGTCCGTTCCGCTGGGGTATGTGCTGAACAAGCAGACGCAACGTCTGGAAATTGATGATATGACCGCCCCTATTGTTGAGGAAATCTTCCGGCGGTATGCCGGGGGTGATACCATCCGGGAAATCCGGGACGATTTGAACGCGCGGGGAATCCGCACCAAAAAGGGCCAGCCGTTCCGGTATTCGTCTTTTAGTGCGCTGCTGAAGAATCGAAAGTACATCGGGGAATACAGGTATCAGGACGTAGTTATTCCAAACGGCCTCCCGGCGATTGTCTCCGAGGATATTTTCAACCGGGTACAAGCCAAATTGGAGAAGAACAAGCAAACCCCAGCGGCGGCGAAAGCCCTGGAGCGGTACTTGCTGACAACCAAGCTGTTTTGTGGCGAGTGCGGGAAGATGATGACCGGGGAGAGCGGCACCAGCGGGACCAAAGGCAGGATTTACCGCTATTACAAATGCTACGGTTCCAGGCAGAAAAGCAAGTGCAAGAAAAAGCCTGTCAAAAAAGATTGGATTGAGGATATTGTCATTCGGCAGACAATGGCAGTTGTCATGAATCGCCCGTTGATGGAGCGTATCACCGACAGCCTGTTAGAATTGCAGGGTGAGGAACGCTATGATTTGAAATTGCTTGACCAGCAGTTGAAGCAGACCGAGAGCCGCATTGAAAATATGCTTAACGCCATCGAGCAAGGCATTATTACAGCATCTACAAAGCAGAGGCTTTCCGCGCTGGAAGAAGAAAAGGCACGGCTGGAGCAGAGCATTATTGAAGTCAAAATTCAGAATCCGGCGTTGAGCCGTGAGCAAATCACATTTTTCCTGGACCAATTCAAGCGTACCGACACAACGGACGAGGACCAGCGGCAGCGGTTGATTGATATTTTTGTTAATGCGGTGTATGTGTTCGATGATAAGATCGTTCTTGTGTTCAACTATAAGAACGGCACCAAGACTATTAGCCTTGATACCGTGAAAAGTTCGGATTTGGTAGGCGGTTGTCCACCAAAAATAAACCACAAAGCTTTGGCTTTGTGGTTTATTTTTTGCAAAAGGAAACTGCGGAACCGGATACCTGGACAGAAAAGCCCTGGGCGGACTTCAAGAGTGAAGTTCACCCAGGGGTTTTTCGTTTCCCGGATTGTTCTCTTTAGCACTCCCATCGAAAGGCAGAGCCGCGGCAAGCAACTCCGCCTCCCCCGGCATCACCATTGCGGCATAAGAAATCCTTGAAAAAGCATCCGAAGGAGGGTATGATAGACCTAACACCTGACAGGAGGACCACAATGAAGCACATTTTGCTGCTGGAGGATGATACCGCGCTGGGACAAGGCATCCGGTTTGCCCTGGAAAATGACGGCGTTCATGTAGAACTGTGCGCCACGTTATCCCAGGCACAGAACCTTCTGCCCGGCGCGGACTTCGACCTGCTCATTCTGGATGTCAACCTGCCGGACGGGAGCGGGCTCGATCTGCTGCGGGAGGTGCGGCGCTGCCATTCCGGTATCCCCGTCATTCTGCTCACGGCGAACGATCTGGAGACCGACATCGTTGTGGGTCTGGAATCCGGGGCGGATGACTATATCACGAAACCCTTCTCTCTGGCCGTGCTGCGGGCCAGGGTCAACGCCCAGCTGCGGCGCGGTACTCCCGTGCAGGCGGCTACGGTAGAGCTGGAGGGCTTCTCTTTTGATTTTGAGTGGATGGAGTTCCGCAAAAACGGCCAGCCCATCGAACTGAGCAAAACGGAGCAGCGGCTGCTGCGGATACTGGTGGAAAACCGGGGCCGTGTTCTGTCCCGGGAGACGCTGCTGGAGCGGGTGTGGTCCAACGGGTCGGAGTACGTGGAGGAAAACGCGCTGTCGGTCACCGTCAAGCGCCTGCGGGACAAGCTGGAGGATACCCCCTCCAAGCCACGCTTTCTGAAAACGGTCTATGGCATCGGCTATACCTGGGCGGTGAACTGACATGACGGAAATCATCTGTGGTACTGCCGTTGTCATCGCCGTTTTCGCGTTAGCCGCCGCGGTCTGGAACCGCCACCGTGCAAAGCGCATTATGAAAAACCTGAACCGTATGCTGAACGCGGCTATGGCAGGGAGCTTTTCGGAGCAGGATTTTGATGAAAGCCTGCTCTCCGCTGTTGAATCCAGATTTGCCCACTATCTGGCAGCCAACGCCATCTCGGCCCAAAAGCTCCAGGAGGAAAAGGACAAAATCAAAACCCTGATCGCCGACATCTCCCACCAGACAAAGACGCCGGTGGCCAATATCCTGCTGTATACCCAGCTTCTGGCGGAGCAGAACCTTTCCCCGGAGGGCCAGAACTGTGCCGCAGCCCTGGAGGGGCAGGTGGAAAAACTGCGCGCCCTGGTGGAGGCACTGGTAAAGACCTCGCGGCTGGAAGCGGGCATCCTGGCCCTGCACCCCAAGGCGGGACCGCTGGCTCCTATGCTGGAGGATGCGGCGGCACAATTCGCCCCCAGGGCAGCAGAGAAAGGCATCACCCTGACACTGGCACCCACGGACGCCACGGCGGTCTTTGACCCGAAGTGGACAGCGGAGGCTGTGTGCAATCTGTTGGACAACGCGGTAAAATACACGCCCACCGGGGGGACGGTCGCCGTTGAGGTGATCCCCTATCAGATGTTCTGCCGCATCAACGTCACAGACACCGGCCCCGGCATCCCGGAGGCGGAGCGGGCAAAGGTCTTCCAACGCTTCTACCGCTCCCCCGCCGCCTACGAGACGGAGGGCGTGGGGATCGGCCTGTATCTGGCCCGCCAGATCGCGGAGGGACAGGGCGGCTATATCAAGGTGTCCTCCCTGCCGGGTCAGGGGAGCTGCTTCTCCGTCTATCTGCCCCGGAAATGAAATCTTTCCAAACCGTAAGATTTCAGAAAGAATGTGGAAAGATTTCTTTGTTAAAGTCTGTATTGCCGAAAGGCGGTACAGACTTTCATCCTATGGAGGTACATTTTATGGCTATTCTGGAGACCCGCGGCTTACGGAAGATATACGGCTCCGGCGACACGGAGGTCCGCGCCCTGGACGGCGTGGACTTGACGGTGGAAAAAGGCGAATTTGCCGCCGTGGTGGGCACGTCCGGTTCCGGCAAATCCACCCTGCTGCACATGCTGGGTGGGCTGGACCGGCCCACCGGCGGCTCCGTCACCGTGGACGGCAGAGAGCTCTCCACCCTGAAGGACGAGGAGCTGACCATTTTCCGTCGGCGGAAAATCGGTTTCGTGTTCCAGAACTACAACCTGGTACCGGTGCTGAACGTGTACGAGAACATCGTCCTGCCCATCCAGCTGGACGGCGGACAGCCGGACAAAGCCTACACGGACCAGATCATTGAGACCCTGGGCCTGCAATCCAAGCTGCAAAACCTCCCCAACAACCTCTCCGGCGGGCAGCAGCAGCGGGTGGCCATCGCCCGGGCGCTGGCGGCGAAGCCCGCCATCATCCTGGCGGACGAGCCAACCGGAAACCTGGACAGTCGGACCAGCCAGGACGTGATGGGCCTGCTGAAGGTCACCAGCCAGAGGTTTTCCCAGACTATCGTCATGATTACCCACAATGAGGAAATCGCCCAGATGGCCGGCCGCATCATCCGCATTGAGGATGGCCGCATCGTAACGCGGGGGTGAGGGCCATGATTAAAGTATCCAACGGAAGCTGTATCCGGCGGCTGGGCTTCCGCTCCATGAAGGCGTCCCGGACCCGGAACACCGTGGCGGTGCTGGCCATCGCCCTGACCACGGTGCTGTTCACGTCCCTCTTCACCATCGCCGCGTCCATCAACTACTCCCTCCAGCAGGAGAACTTCCGCCGGGCCGGAGGCGACGCCCACGGCTCCATCAAGTACATCACATGGGAGCAGGCGGAGCAGCTCCGCCAGGACCCGCTGATCCAGGAGGCCTGGTGCCGCCTCTTTGTGGGGATGCCCCACGAAGAGCCCTTTCACAGGTCCCATGTGGAGGTCAGCTATATCGAGCCCAACGGCGCGCCCCACTACTTCTGCGCCCCAGAGGAGGGCGCCCTTCCCCGGGAGGGCACCAACGAGGCCGCGACAGATACCTATGTCCTGACCCTGCTGGGCATCGAGCCTGAAGTGGGCGCACAGTTCACCATACCGATTGTTCTGGACGACGGCACGTCCGCGCCCCGCACCGTCGAGCGGACCTTCACCCTCTCCGGCTGGTGGGAGTACGACAGCGCCGTGCCGGCGAATCATGTGCTTTTGCCCCGGTCCGCCGCCGGGGAGCTTTGCGCCCTGTCCAACGGGGAGGAGGGCTCCCTGACGGGGGTCTGGAACCTGGACGTGATGTTCGCGCACCCTGTGGGCATCCAGGAGAACCTGACCGCCGTGCTGGAGCACGCCGGCTATCAATGCGATATGGCGGGGGCAGAGAACTTCCTGATTACCGGCGTGAACTGGGGCTACACCGGGGACAGGATGGTCAGGGGCTTTGACCCCACCACGGCCATCACTGTCACGGTGGTCCTTTTGCTCATCATCTTCACCGGGTATCTCATCATCTACAACGTGTTTCAGATCTCCGTCACCAACGACATCCGGTTTTACGGCCTGCTCAAGACCATTGGCACCACGGGGCGGCAGATCAGGCGGATCATCCGCCGACAGGCGTTGCTGCTCAGTCTGGCGGGCATCCCCGTTGGCCTGCTCCTGGGCTTTGCCGTCGGCAACATACTGACTCCGCTCATCATGGCCCACCTCAACTACAAGAACGTTTTTGTCTCCTTCAACCCCTGGATCTTCATCGGCGCGGCGGCGTTCGCCTTGCTGACGGTGTTTCTCTCCTGCGCCCGGCCAGGCCGGATCGCTGCCCGGGTCTCCCCGGTGGAGGCGGTGCGCTACACCGAGGGCGGACAGCCGAAAAAAGTCCGCAAACGGGCAGTCAAAGCCGGTACCGGCGGTGCCTCCCTGCCGAAAATGGCCTGGGCCAACCTGGGGCGGAGCCGGAGCAAAACCGTGGTCACTATTCTCTCCCTGACCCTGGCGGTGGTGCTGATGAACCTGGTGTATACCTTCGTCAGCGGCTTCGACCTGGAGAAATACCTCTCCAGCCAGGTGGCTACCGATTTTATCCTGGCCCACGCCGACTACTTCCAGTCCGGCGCAAACTTCCGCTCGGCGGACCAGGCGCTGCCGGAGGAAGTCATTACGGAAATCAACGCCCGGGGCGGCGTCACGGAGGGGGGCCGCGTCTACGGCCAGGAGAACACCATCCAGGTTTTCCTGCCGGAGGCATACGTCCGCCGGGGCATCAGCAGCGTTTATTCTGAGGAAATGCTGGACAGCGTGGTCGCCTCCCGGGAGCATGTGGATGCGGACACCGTCGCAGGCAGCGCCATGCTCTACGGCATGGAGGACTTCATCCTCGGCGAAATCAGTGTGCTGGAGGGGGACGTCACGCCTTTGTCTGACCCCGGTCAGAACGCCATCGCCGCTGTCTACCACTCCGACGACTACGGAGCAGTCAATAACGATTCCAACTGCTTCCAGATTGGAGACACCGTAACCCTCCGCTATGTGACGGAGTGGATGAATGTGGATACGGACACCGGAGAGGAAGTCTCCCCGGAGGAGGCGGAGGCTCGCTATGAGCGCGGGGAGGCGAATTTTGTTCCCCGGGCCAAGGTCTACGAGGATAAGGAGTATACGGTCTGCGCCCTGGTCGAGATCCCCAGAGCCCTCACATACCGCTATACTCTCCTGGGCGGCAGTGCGCTGGCCATGGGGGCGGAGCTGTTCCAGCGGGATACCGGGATGCACTCCGTCATGGTCTACGCCTTCAACACGACAGAAGAATCCGACGCCGCCATGAACGATTTCCTGGAGGACTATACGGAGTCCGTCTGGCCCGCCTTTGACTACGAGAGCAAGCAGGGCGCGATGGCCGAGTTCGACGGCTTCCGGCGCATGTTCCTGACCATGGGCGGTGCGCTGGCGGCGGGTATCGGTCTGGTGGGCGTGCTGAACTTCATCAACGCCGTGCTCACGGGCATCCTGACGCGGAAGCGGGAGCTGGCAATGCTCCAGTCCGTGGGCATGACCGGGAAGCAGCTGAAGCGGATGCTGGTGTTTGAGGGACTCTACTACACCATGCTGTCCGCGGCCCTCTCCCTTGTTCTCAGCGGGTTGCTGGGGCCGCTGATGGGGGCGGTCTGCTCCATTTTCTGGTTCTTTACCTACCGGTTCACCGTCCTGCCGGTGCTGGTGGTAATGCCGCTGTTTTTGATCCTGGGGCTTCTGGTTCCGCTGCTGACCTACCGGTCTGTCGCCCGTTTCACAATCGTCGAGCGGCTACGGGAGGCGGAAGGCTGACAGCCCCTGCCAGAAGCCGGAAGCACAAAGAGGACCCCTTGCCGCACCTGTATATCAAATAGCGACACATTTTACAGGTCCAGCATATTCAAAAATCTGCACTGCATTTACCTGTTCGCAAATATAAAAAGTGGGAGATGTGAAAAACACATCTCCCACAAACTGATCTTCTGGACGTAAGGACTAAACGGCAACAGCCGCATTTGCATTGATCGACCGTATCACATCCCGAATCCCCGCCCACAGCGTCAGATCCGCGAATATCTCCACAATATTCCCCTGGTCAGTGAAGGGTGATTTCTGTAGAACGGACATATCCTTCACCATCCCGTTTTTGACCACGTAACTGATGATCTGGTTCACGAAATAGATCTGCCGATGATCCAGATTCACGTCATTGAGATACCGGGCAAACGCCTCCTTGGCGGCATTCATATCCAGCCCGACGATCTCGCGCACCAGCTCCCCCAGAGGCTTGTCCTGGTATTCCCGGATATAATCCTCTTTAGAACCGGCCTCGCTCCAGAGAATCTCCTCCAGCCGCTCCAGGTCCTGTTCCGTCAGCGGCTGGTTGGTGTGGAGCTTGTGGATAGCCTCCTCGCTCTGGTGCTGGCGGATATAGTAGTTGACCCGCTCCTTGTAATCCGCCAAATCGTCGTTCTCCAGCTCAGAATCCCGCCATTGGGATGATACGATCTCGTCCGCCAGGTCGGTGGTGCAGAAGTGCCGCTCCTTTGGCGGGATATATTGGATCAGCTCCCGCAGTTCTTTACGGATACGTTCAAATTCTCTGATACCTGCCGTCTCTATGTAATCCGTTTGGATCAGTTGGCGCAGAAATTCCCGCTTTGCTTCAATAGCCGGAATGTTGGATATCTCCGCCACCGCCCGGGCTTTTCGCACCAATTCCTTCCGGGCCTTGGTATAGGTCTGCCCTGCTAAGCAGGCCAGTTCGATGCCATACAACAGTGCGTCAAACTGTACCGCAGAAGCCTCCTCTTCTGCGGGCGACAGCAATGGAGCCAGTTCCTCCAGCTGGAGGGTGTTTTCGTAAGTCAGCCCCGCATAAGATTCCGGCTTGGAAAACCGCTCCACCTCCCGCAGATGCAGGCGCACGGCGAAGCTGCTCCTGTCCAGTGCCGCCACTTGGGCCGCCATGCTTTCCACCAGGCTCTGGCGGAAAGCGGTCAGCTCCTCCGTCTGATACTCCGGGAGCTTCAGGACAAGCCGCGCCTTCAAATCAAAGATCCTCTCCTGAAGGGAGCGTTGGACAGCGGCCTCCTTCCCCTTGGGATTCTCCCGGAAGAAAGCAAAATTGTCGCAGAAATCAAAGATATAAAAACACTGCTTATCCGCACCGTCCAGCAGCCCCGGACACAGCCGGGTCCCCCGGCCGATCATCTGCCAGAACTTAGCCCGGCTCATCACCCGCTTGAAGAACACCAGGTTCACCACCTCCGGCACGTCGATGCCAGTGTCCAGCATGTCCACGGAAATGGCAATCCGGGGCAGTTTGGCGGGGTCGGAGAACTGGTCAATAGCGCTCTGGGCGTACCGGGTCTGATTGTCGATCACCTGGGCCCAGCCCACATAGGCGTGATACTCCCGGTTAAAAATTTCCAGGATTTTCTCCGCGTGGCGGTGATTCTTCGCAAATATGATCGTCTTTCCCAGCTTGTTGCCGTAGTCCACCCGGACGCCCTGGGTCATCAGGGCATCCAGCACCTTGCGGATGGTGTCCTCATTGAATACCCACTCGTTGAGCGCGGAGCTCTCGATCCGGTCCGGCAGTACGCCGTCTTCATCGGTGAAAGTGTTTTCGTATTGCTCTTTATCCTCGTCTGACAGCTGGTCGTACGCAATGCCCTCGCTGGTGAATTTCAGCGTGGTCTCCAGACAGCGGAAGTCCACCAGATAGCCGTCCTCCACCGCCTGACTCAGCTCGTAGCCATAGGTGGGGTCGCCCTCCCGGAGGTCGAAAATGCCGTAGGTGTTCTTGTCGATCTCCGCCTTGGGCGTGGCGGTCAGGCCCACAAGGTGGGCGTCAAAGTAGTCGAAAATAGTCTGATATTTCTTGTAAATACTCCGGTGGGCCTCGTCTACAATAATAAGATCAAAGTGCCCCACGGTGAACAGCTTGCCGCCGTCCTCGTCCCTGGCGTCGTCGATGCAGCCCATCATGGTCTGATAGGTGGAGAACACCGCCCGGGCGGTCAGATTCTCCCGGTCCTCGCAGAGATTGGTCAGGCTCAGGTCCGGCAGCAAGTTCACAAACGCCCGCTTGGCCTGGGTCACCAGACTGGTGCGGTCCGCCAGGAACAGCACGTTCTTCACCCAGCCCCGGCGCAGCAGGGCCTCCACCAGGGAGATGATCGTCCGGGTCTTGCCGGACCCGGTAGCCATGACCAGCAGCGCCTTCCGGCGGTTCTCCGCTTCAAAGGCGCGGCAGACGGCCTTCACCGCCTCCACCTGATAGTACCGCCCGGCAATGTCCTCCCGGGGGGACGCATCCTCCAGACCGGCACGGAGGGTCAGCTTGTTGAACTCCTTCTCCAGGTCCCACTTGGCGTAGATGCCGGAGACGGGACGCTCGTTGTAATAGGGGTGGTTCCAGATGCGGGTATCGAAGCCGTTGGTCAGGAAAATCACAGGACGGCGGCCGAATTTCTGCTCCAGGATGTCCGCGTACAGCTTGGCCTGCTGACGGCCTGCCGCCGGGTCCTTACAGGTGCGCTTGGCCTCCACCAGCGCCAGGGGGCGGCCATCGCCGCCCAGCAGCACGTAGTCCACGAAGCCCCTGCCGGACGGATTGGGCATCCCCTCCACGGGGTACTCGCTGAGCCAGTCGGCGCCCTCCGTCCAGCCCGCGTCCTGGAGCATGGTGTCGATATACAGCTTCCGGGTCTCGTACTCGGTGAGGTCCAGGGGCTTGGGGACGTAGGCGGGCTGTTGGGCCTGCCGCCGCTGGGTCAGCTGGCTGGAGAGCTCCGGCGCTGCCTCGAAGAACATGGGCGGCTGGCTGGTAAGCTCGTCCAGCACCTTGCGGTCCACAATGACCGCTTCCTCCAGCTCCGGCAGCAGGGCGGGGTCGAAGTCGTGGGGCTCATAGTCCGGGTCGTAGCAGCAGGCGATGAAATCCAGGAAATAAAACAGATTCTCCAGAGCCAGGCGTGCCTGGTCCCTGGAGATCTTTTTTGCACTGTGGGCGGCGGTGTTGCCTAAACGGCGCAGGAAGTCCAGCCGCCGCAGGAGGTTCTGATCGTCCACCAGGTCCACAAACTCCACCGTGCCCAGCAGGACGGCGAGGTCCTTCTTATAGGGCATGACCAGCTGCTTGTCGCAGGCGTACATCCACTTCACCGCCAGCTCCATGGCCTTCCGGCAGCCAAAGACGCAGGAGGCGGGGTCAATGGCATAGAGACGCTCCGCCGTCAGAGCGGCGGGGGCGAAGGGGGTGAATTGTTCGGTTTGGTAGGGGGTGAAGTTGGGCATGGGGGTCACCTCTATTCCGCAGAAATTATTTCTATCTCATAGTTGGGATGATACTTTATATCTTCAAAAAATTCTTTGAGCAAATGTAATGGTAACATCTTAACTGACGGTGCTTGTGTATCCTCATTTACGACTAAAATGACTGGCGATATAATTTTATGGGCTTGACAAAGCTTAAAAATATTCTGGTTTGCCTCAACCGCAGAAAGCGCAACAGTTTCAAGTGATTTTAGATATAATGTAGTTATTGCGACCTTAGTTTCTGCAATATATGGAACAATGTCGATTTTTTCTGGAAGGCGCTCAATCTCTCCCCTCAATTTGCTCCATTTTTGATACTGCAACAACTGTGTACGGCTGCAATACATAGCCACTCCCGAAGAAACAGAATCTGTTATTGTAGTTAGAGGCATGTTATAATGAACAACGTAGTTTCTCATTCTAGTAAAAAGACGATACCCAAAATAATCGTCATATAAAGTGCTATTTAGAGTTTCAAATGACTTCAAATCTGCTGAGCTTTTCTGAGAAATAGCATGGCTAATTACATCATAAAAAGTTTTGATAAATGAAAGATAGTTTACCAAGAGCTTATTCCCTGTAGTCAAATGCTTGGTTATCTGCGAATTGCTATATGGGGTATTTGAATGCTGTAGGGCACATAAATATCGCTCTAAGTCAGTCGCGCTTTCCAGCGTCATATCTTTAACGCTTCGGCAAATATGATAGAAGGTGGTGAAGCTAAACCAATCAAATATCTCTGTGCATTCTTGTTTACTAATATTAGAACCAGCAACAACTTTTAATTCGTCACCATCTTTTGCTAAATTAGCTAAATAATATTGTTCCATCTATCTCCTCACCCAAAATACTCCTGCATCAACGCCTTTTTCAGCACTTCCAGTTTAGCAAGGCTCTGCTGGATTGTCAACTTCTGTCGATCAATTTGTTTTGAAAATACAGAAAAATCTCTCTGTAATGTTATAGTTGCGATAGGGATAGGAACTTCGTTGAGTGTTTTTACGGCAAGTCCCGGTTGTGCTGCTCCCGTGTGAAAACGATATAAATCCATATATTTAAGTAAATAAAACAACCACATTGTGTCCATTTCAATAATGGGGGTAACTAAAACAGCATGTTCTGTTGCGTGAAAATTTCCATTGGCAAGCTGGAGATTGCCGCATAAAGCACCTTGCCGCCCGATAATTGGATATAGTCCATGCTGTGTGCTTTCTTTGACATAACCACGAATGCCATTTCCTCCATAACATGGAATTGGATATTCTTTACTAAACTCATGAATTTCATCAGCAGATGTTGTCGTTCCAGCCTTCAAATTGCATATTTTCCCTAATTGTTTTGTTGGCAGGCATCTACAGTTCGTGATAGGGTCCCCAAACATCTCCACAAACCGCGCCTTGACCAATTCATCCAATTTGACAAACTGCTGTTTACGAAGAGAAATCACTGCCCTGATTTTTTCTAAAATATTGGCAATACGCTGCTGCTCTTTGAGAGATGGCAAAATAATTGACATCTTAGAAAATTCGGACTTGTTAATAATTGGTACAACAGCGGCGTTAGCTGTTTCCTGCATGTGGTCTTTTTTATTTGCAATCGCATACGCAAGATAATGTGTATCAACAAGATTTGTATCCGGAATCACCGCATTTATCTGCTGATTGAACGCACACTCACTTTTCAATATTGCCGTTTTACCAATAATTCCTATACATGTAACCAAGATGCTGCCTTGAGGCGCTAATCGTGCGTTATTACGTGCGCTTTCTGAGATATAAAATTCACTTTCTGATAATTCCACTATTTCGGATTCACTTATATCACTTGGCTTTATAAAACAAATATCATTAGAATTATAATTTTCTACATCAGATGTTTTAGGCGTGTTACCGGTCATAATTGTTGCAATATCTTTCAGTTGGACAACCTTAGTCATCACACCATCCCCTCCAACTCCTCCAGCCCCCTGGCAATCTCTTTCTCCAGCTCCCTCAGCTGTGCAAAAATCTCACTTGTCGGCGGATACTCCACCGGCACATAGGCGGTCTTCTTATACTTGTTGATAGACAAATCATACCCGTTCTCCACGATCTCCGCCATAGGCACCAGGAACGACTGCTCCGTCCGCTCCCGTCCCTCCTCGCCCGCCAGGTCATGGAACCGGGCCACGATGTCCGGGATATCGTTATCCGCCACCGCCGTCCGCTTGTCGTCCAGGCTGAACCCGTCGGCGCGCATGTCGTAAAACCACACCTTGTCCGTGCCGCCGTGGCCGGTCTTGGTGAACACCAGCACCGCCGTGGACACCCCGGCGTAGGGCTTGAACACCCCGGAGGGCATGGAGATCACCGCCTCCAGCCGGTGGTTCTCGATAATCTCCCGCCGGATGTCCTTGTGGGCCTTGGAGGACCCGAACAGCACCCCGTCCGGCACGATGCACGCGCACCGTCCGCCCACCTTCAGCATCCGCAGGAACAGGGCCAGGAACAGCAGCTCCGTCTTTTTCGTCTTGCAGACCTTCAGCAGGCCGGGGGCCACGATGTCCGCGTCCAGACTGCCCTTGAAGGGCGGATTGGCCAGGATCATGGTGTACTTGTCCATATCGGCGTTCTGGTCGCTGAGGCTGTCCCTGTACTGGATGGAAGGATTTTCCACCCCGTGGGTCATCATGTTCATGGCCCCGATGCGCAGCATGGTGCGGTCCATGTCGTAGCCGGTGAACATGGCGGTGTTGTAGTGGGCCAGCCGGACGGGATCATAGAAGATCTCGTCCTTGCACTTCTCCTTCAGGTACTCCCCCGCCGCCACCAGGAAGCCGCTGGTGCCGCAGGCCGGGTCGCAGATGCGCTCGTCCGGACCGGGGTTCAGCAGTTCCACCATCATGCGGATGATGTGCCGGGGCGTGCGGAACTGGCCGTTGGTGCCCGCGGTGGAGAGCTTGGAGAGCAGGTACTCGTACACGTCGCCCCGGATGTCCTTATTCGCCAGCCCGGAGGCATAGATGGCGTCCATCTGGTCCACGATCTGGCTGAGCTTCTGGGGCGTGGGGATCATGAAGATCGCGTCGCCCATGTACTTGGTGTAAGCGCTGTCCTGATCGGCGTGGAGGCCTTTCAGGAAGGGGAACACGCCGTTCTGAACGATGTTGAACATCTCGGCGGCGGGCAGATCCCGGAAAACGGACCATTTATACTGCCGCTGTTCAGCGCCGAAAATGCTGGTATAGGGCAGATCCAGCATGACCGCTTCCTTGGCCCGCAGGTCGTCCATGGCATCCAGGTCGTGGATGAACATGAGGTAGGTGATCTGCTCGATGACGGTCAGCGGGTTGGTCAGTCCGCCGGTCCAGAAGGTCTCCCATAAGCTGTCGATCTTGTTTTTCAGTTCGCCGGTAATCATAGCGCTTCCACCTTTCGCAATGTGTTGGATTTGGGAAAATTATAGCATATTCCGGCAGGAAAGTGAAGGGGTGTATCTTGGGTGTCCTTGGCGGAATATAAATCAAAATCTTTACCGGTCGCTTTTGCGCTTTACATCGTCAGCATCCAATCCGTCGGACTGCATAAAATTATCTGCGGTTTATCCGATGGCTTTTTGCCGCACAAGGGCAGAAATGGGGTCGTTTGTCCACACGCCGCGAAAAGGTTTGTAAAATCCTACAATTTTGTGCTTTTACACAGGATAAACAGGGACATTCCGGATGAAGGAAAGGATTTTCTCTATTGACAAACCCTCGCAAAAGTTTATAATTAAAATAGAGTATGAAGCGGGGATTTATCCCCGCTTCATGGTTTACGGCCTCGGCCGTAAACCATGAGCCGTTTTGATTGGCCCGGTTTTCTATGACGGCACGTCTCATGGAGGATCCGAAAATATGGAAAAGGAGAACAAACAAAAAATGAAGAAGCTTCTGGCGCTTGCGCTTGCGCTGGTGATGGTCCTCTCCATCGCCGGATGCGGCAGCAAGGACAACAACAGCACCGGAGGGCAGACCGATACCCCCTCCAACACGGACAGCAGCAATACCGGCGGTGACGCCGCCCAGACCGCCGACGGCGTGGGCCGCTACACCTACACCGCTGTAAGCGCCGACCCCAATACCTGGAGCCCCACCGACTGGGTGAACTCCGAGGAAGGTGACTACTGGAGCTGGTGTGTAACCTGGCTGTGGGACTATATGATCAATGATACCGGCGACGGCTATAAGATCGTATCCACCGGCGCCACCGAGCTGCCCATCGACGTCACCGCCAGCCTCACCGCGGAGCAGAAGGCCCTGTACGGCCTTCCTGCGGACGCCGCCGAGGGCTACGCATGGCAGATCGAGCTCAACGACCAGCTCTGCTGGGAGGACGGCCAGAAGATCACCGCCGACGACTATATCTACACCCTCCAGCAGTTCCTGAATCCCGAGATGAGCAACTACCGCGCCTCCCAGTGGTACAGCGGCACCACCGCTATTGCCAACGCCAAGGCGTACTACAACAGCAACCACGCCGGTGAGATCGGCTTTGTCTCCAGCCTGGGCGATCTGGGCTACGCCTCCGTTGAGGAGGCCCAGGCGGACGGCTACACCGAGTTCGGCGTGGACATGGACGACTTCTGGGGCATCTCCGAGGCGGGCATTGTCTCCATCACCGACGAGACCGAGTACCGCGACGATTACGTTGAGGACGAGAGCGACCCGGAGGCCTATGTCTCCGGCAAGTACCTCTATGAGACCTACCTCGCCCCCGGCTGCGACTATGAGAGCTACACCGCCGATGAAGTCTATGTAGGCGAAGTTCTGGAAGCTGCCACCTGGGACCAGGTGGGCGTCATCAAGAACGGCGACTACTCCTTCACCGTCGTCCTGTCCTATCCCCAGACTCCGTTCTATGCCGTCTACGGCCTCCAGGGTCTGGTGTGCGTCCGTGAGGACCTGTACGAGGCCAACAAGCAGAAGACCGGCGATATCGTCAAGTCCTCCTACGGCACCTCCCCCGATAAGTTCATGTCCTACGGCCCCTACAAGCTCACCACCTATCAGGCCGACAAGGAGCTGCGTTTCACCAAGAATGAGAACTGGTGGGGCTATAGTTCCGAGATCTACGAGGGCATGTACCAGACCACGGATATCAACTACCTCATCATGAATGACCACGCTACCGAGATGAACCTGTTCCTCCAGGGCAACCTGAGTGCGCAGGGCCTGACCTCCGACGATATGGCCACCTACGGCAGCAGCGACTATATCTACTTCACCCCCGAGACCTACACCTGGAAGTGGTCCTTCACCACCGATCTGGAGAAGCTCAAGAGCGAGGAGACCTCCGGCGAGAACCACTCCATCCTGCACTATCAGGACTTCCGCGAGGCCATTTCCTGGGCCGTTGACCGCCAGGACTACACGGCCTCCTGCACCGCCGCCGGTCTTCCGTCCTTCGGCCTGCTCAGCGACGTCTATGTGTGCGACCCCGACACCGGCGAGACCTACCGCTCCAACCAGTACGCCGAGGCGGCCCTGTGCCGTGTGTACGGTGCCAGCAGCGTGGACCAGATCACCGGCTATGACGTGGCGAAGGCTTCCGCCCTGCTCCAGTCCGCCTATGACCAGTGCCTTGCCGACGGGAACATCTCCGATACCGACAGGGTGGTCCTGGACTTCCACCAGTACGGCAGCGATGACTTCTACGTCAAGATCACCAACTTCGTCCAGGCGGCTCTGGACAAGGCGGCCGTGGGCACCAGCCTGGAGGGCCGGATCACCATCAATCTGGTGGAGGACCCGGACTACTACGACAACATGAAGAACGGCCTGTGCGACATCTCCATGCCCGGCTGGGGCGGCTCCGATATGGACCCCTACGCCATGATGGAGTGCTGGTGCGTCAGCGGCGTGCTGCTGGAGCCCTACGGCTTTGATCCCTACACCGAGACGACCACCATCACCGTTAACGGCGAGGAGATGACCAAGACCTTCAACGCATGGTATGAGGCCCTGTGCATGGGCGAGTACGTCAATGCCAGTACCGACACCCGCAACCAGATCCTGGCCGGTATGGAGGAGGGGATGCTGAAGCTGTACTTTACCATTCCCATCTATGACGCCAACTACGCCACCCTTTACTCCCAGCGCATTGTGCTGGGCAGCGAGGAGTATATCAACTCCCTGGTGGGCCGCGGCGGCGTTGCGGCAATGACCTACACCATGGACGACGCGGAGTGGTCCGCCTACTGCGCCTCTCAGAACAACCAGCTCACGTATTAAGAGGTTTTACCCACTGGATGCCATTTGATCATCCGTTATGATCGCACGGCACGGCGGCAAGGCAGTCCTGCGGACTGCCGGGACAGTTATTCGGCGAAGCCGAATGACCCCCGGGCCGCCGCGCCGTGCGCTTATTTTCAAGAGAAAAACCGTGAGAAGTTGAGAAAGGCGCTGTAACAATGATTAAGTACATTTTGAAAAGAATCGGACTGATGATCGTCAGCATGTTCATCATCATGACCATGCTGTTCGTTCTCATCCGTCTGCTCCCCAACCCCGTCGTAGCGGTCCAGGGCGGTATGGACGCCGCTCTCCGCGAGATGCGGGATGCCTGGGGCTACAATGACCCCCTGATGGTCCAGTACGGGGTATTCCTGAAAAAGGTGTTCACCGAGTTTGACTGGGGCTTCTGCACCACCATGGGCACCTTCCTCCAGCCGGTGACCGAGTATCTGATCAGTAAGCTGCCCCCCACCATCTATGTCAACGTGTTTTCCGTAATCTTTTCCATCCCCCTGGGCGTGATCTTCGGCATACTGGCCGCCGTGTTCAAGAACAAGTGGCAGGACCAGGTGATCAATGTCTTCATTATCATCTTCATCTCCGTCCCGTCCTTTGTTTACGCCTTTTTGCTGCAATATATCGTAGGCTTCAAGCTGGGCTGGTGCCCGCTGGTGTTCGCCAGCGGCACGGATTACTTCTCGTGGCCCATGTTCCACTCCGCCATCATGCCCATCCTGGCCCTGTCCTTCGGCACTATCGCCGGGAACATGCGTCTGGTCCGGGCGGAGCTCAGCGAGACGCTGACCACGGACTACATGCTCCTGGCCCGGACCAAGGGCCTCACTCGGGGACAGGCCATCAGCCGGCACGCTCTGCGCAACTCCATGGTGCCCCTGATGCCCAGCTTCCTGGCGGACGTGCTCTATGTCATCGCTGGCTCGCTGATTATTGAGCAAATCTTCGCCATCCCGGGCATCGGCAAGACCTATCTCCAGTCCATCAACCAGCGGGACTACAGCGTGTTTATGGCCATCAGCATGTTCTATGTGGCCATCGGTCTGGTGGCGGGGATTATCTTCGATCTGAGTTATGGCTTCATTGATCCCCGCATCCGTATGGGAGGAGGTAAGACAAATGAGCTCTCCTGATAAGAACACCCAATACGAATCGATCCCAAAGGAAAAATTCCAGTTCGTGCAGCTGGACAAGAAGCTCCACGACGTGGAGTTCAAAACCAAGCCCGTGGGGTACTTCCAGGACGCCATGCGCCGCTTCGCCCGCAACAAGGGCTCCGTGGTCTGCGCGGTGATCCTTCTGATCCTGATCCTATACGCGATCCTGGCGCCCATGCTCTCCGTCTATCACGGCTATATCCAGGACCCCTACTACTCCTACGCCCTGCCCAAGTTCAGCGCCCAGAATTCCCCCGGCTTCTGGAACGGGTGCAGCACCCAGGACATAAACCAGCAGTCCTATGACTACTACTCCGGCATTCCCGGCGCGGTGGTGGAGCTCAAGGAGACCTACGAGCAGGAGGTCGCGGGCCGGTCCCAGACCATGTATAAGGTGGTGCTGGACTCCTATATGAAGGTGGGTTACGTCTATTTCCGCCTGTCGCCCGCGGAGTACCAGGCCGCGCTGGACTACCAGGAGGAGACCGGTATCCAGCTGCTCTACCCCATGATCAACGATTCCCTCGTCAAGAATCCGGCCTACAAGTCGGACCCCAACGCCTGGTTCCTGACCAACCAGAAGGGCGTGGCCCAGCGGGACGGGAACGGCGAGGTGCAGAACATCTACCTCACCGACGAGTCCTCGCCGGACGGCTTCGCCTACTACCGGACGAAGGCGGACGGGGCCCAGTATGAGATCCGCACCCTCTATTACAACTGGTACGTCTACCAGAACGGCCATGAGCCCTGCTTCCTGTTCGGAGCCGACGGGTACGGCTACGACATCTTCAGCCGTCTGGGCACCGGCGCACGGCTGAGCCTGACCATCTCCGTGGCCGCCGCCGTGCTCAACCTGATCCTGGGCATCATCATCGGCGCGCTGGAGGGCTACTACGGCGGCACCTTCGACCTGCTGATGGAGCGGGTGAAGGACATCCTCTACGAGGTCCCGGATGTGGTGTTTATGATCCTGTTCCAGATGTATCTGGCCAAGAAGCTGGGGTCCCTGTTCGCCCTGTTCATCGCCTTTATCGTGTACGGCTGGATGGGCACGTCCTCCACCGTCCGCGCCCAGTTCTACCGCTTCAAGGGCCAGGAGTACGTCATGGCCGCCCGGACCCTGGGGGCCAAGGACAGCCGTCTGATCTTCCGGCACATCCTGCCCAACGCGGCGGGCTTCATCATCACCGCCTCGGTGCTGAGCATCCCCGGCATCATCTTCTCCGAGGCCACCTACTCCTACCTGGGTATCGTGAACCTCCAGTCCTCCACGCTGACCAGCGTGGGCACCATGATGGAGAACGGGCAGAGCACCCTTTCCACCTACCCCCACAGTCTGTTCTTCCCGGCGGCGTTCCTCTCCATCCTGCTGATCTGCTTCAACATCTTCGGCAACGGACTGCGCGACGCATTCAACCCGTCGCTGCGTGGATCGGAGGAATAAGCGATGAGTAAAGCGTTAGAAGTAAAAAATCTGAAAATTTCCTTCCGCACCAACAACGGCACCGTCAAGGCCGTCCGGGACATCAGCTTCGACCTGGAAAAGGGCGAGACACTGTGCATCGTGGGCGAGTCCGGCTCGGGCAAGTCCGTGACGGCCAAGTCCGTCCTGGGCATCCTGGCGGGCAACAGCATCGTGGAGGGAGGAGAGATCCTCTACCATGGCCGGGACCTGCTCAAGACCAGCGAGGCCGAGTTCAACAATATCCGCGGCAACGATATCACCATGATCTTCCAGGACCCCCTCTCCTCCCTGGACCCCATCATGCGCATCGGCAAGCAGATGACCGAGGCCACCATCCTCAACGGAAAGACCCGGTGCAAGAAGGCAAAGAAGCGGTTCAATCATGAGATGGCGCAGTTGAAAAAGGAGCTTCTGGCGGTGGGCTGTCCGAAGGAGGAAGTCCAGTCCCAGTTGGCCGCCTTTGAGAAGCTGGCACGGGAGGGCGGCAAGCGCCGGAGCGCCTACGAGACCGCCCGTGACTACGCCGAATCCGCCGTCACCACCATCGAACGGACCCAGGTGGACCTGCACCGTGACAACGTGGAGCTGATCCGCGGCGACTGCCGGGAGCTGAGCAAACAGCTGGACCGGGCCTGCGGCGGCGAGTTCATCCTGAAGGATGATCCGGACATGAGCCGCTTCGCGGGGCAGATCCGCAGTATGGAAAAGAGCTATGACCACGGCGGGCGCAAGTCGCTGGAAACCGCCCTCACGGAGGGCAAGGGCCTGCTGGAAACAGCTCTTTCCCGGGAGATGCCGGACTTCTACGCTGGGGAGCCGATGCGGGCGAAACTCCTCGCCAATGTGGAAAAGCTGGCCCCGGGCCAGGGGGAAAAGCGTCTGGAATCGCTCCAGGATGCTGCCTTCGACATGGTCAACACTGTCACCAAACAGATCGCCTACGACAAAGCCATCCGCATCATGGAGGACGTGGGCATCAAGGAACCGGAAAAGCGGTTCAAGCAGTACCCCTTCGAGTTTTCCGGCGGTATGCGCCAGCGCATCGTCATCGCTATTGCTATCGCTGCCAACCCAGACCTGCTGATCTGCGACGAGCCCACCACGGCCCTGGATGTGACCATCCAGGCACAGATCCTGGAGCTCATCAACGAGATCAAGCGGAAGCGAAACCTCAGCGTCATCTTCATCACCCACGACCTGGGTGTGGTGGCCAACATGGCCGACAAGGTGGCCGTCATGTACGCCGGAAAGATCGTGGAATACGGCACGGCGGAGGATGTGTTCTACTCCCCCGCCCACCCTTACACCTGGGCGCTTCTCGCCTCCATGCCGGACCTGGACACCAAGGAGAAGCTGGAGGCCATCCCCGGCACGCCGCCCAACATGATCCATCCCCCGGAGGGCGACGCCTTTGCCGAGCGCAACCACTACGCCATGCAGATCGACTTTGAGCGTCAGCCGCCGCCCTTCAGGATCTCGGACACCCACTGGGCGGCCACGTGGCTGCTGCATCCCGACGCGCCGAAGGTGGAGCCGCCCAAGGCGGTGACGGACCGCATCAAGCGAATGAAAGAACTGGAGGCGGCATCTGATGGGAATTGATCATGCAACAACGGCCGTGCAGGACGATGTGATCCTGGATGTGCGGCATCTCAAGCAGTATTTCGGCAAGGCCGACTTCAAGGCGGTGGATGACGTCAGCTTTTCCGTAAAAAAGGGTGAAGTGTTCGGGCTGGTGGGCGAATCCGGCTGTGGAAAGACTACCACGGGCCGCTCCATTATCCGTCTCTACAACATCACCTCCGGGGACGTGTACTTCAAGGGCCGGCGCATTGCCGCCGGGACACGGTCCTATACGGACGCCATCGCGGCAGAGAAAAAAGCCTCCGCCTCACGGGTGGAGGAACTGAAAAAGGCCGGAAACCAGGACGCGGTACGGAAGGAGCAGGAGCGCCTGTCGGCGTTCATCCGGGAGCAGAAGGCCGCCATGGCCCAGGCCAAAGCGGACCAGAAGCAGGCGGATAAGGAGAAGCTGTCCACCAAGATCCAGATGATCTTCCAGGACCCCATCGCGTCCCTGAACCCCCGCATGACGGTCCGTGAGATCATTGCCGAGGGCCTGCGGATCCAGGGCGTCAAGGACGAGAATTTCATCAACGAGCAGGTCTATAAAATGCTGGAAACGGTTGGCTTGGTACGGGAGCACGCGGACCGGTATCCCCATGAGTTCTCCGGCGGACAGCGCCAGCGTATCGGCATCGCCCGGGCCATCATCATGAACCCGGACCTGATCATCGCGGACGAGCCTATCAGCGCCCTGGACGTGTCCATCCAGGCCCAGGTCATCAATCTGCTCAACGACCTGCGAACGGAGATGGGCCTGACTATCCTGTTCATCGCCCACGATCTGTCCGTGGTAAAGTACTTCTCCGACAGGATTGCGGTCATGTACTTCGGCAAGATCGTGGAGATGGCGGATTCCGACGAGCTGTTTGCCCATCCCCTGCACCCCTACACCAAGTCCCTCCTGTCCGCCATCCCCCTGCCGGACCCCCGGTATGAGAGGCGCCGGAAGCGGATCGTCTACGAGCCGGTCCTGGACCACGACTACTCCAAGGAGGGCCCCACCTTCCGGGAGATCACGCCGGGCCACTTTGTCAGCTGCAACACCGAGGAATTCCGCCGCTATGAGGAGGCTGTAAAGTGAAGCGGAAGTTGTCCGGATGGCTGGCCTGCGCCGCCGCTGCGGCGGGCATCTGCGCCGCGGTGGTGGGGTATGAGCGGAGCTATGCGGACTGGAGTCTTGTCCGCATGATCTGCGACGGATGCTTCGTTGCCGGGGTCCTGCTCCTGGGGCTGGGCGCTCTGGTCTGGGTGGCTAACTTCGGGGGCTTTACAGCCCTGGGGTATGGCTGGTATCTGCTGGTGCGGAAATTATCCTTCTCCCGCACGAAGTTTGAAGGCAGGATGTCCTATCTGGAGTACGTCCAGCAGCACGGGCAGAAAACAAAGAGCCCTGTATGTATGCTTGTGACGGGCTTTGCCTGTATTGCTGCAGCCAGCGTGTTTTTATATCTCTGCCAGAGATAGATTGAACAAACCTGCCCCGGAACATATCCTTTTTGAAAGAACTGCGGACATCCATTTACTCCTAATCAGGATTTAACAAGTCCAAACGCAGCGGCAGGCCGTATACACGGCCTGCCGCTGCGTATTTTCAAAGTTGTGGTTTCATATTAAGAGCAGAGGTTTACTATTCACCAGAAAAACCTGCGTTCTTCAGGATCACCCAGAAATCCGGGTTAATATTGCTGCCCACCACTTGATGTGCAGCAGCGGCTCCGATCAGGACCTTTCTGGCATACCCTTTTCTTCACTTCTATTTTCGAATGCTCTGCAATACGGCGTTGAGCGCCTTGATCTGTTCCGGCGATACCGCATCCCCGGCCTGCTTGAGCAGACTTTGCAGGCTCATCCCCGCCATCATCCTTTGCAGATTGGCATGGCCGCTGGTGGACTTGGCCACATCGCCCCGGCTGGCGCTGGCCTTGGCCATCAATGCCCCTACGATTTTCCCGGCCTCCGGGTGGGCCAGCAGCGCGCCCATGGTGTCCTTGATCGAGAAATAGCCCTCTTTGAAGTCGTCCTTGTCGAACCAGTTGACGATGCCGCCCTCCTGGGCAAACTGGTAGGCCGGGTCGGCTTTTTCTGTTTTTTTGACGGTGATGCAGTCCTCACAGCCGCCGGAAACGGCCCGAACGGTATGCTCACCAGTGATAGGGACCTGGAAGATGAAAATGCAGCTGGACGCTTTTTGACCAACCAAAGTACCGTCCAGATACAGTTCCACCTCCGGCTGGTTGGAGTAGGCCCTGACCTCCGTCACTGCCTCCGCCCGGTTGATGTACCGCCTTCCGCAGATATGGACGAAGGGCTCCCTGCTCCAGGCCGCTTTGTAAAGATAGAAAGCATCCTTTTTCAGCTTCCGGTCCATGGTGACCAGGCCCTTCTGATTCACGCCGTGCTTACCGCCCTCGTCCCGGCCATCGGCGGCAAAGTCAAACAGATTCCACACATGGGTCGCCCAGAGATAGGGACGCTGTTCAATGCAATTCAGGATGTGCTCATGGTAGACGCACTGGTAACTTTCAGAATAGTCTCCCCGCTCCGGCGCAGCGGACTGGAACGCCGGGTTGGCATCCGCGCCGTACTCGGAGAAGCCGATCACACGGTCAGGGAATTTGGCGTGATACTCGTCAAAAAAACTGTCGTTCTGCGCCAATTCCCCCAGATACCAGCCGAAATAGAGGTTATAGCTGCCGATATCCGCAATGTCGATCAGCGGGCTGTCCGTCTCCAGCATGAATACATGTGCCATGGTGGTGGGGCGGGTGGCGTCCAGCTTGTGGCAGAGATCATTGAGCAGACGGTGGTTTTCCATCACATCCTCGTCCGCCGGACCGCTGGCGGTGATCTCATTGCTGAGTCCCCAGCAGACGATGGAGGGATGGTTATAGCACTGGGTCACCAGCTCCCGCATCTGGGAGAGTGTATTTTCCCGCCCGTTGGGCATGTGTTGGGTGATGTAGGGGATCTCCGCCCAGACGATCAGACCGTACTCGTCGCACAGGTCATAAAACTCCTGTGCGTGCTGGTAATGAGCCAGCCGGACGGTATTCGCGCCGATCTCACGGATGATCTCCATATCCTCCCGGTGCTCTTTCATGGTCAGCGCATTGCCCAGCCCGGCGCGGTCCTGATGGCGGCTGATGCCCCGAAGGGGGTAAACTCTGCCATTGAGCAGAAACCCCTGCTCTGGATCGAAGCCAATGGCGCGGCAGCCGAAGCGGGTGGAAATCTCATCCCCACTGTTCAGCTCTGCGGAAGCGGTGTAAAGGTACGGGTCACCTATGCCATCCCAAAGATGGACATCCTCAATGGTGAACACCGCCTGGGCATGACCATCCGTGGGAGCAACGGTCTGGCTCTGTCCCGCCACGGTAAAGGTGACTGCGCCCTCTCCATTCTGCCATGTCTCCACCGTGACCGATGCCGATTGCTTTTTCAGATCAACTACAGGTGTAACCTTTATGCCGGGAGTGCCGTCCTTGCAGAGCTCAAAGTGGACAGCGGGAACGGTGATAAGATCGACTGCCCGATACAGGCCGCCGTAGAAGGTGAAGTCCGCTTTCTGAGGATATACACGATCGTTTTCGCCATTGTCCACAGCAACGCACAGCAGGTTTTCTCCCTGCAATGCGTCCGTAATATCCACCCGGAAGGTAGAGTATCCGCCCTCGTGGTGGGTGAGGTGCTGTCCGTTGACATAGACATCCGCCGTCATAGCCGCGCCCAGAAACTCCAGGACTGCCCGGCCACCCGGCTCCAGTTCTGGGCATGGGAAGGTTTTGCAATACATCGCCGTTCCCCGCCAGTAGTCATTGCCGCCGTCCTGCCCGTCCACGGCGTTCCAGGTGTGGGGCAGGGTGACTGCCTCCCAGCTTGCAGGAAATTCGATGGGGACATCTGTTGTTTCAGCAAACCGCCAACCGCCGGTAAAATCAATTCTTTTTCGCATAACATCCTCCGTTAGAGCTTAAATATCGGGAATCTGACAGAGCACCTATTTCTGTAATTGGAAGGTCTCTCCCTCCGTGATGCCGTTCTCGTTAAAGCTGTCCACACGAATATAATAGTTTTGCTCCTTGATAAGCGTAGACAGCTCCACTTCGTCTGCGCCGTACACCATCCAACTCATATACAGCTTGTCTGGCGCAATGCCATACCGCACATTGCAGCCCTGCGCCTCCGGGATGTGCTTCCAGCGGACAACGGCGTTCAGATCGCCTGTCCGCCGGGCGGACGCCTCAGCCCTGGGCGGCTTCTCACCGTCCCCGTTGCCGAACACCCGCAAGCCGCTGACCCGCAGCGTCTGACCATAGGGCAGTTCCCCTCCGGTGAGGCGAATGAATCGGGCCTGGATGCCATCAGCATACTCATAGTAGCCATTGGAACACTCGCGGGCCACGTCCTCCAGCAGTTCCCAGCATTGACCGTCCCGGCTGGCCTCCAGCCTGTACCGGGAGATCTGAGGCCGCAGTTCAATATGGCGTGTTTTGCGGTCATCTCCGTAGCTCTCCTCCGGAAAGTCCACGATCAGGCCCTCGTCCGCCAGATTGACCTGGATCGCCCGCACGTCACATACCTTCTCCAGGTCAACCGTCAGCCATTGGCCCTCCTCGCTTGTTCCGGCGCTCCACCAGGTCCGGATGTTTTCATCCACCGCCAGGGCAGGGTCGCTGCCGGGGGCAGTGGAGGATACGGACACAGGCTTGCGGTAACTGAGCAGCATCCATTCCGGCCGGAGGGCAGCGGCGTCAAATTTACCTTCAGGAATACGGAAGGGATAGTCGGCAAAATTCTGGTTGCAGAACAGCACGCCGTCCTTATCAAAGCCCGCCGGGAACAGTCCCACCCTGCGTTCAAAGCTATGGTTGATACTGATCCGCATGGTGGAGGCGTGCCAGTAGTTGCCGTACTCGTCGGCAATGGTGCTGCCGTGGCCGGCTCCGGCAATAAACCCGCCGGGCTTGGCGGAGAAGGGATTGCTGGGCTGCAAGGTAAACGGCCCCAAGGGGGTATCCCCCACATAGACCCCGTCGCAGTAGGTGTTGTATTCCGTACCGGGGCAGGCGTATTGCAGATAATATTTCCCGTTGTACTTGGTCATGAAGGCCCCCTCGATATAGGGACGGCCAACGGAGAGGAACATTTTGGTCAGGTGCTCCACGTTGAACGCATCTGCGGGAGCGCCCTCGGGAATCCGCAGCTTGCCGGTCGTTTCATCGAAAAGCGGTTTGAGGTGCTGGTACACAAGGCTGCTCTCCTTGTCCACCACGCCGTTGTCACCGGGACGCTCGTATCCCAGCTCCGTCTCCCGGCCAAAGATCAGCTCCCGCTTCTCCCCGATGGGCAGCATGGTTGACCGGTCCATCTCCACGCCGTAGATCGGATCGGTATTGGTACATCCCCAATAGAGGTACACCCGTCCGTCGTCATCACAGAAAATATCCGGGTCCCAGAAGTCAAAGGGGGCGGATACCTCCTCAAATTCATCCTTCAGCGGGTCCGCCGTCCGCAGGATGGGACAGTTGACGCCCCGCCGGGAGGCGCAGAAGTAGAGATACTCCCCGATCTGCCGCACATCCGGGGCATAGTCGTAGATCAGCAGATCCGGGTTGGCATGAAATTCCCAGTTAAGGAGATCGGCACTGTGCCAGAATCCCGCCGACATGGACACAAAAATGTAGTACCGTCCTTTGAAATGGATCAGGGTGGGGTCCGCTCCCTCCCGGCAGCCGCTGCGTTTGCCGCCCTCCCTGTGGTGCTGGTAGCGGTAACTGAAATCCAACGGGTTACAATAGGTTGTTTTTTTGCTGCACATACGGCTTCTCCTCTACAAATTGATAAAGATATTCTTCCATTTTGGGCACCCACCATTTCAGATACCCCGCTTGGGTCGGGTGGATCTTATCGTGCATGTATAAGCTGTAATCCTCCGGCGAGACGGCATTCATCTCCGGATCATTCCACAGGTCAATCACTCCAATGCCCCACTTCTCCCGCAGGGCGGGCAGGGCATCCACCATAGACTGGTAGAGCCCGCTGTCATACTTCACGCCGGTATAGAACATGACCCTGCACTTCCAGGTCTGCTGTGCATAGGCAATGATGTACTCCACCGCTCCCAGTATGGTCTTTCGATCAAAATCTTCCTGTTCGGTACTCGCGTCGATCCTGCCCAGCGGAAGTCCCTGGCTTGCATCGTTGGTGGAAAGCTGGCATACCAGAATGTCGATATGCTGACCGGCACTTACATTGTTCAGCAGACGCTGCACATAAGAAAATTTGTTTTGATCTGTCAGCGTAGTGCCATTGACAGCCTCTTTGATCATCACGCATCGGTTCCGCTTTCCGATATAGTCCGCCATGGAAATGCCCAGGGATGCCGAACCGTTTGTAACGGAAGATCCCAGAAAGCAGATCGTCTTCCCTTGCAGTGGGCTTTTTTCCAGCGGCGGCACATTTTCCAGATGATACGCAGCGGCGTTACCCGGTTCCCTGGACATTTTCCAATCTCTCAAAAATTTCAGCGGACCAATCCCGCCCTCATATCCCAGGATAACCATCTGCACTGCGGCCAGAACAACAACTATCGTCAATACAATCAGCATAGCGAGCTCTCTCCTTCCGGACTGATCTTCTCTTGTCCTTTACCGTCAGACAGGATCAAAGCGAATGGTCAGCAAATCTGCTGATTTTTCATCGCTTCAGTTCCTCCATTCTTCCCGCCAGCGAAGCCGCGGCTTGTCTCCATCAAACTCAACCGGCAGCCACACATAACCAGCAATTTCCGTCCGCGCATTTTCCAGCACGTTGGCGGCGTACATCTCCTTCCGCTCGGCCTCTGTGGCCCGATAGCGCTCCGGGTCGTAAGTGCTGGCCACCACGCGGGTAAACAGGTCCGCGATCCGGGCATCCACATGGTACTCCGGAACCCAGCGGTCCGCCATGGCGATCCAGCGGTTAGCGCCCTCTATCCGGAATACCTTTGAAATCTGGCTGTTGAAGGAAGCGCAGGAGGGATCGTCCACATGGGGATCGCCCAGGCTGGTGAATACGCCGTCCCAACCGTCCGCCCACGCGCTGTCAGACTGGTTGGGGACATACCCTGTCATGCCGCTGGTGAGCATATACTTTTTCCCGTCGGCCTCAAAGAGCGCGGGGGCCTCCCTTGTAAAGGGCGGATGCAGGTCTGGGTAACTCCTGGCAATCTCTTTTTCCGCATGGAGATAATCATCGGTCAGCTCCATACAGAGCATAGCGGAGTGATCCGCGTCAAAATAGAGATACCCCTTTCCGGTTTCACTGTCCGCGACCAGGTCAAAGTCCCCCGCCTTGTGCCCGCCGGGGTTGTACAGACTTTCTGCCAGCTCATAAGGCCCCAGCAGCCGATCCGCCTGCCAGATGGTAAACGCCGCCTCCGGGCCGGAGAGCTTGATCCAGCAGACATATTTCCCGGTCTTTTTACACTTCAGGATATGGGGCCGGTCCACCCGCTTTGTCGGGAACAGGGGAGAATTGGGGTCATCCAGCACCGGCGGGATGAGAGATCCCCGGTCCGTCCAGTTGTAAAGATCCGTCGAAGAATATACCTTGATCCCCCATGTCCACACGCCGCTTTTTCCATCGGTATGCTCTTTATTCTCGCCGTACCAGTAGTAGACGCCGTCCTCGTAGAATACCGCGCCGCCGTGGGCCTGAATGCGTTCGCCCTTGGTGTCCAGCCAGGGCTGGCCGGGATAGATGGCGTCCTGATGGTGAGTCTCCGGCGCTGAAGTTTTTGCCCTGTCCTGCGCGTCCAAAGCAAGGAATCGCTCAATTTGCCTGGCCTCTCTGGGACTGATCGCGTTTTCCGGCGTGTTCAGCGCCTGGAGGGCTTCGTCCAGCCCGGGCAGCAGCGCCTCCCCCTGGGGCAGGCGGGTATAGCGGACGAGCTGCTCCACAGATAGCTGCCTCGCCTGGGGATTGCTTTCAGCCATCTTCCGCATACCGGGGAGAAAACGGTCAAAGACGGCAGCCGCCTGCTCATTTTCCAGAAGATGTTCTATTTTCATACTGATATTATAAACCATACGATTTCTCCTTGCAAATATATAGTAACCACGGTTGAAAACAAGTAAAAGAGCTGGTAAAATGTAGACATGAGTTATTCGAAAAAATATCGGGAACGGACAATAGAATACCGACAGGCCGGGCACACACTGGAAGA
>JAAVHD010000072.1 GCA_014799915.1 Oscillibacter sp.
GCCTGCGGTAATGTAATTGAGACAGGTTCCACGAAGAAGGACATTCGCGTGGAAGTCTGCTCTAAGTGTCACCCCTTCTTCACGGGCAAGCAGAAGCTGGTCGATACCGGCGGACGTGTTGCCAAGTTCAACAAGAAGTTTGGCCTTAAGTGATTGCATTACGTTGAGCCGTTCCGCCGTCTGCGGAACGGCTCTTTTTAATTTGCGGGGGAACCGGGTATGCACTATGTGAAAGCAAAGGGGATTCTGTCGTCTCAGAACGGGATGAACCTGTACCGCGGCTGCGTCCACGGCTGTATCTACTGCGATTCCAGAAGCCGGTGCTACCAGATGGATCACGACTTTGAGGATGTGGAGATAAAAGAAAACGCCCTCGCTCTGCTGGAGGATGCCCTGCGCCGCCGGAGAAAGCCCTGCATGATCGGTACGGGCGGCATGAGCGATCCCTATATGCCGCTGGAGGAAAAGCTGGGGTATGTACGGGGGGCTATGGAGCTGGCGCTGCGGTATGGTTTTGGATTCACGGTGCAGACAAAGTCCGCCCGCATTCTGCGGGATCTGGATTTGATCCGGGAGCTGAATGAGCGGACAAAGTGCGTGGTGCAGATGACCCTGACCACCTGTGACGAAGCCCTCTGCCGGAAGCTGGAGCCCAATGTCAGCACCACCCGGGAGCGCGTTGAAGCGCTGCTGCGGCTGCGGGAGGCGGGGGTCCCCACTGTGGTATGGCTCTGCCCAGTCCTGCCCTTTATCAACGACAGCGCGGAGAATATTTCCGGGATTTTGGATTATTGTATAGAGGCGGGCGTCTATGGGATCATCAGCTTCAGTATGGGGATGACCCTCCGGGAGGGGAACCGGGAGTATTATTACGCCCAGCTGGACCGCCATTTTCCCGGACTGAAGGAGCGGTATATCCGGACTTATGGGGACCGCTACGAGGTGGTCAGCCCCAACAGCCGCCCGTTGACGGATCTGTTCCTCCGGAAATGTGAAGAAAACGGGATCGTGCATGATAGGGATGAAGTTTTTGCCTATTTGCACACTTTTGAGGAGAAACAGAGCCAGTTAAGCCTGTTTGGCGAATAAAACGTAAGAGGTATTATGAGAGAACAAACGACAACAACAGCAGAAATAGAAAAGCCCCGTGACATTGCCATCCTGGTTGGCCTCTCCAGCCCGCGGCTGGAGGCAAAGGACAATGCCGACGAGGAATCCATGGAGGAATTGGAGGCATTGGTGGAGACTGCCGGCGGCGAGGCCGCCGCTTCGGTGCTGCAAAACCGGGCTTCCCCGGACCCCAGGACCTTTATCGGCGAGGGCAAGGTGGCGGAGATCAAGGAGTTGGTGAAAAACGAAGAAGCCACTATGGTGATCTTCGACAATGACCTCAGTCCCTCCCAGCTGCGGGTGCTGACGGAGGAATTCGGGGTGCAGGTGCTGGACCGGAGCGCCTTGATCCTGGATATCTTTGCCCAGCGGGCCAGGACCCGCGAGGGCCGCTTACAGGTTGAGCTGGCGCAGTATCAATATCTGCTGCCCAGGCTGACCGGTATGTGGACCCACCTGGAGCGTCAGGCGGGCACCAGCGGCAAGGGGCCTATCGGCTCCAAGGGGCCCGGTGAGACGCAGCTGGAGACCGACCGCCGCCACATCCACAGGAAGATCGACAAGCTGAAGGAGGAGCTGGAGGAGGTCCGCCGCATCCGCGGCACTCAGCGCCAGCGGCGTATGAAAAATGAGATCCCGGTGGTGGCTATTGTGGGGTATACCAATGCGGGGAAATCCACGCTGCTCAACGCACTGACCGGGGCGGACATCCCGGCCAACAACCGGTTGTTTGATACGCTGGACACTACCAGCCGTCTGTTGACTGTCAGCGATACCATGGAGGTGGTGATTTCTGACACCGTGGGATTTATCCGCAAGCTGCCCCATCAGCTGGTGGACGCCTTTAAGGCGACGCTGGAGGAGTTGGAGTATGCGGACCTGCTGCTCCATGTTATCGACATCTCCAATCCCCACTGGCAGGAGCAGGCGCAGATCGTGGACAGCCTGATTGCGGAGCTGGGGGCGGAACAGACGCCCTGCCTGCGGGTATACAACAAATCCGACCTGTTCTGGGGGGACATCCGCCCGCACGGGGAGGATACGGTCAACATCTCCGCTAAGACGGGGGAGGGGCTGGACGAGCTGCTCCGGGCTATTGACCGCACGCTGGACAAGGGTACACGTCAGGTGACGCTGCATCTGCCTTATGACAAGGGTGGGCTGCTGGATATGCTGTACCGGGAGGCCAGAGTGGAGAGCGTGGAGTACGCAGAGACTATTGATGTGGTGGCCGTTTGCAACCCTAAGGCCATCGGTGTGGTGAAGCCCTATATTGAGGGTTGGGTGGAGCCTAAGGAGCCTTGGGAGGAGTAGGTAAGCCCTGCTCCGGTGCGGAGGCCCAGCAGAAAGGCGTGGCATGAAATATTTTGAAAGAATGAAAGAACTGCGTATTGAACGCGGAGAAACACAAACTGCGGTTGCTGAGGCTATCGACATGACCACACGTCAATATCAGCGATATGAAGCTGGAAGCCAAAAGCCGGGATTGGATTATCTCATGGCGTTGGCGGATCACTTTGAAGTGACATTAGATTATCTGACAGGCCGCACAGGTGAACGGTAGAACACCGGCACCATTGTAGGGGCGCACACTGCGCGCCCCTACATTTGATTCATCGTATCGGCAAATGCTGCATGACAATCAGGAGGCTCACATGATTTTAGAAACAAAACGCACGATTCTCCGTCCCTTTACCGAGGCCGATGCGGAGGACGTATACGCCTACTGCAAAGACCCCCGCGTAGGCCCCATTGCGGGCTGGAAGCCCCATGAGAGCATTGAGGAGAGCCGGGAGATCATCCGCACCGTATTCTCCGCGCCTAACGTTTTTGCGGTGGTGGACCGGGAGAGCGGACATGTCATCGGTTCCGCCGGGTTCGTCGAACCCCACAAGCCGGGGGATGCAGCCCATCAGGGAAAATCCTCCGAAATCGGCTATGCACTGTCTCCGGATTACTGGGGGAGAGGAATTATGCCGGAAGTGGCGGCGGAGCTGCTGCGGTACGGTTTTCAGGATATGGGGCTGGATGAAATCTGGTGTACCCACTATCAGGAGAACCAGCGGTCCAGGCGGGTGATTGAGAAGTCCGGTTTCATGTATGCGTTCACGGAGAAGCTGTCGGACGAATTTTACCCGGAACGGCCTACCTGTTTTTATTTCATGACCCGTGAGATGTGGGAGAAACGAGGCGGATAATGGACAGTTATCTGGTTCCCCGGGACTACGGGGAGACGGAATTTGTGGAAAAGCGCTCCCGCTTCATCGGTCAGGTCTGGCGGGTGGAGACAGAGGAGGAGGCCTGCGCCCATATCGAGGAAGTCCGCAAGCGGTATCACGACGCACGGCACCACTGCTGGTGCTACGTTCTCCGGGAGGGGAACGTACTCCGATACAGTGACGACGGTGAGCCGCAAGGCACGGCGGGGCAGCCTATGCTGAATGTGTTTGTAAAAGAGGAGGTTACCAACGCTGTTTGTGTGGTGACCCGGTACTTTGGCGGCATTCTGTTAGGGGCTGGAGGGCTGACCCGGGCCTACGGCGGCACAGCGAAGCTGGCGCTGGACGCGGCGGGGATCAGCCGGATGCGTCTGTGGGCGGTGCTGGCAGTGCCGTGTCCGTACCCGCTGTATGAGCGGATGCGGCTGCTGGTGGAGAAGTGCGGCGGCGTGGTGGAAAACGCGGATTTTGGCACGGATGTGCTTCTGACGGTGCTGCTTCCGGCGGAGGATGTGGACGGTTTTCAGGAGAAGGTGACGGAGCTGTCCGCCGGGACGATCGAGGTGCTGGTGGAGGAGGAGAAATTTCAGCCGGGGCCGCTGTGATTTTCAGGGCACATCTTATTTTTCAGAGGGTGTGTCCGATATAATAAATAGACCTTTATCTTTACGTTGATTTTTTATTTATTCCAGCAAGATTTTTACCGATGGAGGAAGTTTTCATGGCAGAGTATATTTACTGTTAATTTTTCTTTGCCGGTCCGAAAGCGCCGGATTGAAAAATCAACGTAAAGGAGAAAATTTGATACATGAAACGCCAAACACTGTGGACGTATGATTTCACAGTCATAACGATAGGAAGCCTGATTTCCCTGGTGGGAAATTCCATGTCCAATTTCGCCCTCAGCCTGGTGGTTTTGGACTACACAGGGTCCACCTTTCTCTACATGCTCTTCAATGTCAGCTTTCAGCTGCCGATCATGATCTGTCCAGTGCTGGCAGGGCCATATCTGGACCGTATGAGCCGGAAGAAGGTGATCTATACCCTGGATTTCCTGTCTGCCGGGATTTACTTTGTCCTGTTCCTTCTGATGCGCGGCGGGTGGTTCAGCTATCCCGCGCTGTTTGCGGTTTCCCTTCTGACGGGGGCCATTGACGGTATCTACGTGGTGGCCTTTGACAGCTTCTACCCCAACCTGATCACAGAAGGGAACTTTCAGAAGGGTTACTCCATTTATGGGATGCTGGTGGATCTGTCCGGGCTGGTGGGACCGCTGGCGTCGGTGATCTACTACCAGATGGGCGGCGCGGCGTCGCTGTTCGCCATCAACGCGGTGAGCTTCCTGGCGGCGGCATGCTTTGAGGTCACGATCCGCTTCCAGGAGACACATATGGCCGATGCCCCGCAGGAGACCGCCCAGAGCGCCTTCGGGCAGTTCCGCCGGGAGCTCCGGGAGGGTGTGGACTATATCCGGGGAGAGAAGGGCCTTCTCCTGATTGCCCTGTACTTCATGACCCTCTCTGTAGCCGGAAGTACGGACGAGCTGACTCTGCCTTACTTTCTGAACCACGCGGAGCGCTTTGCGGTCTGGCCCGTGGCGGCGGCGACGCTGTACGCCGTCCTGGCCAACTTCATGGTTGCGGGCCGTCTGGCGGGCGGCGTCGTCCAGTATAAGACGCAGGTTCCAAAGGAAAAGAAGTTTTCCGTTGCGCTGGTGGTCTATGTGGTGACCACGGCGCTGGCGGGGTCAGTGCTGTTTCTGCCGGTTCCGCTGATGGCGGTATCGTTCTTTCTGAACGGCGTGCTGGGCGTGACCTCCTACACCATTCGCTCGGCGGCGATGCAGTCCTATGTGCCGGATAACAAGCGGGCCAGATTCAACGGGATTTTCCAGATGATCACCTTCCTGGGCAGCGTCGTCGGAAGCCTTGCTGTCGGCGCGCTGGCGGAGATCTTGCCGGAGCGTGGGATCGTTGTGGGAGCCAATATCTTGCAGCTGGGGGCGATCTACCTGTTCATCTGGCGGGGCAGGGAGCACGTGAAGAAAGTTTATAATCGGGAAGTATAATGCCAAACGAAAAGGGAGGCCGCAGGCGCGGCCTCCCACTTTTTATCAGGTTTCCGGAATTTTGACTGCCCTGTTTTCCAGCCACTTTCCCCGCAGCAGCCGCACCAGGAACAGAACGCCCCGGATGCACAGCTCACCACACATGGCCATCCAGACACCGGGCAGTCCGAACCGGGGTGCCAGCACCATGGACATGGTGATCCGCACGCCCCACATGCTCACCAGATTGAGGACGCTGGGCACCAGCGTGTCCCCCGCGCCCCGCAGGGCGCCTGCCGCCACGATGGAGGCGGCAAACAGCGGTTCGGCAAATGCTTCGATCCGCAGCACGCGGGTCCCCAGCTCCTGGATCGCCGGGTCCGGGGTCAGCAGGGAGAACATCCATGGCGCGATCAGGAACATGAGCGTCCCTGTCAGTGCCATGAGGAGCATCCCCAGCGCTGTGGTGAGGTAGGCGAAGTGTTTGCACAGGTCCTTCCGGCCCGCGCCGGTGCTCTGGCCCACCAGGGTAGTTGCCGCAGAGCCGATGCCGTAGCCCGGCATATAGCAGAAGCCCTCAGCTGTTACTGCCAGGGAGTTGGCTGCTACCGCTACTGTACCCAGGGGGGCCACGATCCGGGTACCGGCCACGTAGGCCCCGCCGGAGATGACCCGCTCCAGGGCGATGGGCAGGGACAGTCTGGCGGCGGTTTGGATGCAGTTTTTCTCCAGTTGCCAGGGGATGCCCTTTACCAGGCGCAGGGCCGGTGACCGGAAGCACAGGAACAGGACCATAGAGACGGAGATGACTACCTCCGATAAGGCGGTGCCCAGGGCCGCGCCGGTGACGCCAAGTCCCGCTCCCGGAAGCGTGATGGACGAACCGAGGAGCGTGACCGCCCGGGTGGGGAAGATCAGGAAGGAGTTGAAGATCACGTCCAGGACGCACAGCAGGATATTCAGCGTGCTGGGCGTGCGCATGTCGCCGCTGCACTGGAGCATACTGCCTGAGGTCTGCCGCAACATGGAGAAGGGCAGGGCGCAGGAGTAGATCAGGAAATACCGGCTGGCATGGGGGCATACGTCATCCGCGCCGTGGAGCCAGTGGGGGAGGCTGGAGCTGATCCCAGCCCCAATGCCTCCCAGCAGCACACCGATAGCGATGGCGGTCATCAATCCCTGGCGCACCACGGATTGGGCCTCCTTATGCCGTCCCGCGCCGATAAGCTGGGCGATCTGGACGGAGAATCCAGCGGCGGCGGAAGCGCAGATGCCGCCGAAGAGCCACGTGGTGCTGGCCACCAGGCCGATGGCGGCGGTGGCCGAGGCACCCAGGGAGCCTACCATGCCCGCGTCAATATATTCCATGGCGATGGCGCTGGTCTCCGCCAGGATGGCGGGGACGCTCAGACGCAGGACCAGTCCCAGCTGCTGTAAAAAACCGGGAGACGCCTCCGGGCTCAGATAGGCGCTCCAGTTGATCTCTTTGGACATGTTCTCCTCCACACAGACATTTTTCACCTGATTGTACCACAGATGCAGGACCTTGGCAAGCGGAGAAAGATATTGCTTTTCCCCCGGTTTTCCGTTACAATAGGGAGGAAACATCTGCCGTCTCCTGCGGGGGGCGAGCCTGACTGCAAAAGCGAGGATATCCTGTATGAATCAAAAAGAAGTGGGCGAGCTGCGCCGCCGCCTCCGCCCGGAAAAGTGCGCCGTGAAGTGCATCTATGGGTGTTATGTCAATAGCAACAGGGAGATCATCTCCTATCTGGATGAAAATCTGGGCCGTATGAATGAGCAGGAGGCGGAGAAATATCTGGGCCTCCTGAAGAAGACCCTGTCCGGCACGCTGGGGAAGAATCTCATCGACGTGGTGTTCTCCACCGAGCAGGTGATGGACAGCGACGAGTATCGGCTGCTCTCCGCCCTGCGGGAGTCGGAGCTGAAAAGCGGTGAGATCCGGGAGGAGTTTTACCGGAAGGTCATTGATTCTTTGGATTTTGGGGATACCAACTATGTGATCCTGCTGGCCTACGACACCTATGATGTGCCTCAGCGGGGCAGAGACGGGGAGGAGCAGGAATCCGAGAGTGTGTTCCGCTACATCCTCTGCGGCGTATGCCCGGTGAAGGACGGAAAGATGGAGCTGGGATATTTCGCCGGGGAGAACGAGTTCCACAGCTGCGCACCGGAGCAGATCGTCGCTGCGCCGGAGCTGGGCTTCCTGTTCCCGGCTTTCGATGACCGGGCGGCCAATATCTACAATGTCCTGTTCTACACAAAGTCCGCCGGGGATCTGCACCAGGATTTCCTGGACGCGGTGTTCCACACTGAGCCGCCCATGTCCGCCGGGGAGCAGCGGGAAGCTTTTGAAAGCGCTCTCACCGGGGCGCTGGAGGGCTCCTGCCGGCTGGAGGTCGTCCAGGCTATCCATGAGCAGCTGCGGGAGAAGATCGAGACTCACCGGGAGACCAAGGACCCCGAGCCTCTGGCCGTGACTACGAAAGAGGTGGAGGAGATCCTCCTCGGGCAGGGGGTTTCTCCTGAGCAGACGGAGGCTTTCCGTCGAGAGTGCGCGGAACGCTTTGGAGAAAACGCGGCGCTGAACCCGGAAAACCTGATCGACAGCAAGCGCTTCGAGGTCAAAGCCGGGGAGGCCACCGTTACGGTGGACCCCGCTTGCAGCTATCTGGTGGAGACGCGGGTGATCGACGGGGTGAAGTATCTGCTGATCCCGGCGGGGAACGACGTGGAGGTCAATGGCTTGCCGGTCTCCGTAGGCGGGGAAGAAGAATAAGATTTTGCGGGGAGGGGCGTTGGCCTCTCCCTGCAAAATTTCATCGAGCGACAGGATACGTACATTTTTTCCTCTTCGGACATGGTAGAGTAGGGACGGCCGTGTGCTGCGGAGAAGGGGGAAAAAGAATATGGAATTGGCAATGCTGGGGATGATCTTCCTGGCGGGGATTATCCTGATCGTTAAGGGCGGGGACTGGTTTGTGGATGCGGCCTCCTGGATCGCGGAGGTCAGCGGCATCCCCAAGCTGATTGTGGGGGCTACCATCGTGAGTCTGGCCACTACGCTGCCGGAGCTGCTGGTGTCCGTCATGGCGGCAAGTCTGGGGAAAACCGACATGGCGGTAGGCAACGCCGTGGGCAGTGTTACCGCCAATCTGGGGCTCATTATGGCGGCCTCCGTCATCTGTATGCCCGTGAGGATACGGCGGGGGGATTATCTGCTCAAATCGTTGCTGATGCTGGCCGCCGCGGGGGTGCTGGTCCTGGGCGGCAGGCAGGGCGGCGTGGGGGTGACGCTTTCCCTGGCGCTGGTGGGGATCTTTGCTGTCTTTACATACGAAAACCTGCGGGGCGCACAGCGGGCTATGCGCTGCGGCGGGGATCTGGGGCCGGTATGGGAGGCGCCGCGGAAGCGGACGATCTTGTTCCAGTGCCTTAAATTTACCGCCGGAGCGGCGGCGGTCATGCTGGGGGCGGACCTGCTGGTGGACAGCGGCAGCGCCCTGGCCCGCCTGGCGGGGATATCGGAGCGGATCATCGGTGTGACCATCGTGGCGATCGGCACGTCCCTGCCGGAGCTGGTGACCACGGTCACTGCCATTGTGAAGAAGCAGTCCGCGTTGTCCGTGGGGAATATCCTGGGGGCTAACATCCTGGATCTGACCATGATCCTGCCTGTCAGCGCCCTGATCACCGGGCAGGCGCTGCCGGTGTCGGCTGCCTCGGCGCGGATCGACATTCCCGCCTGTCTGCTGGTGGGCGTCATCGCGGTGGTCCCGGCGATCGTTACCGCGCGGTTCCGAAGGTGGCAGGGGATCGCGCTGCTGGCGGTGTATGGGGGATATGTGGTGCTGACATGCGGCGCTTAGGGCAGCAAAAGGCCAGGGACAATAGTCCCTGGCCTGATTTATTCATTGGCCGTTTCCCGTTCCAGGACCATTTCCAGCTCTGTCATTTTTGCACTATTGCGTTCGTCAACCAGTGAATGTCCGGTAAACCGGAACCCCATGTGCTCGTAGAACTCGATGGCTTTTTCGTTGCCCTTCAGCACAAACAGTGCTGTCCGAGGCCGGGGGAGACGGGCGAGACAGTGCTCCATCAGCAGCTTTCCAAGACCAAATCCCTGGTACTCTTTCAGGACATACAGCGCGATAACTTCCCCGGCCTCCGGTACGGACACGAAGTCCCGTGCGCGGTAAGAAATGGTGGCAAAGCCTACAACCCGGTCGCCGTTCTCACGGTCCAGGAGGACAAAGTTGGTATCCGGGTTGCCCTTTTCCGCGATTTTCCGGCACCGTTTCAAGGTGTGACCAGCCAAGATGCTCTCCGGCATCAGGCCGGGGTAGGTCTCCTGCCAGGACCGGTAGTGGACAAAGGCCCGGCCCTCCCGGTCTGTCGGGGACATCATGGGGTGGACTTGGAACCGGGGCGTTTTCTTCTGCCGGAGGACAGTCCAGATGTCCTGAATGGGAAACTCCTTCGCCGCTTCTTCGCGGGAGGAGAACACGCGCGGAAGGGTGCTGGTCTTCTCGGTCTCCTCCGGCACGGGGCAGGGGAGATGCAGCGCCTCTGCCAGTTTCTGTCTCCCAGTCCTGTCCTCCGGAAGAGGGGGCCAATCGCCTGGCAGATGCTTTTGCCGCCAGTCCGGGTCGGATACCATCATATTGAACAGAGCACTAAGATGCTCCGTCACGGGGGTGACATTGCGGTCCTGGGCGATGTGGTAAACAGGGCCGTCTTTGAGGTCTTCGGTCCCCGCCAGCCATCCGCCCCGGCCGTCCGAGGCAAACACCTCCAGGTAGGGCACGCTGTACAGCGGCACTTCCGGTTCCTGCGAGAAGAAATCCAGCCCGCACAGACGGGAGATCTCAGCTAAAATAGGATCGTCTTTCTCGGTGTGTACCTCCAACCCGGTGAAGACCACGGTGATTTCCTGCCTAAAAAAAGTGATGCCGAAGGCTCCGGGCATGGTATTCTTGTCGATGTAAATGGTTTCAGCCATAAATATTTCCTCCCCTGTGCGTTTGGCCCATTCTAGCACAGGGGAGGAGGAATGTCAAAAACAGTGGCTTATCCGATCAACCCGTATTCCTGCAAGACGGCCTTCAGTTTCTCCCGGTTCTCCGGCTCCATCTCGCACATGGGCAGACGGAAAATCTCCTGACAGTGTCCCATGATGGCCAGGGCGGTCTTTACGGGGATGGGGTTGACCTCCCAGAACAGAGCTTCGCAGAGCTTCCGCAGCCGCAGCTGCATCTTCCCGGCGGTGACGAAATCTCCGTTCAGGCAGGCGGCTGTCAGCTCGTGCATCTCCTTTGGCGCCACGTTGGCCGCCACGGAGATGACTCCCTTGCCGCCCAGGAGCATCATGGGTGCTGTTTCGTCGTCGTTGCCGGACCAGATGTAAAAATCCTCGGGGCACAGTTCCCGGGTCTTCTGGACCAGAGCCAGGTCGCCGCTGGCTTCCTTGACGCCCACGATATTGGGGTGCTTTGCCAGCTCGGCATATGTTTCGGCGGTGCATTTTACCCCTGTGCGGGAGGGGACGTCATAGAGGATCATGGGCTTTGTCACCGCGTCGGCGATGGATGTGTAGTGGTGGACCAGGCCCTTCTGGGTGGCCTTATTGTAAAAGGGCGTCACCACCAACAGGGCGTCTACGCCCGCCAGCGCGGCGTCCTTGGAGAGGGTGATGGCGTTCTCTGTGTTGTTGGAACCGGTTCCGGCGATGACGGGGATCCTGCCGTCCACATGGCGGACCACTGTCTCGATGGTACGCATCCGCTCCACGTAGCTCATGGCGGCGGCTTCGCCGGTGGTGCCGCAGACTACCACGGCGTCGGTGCCGTTTTCCAGCTGAAAATCCAGCAGCTGCCGCAGGGCGGGGTAGTCGATGGCGTTATGATCCGTAAAAGGGGTGGCGATGGCCACACAGGACCCGGTAAAAACAGGCTGTTTCATACGATGCCTCCTGATAAACTGTTCTTAGTGCTATTTTATAGAAACAGCTTATGCAGTATAATCAGGAATGGTGCTGAAAAATATGCAAAACATGTCCTGTTAGCGGATGCAGAAAGGGGAGGAACGCCAGTGAGGCATCTCTCCCCTTATATAGTGAGCAAGACTGTAAGCCGGGTTCTGTATTAAACGGTCATCTATCTAGGCGGTTTGTTGCCAAACCACTCCAGCCACCTCCTTGAGGACGATCGGGCCGATCATGATCGCACATTCGCAACCTGTCCTCCCACGGTGTTGCTCCGGATAGAGTTTACAGCATCGGACAGTCTCCAGCCGATGGGTGAGCTCTTACCTCGCCTTTCCACCCTTACAGCGTGTCTGGCCCAAGGGGCCAGACACGCTGTAATCGCGCGCGGCCCCTCGACGGGGCCGTTAGCGCGATCTAGGGTAGTGTGGCCGCAGGCCGCACTACCAGACTACGCAGGCACCCCGTTAAGCACCTAACAATCTGCGGTTTATTTCTGTTGCACTTTTCCTGAAGTCGCCTTCGGCGGGCGTTACCCGTTATCCTTGCCCTATGGAGCCCGGACTTTCCTCATGACGGGGCTTTCGCCGCCGCCACGCGACCGTCTGTCTTACTCATCTCCATTTTACAGGAGAAGGGGGGACTTGTCAACGCCGAAACCGGCTGGGCTGGATAAATTTGTTGTTTTCTTCGCCGTCCGGTGGTATAATAGCCGCAAAGCAGCTATTATATTTTATTTAAGCCCTTTTTCTCGCCCCTGTCGGGGCAACCGAAAAAGATGGCATATTGTACCACAAAATCTGGCGATTTTATGGTACAATATAACAACTGGAAATATCTAAAGGAGGGATTCCTATGACCCTGCACGGGTATTTGGATACACTGAAAGGGAAGCGGGTAGCGGTGATCGGCATCGGCGTCAGCAATCAGCCACTGCTGGCTCTGCTACTGGAGGCCGGGATCGACGTGACCGCCTGCGATAAGAAGGACCACGCCGCCTTGGGCGCGATGGGGGATAACCTGGAGAAAATGGGCTGCAAGCTCCAGCTGGGCGAGCACTATCTGGAGGGCCTGGATCAGGATGTGATCTTCCGCACCCCGGGTCTGCATCCACGGTTTCTGGAGGAGGCCAGGGCGCGGGGGAGTGTGATCACTTCGGAGATGGAGGTATTTTTTGACATCTGCCCCTGTCCCATTCTGGCGGTCACGGGCAGCGATGGGAAGACCACTACTACCACCATCATTGCCAGGCTTCTGGAGGCGGCGGGGCATACCGTCCATCTGGGAGGGAACATCGGCCATCCGCTGCTGGCAGAGGCAGACAGCATCCAGCCTACGGAATGGGCGGTGGTGGAGCTCAGTTCCTTCCAGCTGCTGACCATGAAAAAGAGCCCCCATATTGCAGTGCTGACCAACCTGGCCCCGAATCATCTGGATGTCCACACCGATATGGCGGAGTATGTGGAGGCCAAGGCCAATCTGCTGGCATATCAATCTCCGTCAGGTCGGGCAGTGTGCAATTGGGATAATCAAATTACAAAAGAACTTTCTGCCAGAACGGATGCAAAGGTATCTTACTTTACACGAGTTTTGGACGGTTTACCTTCTATCGGCTGCTATTTGAAGGAAGGGACTATCTGGTATCGGGACGAAAAAGCCGATAGACCGGTGCTGCCGCTGTCTGAAATCCTGCTGCCGGGGGATCACAACGTGGAGAACTACATGGCGGCCATCTGCGCGGTGCAGGGGCTGGTGCCCGATGAGACGATCCGCTCCTTTGCCCGGTCCTTTGGCGGTGTGGAGCACCGCATTGAGCTGGTGCGGGAACGGCACGGGGTGCGCTGGTACAATGACTCCATCGCCTCCAGTCCAAGCCGGACCATCGCGGGCCTGCGGTCCTTCCCGGAGAAAGTTATTTTAATCGCCGGGGGCAAGGACAAGGGCATCGGCTACGAGGCCCTGGGGCCTGTGGTCAACGATCATGTGAAACTGCTGATCCTCTGCGGCGCGACGGAGGCGGTGATCCGGGAGGCCGTTGTGACGGCGGAGAACTATCATGGCCTGGAGATTTTGACCGCTGAGGACTATCCGGCGGCGGTACGTCTGGCGGATGAGCGGTCCGGCGAGGGGGATGTGGTGATCCTGTCTCCGGCCAGTACATCCTTTGACCGCTTTAAGAACTTTGAGGAGCGGGGGCGTGTGTTCAAGGACCTGGTGAACGGTCTGCCGGAATAAGGGTCAGGAATAGGGAAAAGCTGTGGCATCATAGGCTTACCGTGAGGTGATGATCCTATGCGCCGCCGTCCGCCCATGCAGCCCCGGCAGAAGGCTAAGTTTTTCTGCTTCTTTTTCGCCTGTATCCTTATAGTCCTGGCCATTGTCGGGACCAACCACCTGAAATCTATTTTAGGCAGTCTGGCGGTGACGCGGGTGTCCAACATGGTGAACCAGGTGGTGACGGAGGCGGTCAGCAGCGCAGTCAACAGCGGGGAGATACAATATACCGATCTCATTTCCCTGGAAAAGAACGACAGCGGCGGCGTGGCGGCCCTGGTGAGCAATATGGCGGAGTTCAACCGCTTACAGTCGTCTATCACGCAGGACATTCTGGAGGGTCTGAGTGAAATGGCGGATATCGAGCTGGGTATCCCGGTGGGGACGCTGAGCGGTTCCGCTTTTCTGGCAGGGCGGGGGCCTGAGCTGACGGTTCGGACGCAGTCCACGGGAAGCTGTACGGCCCGGTTTGAGAATGAGTTTTCTCACGCGGGCATCAACCAGACCACCCACCGGATTTTATTGTGCGTAGACGTCTATATGTCCATCCTGCTCCCCGGCTTCCGCACGGGGACGGAGATCTCCAACTCCTTCTCGGTAGCGGAGACGGTCATCGTAGGAGAGGTCCCCGGCACCTATACCTACTTTGATTCCGGGAATGCTGTGGAGGAGGACGCCTACGAGTACGCGATCAACAACGGATAATACGCAATCGCCCCCTTCTCGGGCGGCTGAGCGCAGCAACGGAGGAAAGCAATGGATTATAAGAGTGAAATGCAGACCCTGCGGGAACAGCTGAATGAGGCGGGATACCGCTACTATGTGCTGGACGATCCTACTATGGAGGACTACGAGTATGACCGCCTTCTCCGCCGCCTGGAGGAACTGGAGGCGGCACACCCGGAGGAGATCACCCCGGATTCCCCCACCCAGCGGGTGGGGGGAGCCGCCCTGGAGAGCTTTACCCAGGTAGAGCACCCCGTGCCCCTGGAGAGCTTACAGGACGTCTTCTCACCGGAGGAGGTGGAGGAGTTCGCCCAGCGGATGGACGAGGCGCTGGAGACGGTGGAGTACAGCGTGGAGCCAAAAGTGGATGGTTTGAGTGTGGCACTGGAGTACCGGGATGGAGTTTTTGTGCAGGGCGCTACCCGGGGAGACGGGCGGGTCGGGGAGGATGTGACGGAAAATCTTCGCACCATCAAGTCCATCCCCATGACTCTGCCGGACAAGCTGCCCCGGCTCATCGTCCGGGGTGAGGTATTCATGCCCAAGAACGTCTTTCATAAGCTCAACCGCCAGCGGGAGGACAACGGGGAGGCACTGTTTGCCAATCCCCGCAATGCCGCCGCCGGTTCTCTGCGGCAGCTGGACCCCAAGATCTGCGCCAAGCGTTTGCTGGACATCCGGGTGTTCAATCTCCAGCTGGCGGAGGGCAGGACATTTGCTACACATGGTGAGACTCTTGACTATATCGCCTCCCAGGGGTTCCAGACGATCCCCCACAAGGTATTGGAAAATGCGGAGGATGTCAATGCAGAGATCGTCCGGTTGGGGGAAAGCCGGGAGGAATTGCCCTTCGACATGGATGGGGCGGTTGTAAAGGTAAATTCCTTGTCAGAACGTACGGCAGTGGGAAGTACTGCTAAATGCCCCCGGTGGGCTATCGCTTACAAGTATCCGCCGGAGCAGAAGCCCAGCAAAGTGCTGGACATCGTGGTTCAGGTGGGCCGGACCGGGGTGCTGACACCTAAAGTAGTGGTGGAGCCGGTGCGGCTGGCGGGGACTACAGTCACCAACGCCACCCTCCACAATCAGGATTTTATCGACGAGAAGGACATCCGTATTGGCGACACTGTGGTTTTGCAAAAGGCTGGGGAGATCATCCCCGAGGTGGTGGAGGTGCTGAAGGACCTCCGTCCGGAAGGGACTGTGCCGTACCATCTGCCGGATATCTGCCCGGTCTGCGGTGCGCCGGTGGAGCGGGACGAGGATGGGGCCGCGCTTCGCTGTACCGGGGCGGAGTGCCCAGCGCAGCTGCACCGGAACTTGACCCATTTTGCCAGCCGGGATGCCATGGACATCGACGGCATGGGACCTGCCGTCATGCGGCAGCTGATTGATACAGGACTTGTCAAAACGCCGGCAGACCTGTACTTTTTGAGCACAGAGCAGCTGGAGAATTTGGAGCGGATGGGAAAGAAGTCCGCTCAGAACGCGGTAAAGGCCATCGCGGCCAGCAAGGAGCGGGGGCTGGAGCGCCTGCTCTACGCTTTGGGCATCCGGCAGGTGGGACAGAAGGCGGGGAAGATCCTGGCGGCGCAATTCGGGTCTTTTGACGCCCTGGCCCAGGCCAGCGAGGAGGAGCTGACCGCTATTGACGACGTGGGCGGCATCACTGCCGCTTACATCCGGGAATGGATGGACAGCCCGCAGTCCCAGCACCTGATTGGCCGTCTGAAAGAGGCGGGGGTCAGCATGGAGGCCGCCCAGCAGAGCGCCGGGGAGCAGTTCAGGGGCATGACCTTCGTGCTGACGGGGGCGCTGGAGCGGTTCACCCGGGACGAGGCCGCCGCGCTCATCGAGGCCCGGGGCGGCAAGGCCAGCGGCTCGGTGAGCAAGAAGACCACCTACGTGGTGGCGGGCGAGAATGCCGGGAGCAAGCTGCGCAAGGCAAATGAGCTGGGCATCCCGGTGCTGACAGAGGATGAATTTGCGGACATGCTGGCGGAGCAGCAGGAGGAGAAATGATGCGGATCGGTGTGATCTCGGATACCCACGGACGGCTGCGGGTGGAAGCGGCAGAGCGGCTGGCGGGCGTGGACTTTATCCTCCACGCGGGAGATCTTGACGACTGGGAGATACTGGATGCGCTGGAGCGGATCGCCCCCGTGTACGCCGTGCGGGGAAACAACGACTGGGGCGGTTGGGCCCAGGAATTGCCCCAGGTGATGCGCTTCAGCCTGGGGGGCGTGAGCTTCTGCATGGCCCACCGGAGGGAGAGTATCCCCTGGGGGCTGGACGGGGTCGACGTGGTGATCTGCGGACACACCCACCAGTATAGCCAGGAGTGGATCATGAAGCGGCTGTGGCTGAACCCCGGGAGCTGTTCCTTTCCCCGGCCCTACCGGACGGCGCCCACTATGGCTATGCTGACGGTGGAGGAGGACGGGTCCTTTTCCGTGGAGAAGATAGAGCTATGAGCAGCGCTCGCATTGCCGTCGTGGACGACGACATCTACATTGGGGATATGCTGGAGGAGCTGCTGCGCCGGGAGGGGTACGATGTGCTGCGGGCCTACTCTGGGACGGAAGCGGTGCTGCTGCTGGAGGCCGGAAGGCCGGATCTTGTGCTGCTGGATCTGATGCTGCCGGGCTTGAGCGGGGAGGCGGTGCTGCCCCATCTGGCGGGCATCCCGGTGATCGTGCTGTCTGCCAAAGCCGGGGTGGAGGACAAGGTGGAGCTCCTGCTGAGCGGAGCCGCCGACTATTTGACAAAACCCTTTGATACACGGGAACTGCTGGCCCGCATTGCCGTCCAGCTCCGCCGGGGAACGCCGCAGGGGAGTTTGCTGCGGCACAAGGGGATCGTCCTGGACCCGGAGAGCCGGGAGGTTGCTGTGGACGGCGAAGCTGTCCGCCTGACCCGGACGGAGTTCGGTATTTTGAAGCTGCTGATGCAGAATCCAAAGCAGGTGATCCCAAAATCCCGCTTATTGGACCAGTTGAGCGCGGAAACGCCGGACTGCGCGGAGAGTTCTTTGAAGGTCCACGTCAGCAACCTCCGCCGGAAGCTCCGGGAGGCCGGGGCGGGGGAGTGCATTGAGGCTGTGTGGGGTATTGGGTTCAAGTTGGCGGAGTAACCCGCCCACGGGGCGGGGGACGGGGGCTAACTTTTCGCACGCGCGAAAAGTTACAAAAGCGCGCTTAGGAAACTATGTTTCCTAAGGACCTTCCTGAATGACGGGGGTTATTGTTTTTTTGCGCTCGTCCTGTGGTCCGTCCGGTCTGAACAGGACTTCTGGTGTGGTTTCGCCTGCTCTGCGTCTACTGTAGGATGTCAACGCAGACCCTACCGTCTCACACGCTGGATCTCCCGGGGTGCTGGGGGCGGGCTTGCTCCGTTTTTAATGGAGAATCGATCCGTAAAACAAATCTTAAAACTCTTTACTGTTTCTTATCCATTTCCTTAACTGGTTTCTTAACCTTCACCGGTTACAATATGTTTATCCCACCCAAACAAGGAGGCAAGAAGGAAATGGAATACATTCTGAAAACCGACAATCTTATCAAGCACTACAAAAACGGTAAGGCCCTCAACGGCCTGACTATGCACGTGGAAAAAGGAGCTATCTACGGCTTTGTAGGCCGCAACGGCGCGGGTAAAACTACTCTGATCCGCCTGGTCTGCGGTTTGCAGGAGCCGACGGAGGGCTCCTTTACCCTCTATGGCTGCGCCAATAACAGCCGAGAGATCACCAAGGCCCGCCGCCGGATGGGCGCGGTGGTGGAAACCCCTTCCATCTATCTGTCCATGACGGCGGAGGAGAATCTGAAACAGCAGTACCAGATCCTGGGTCTGCCGTCCTACGACGGATTGCAGGAGCTGCTGGAGCTGGTCCGGCTGCAAAATACCGGGAAAAAGAAAGCGAGAGACTTTTCGCTGGGTATGCGGCAGCGGCTGGGTATTGCCGTGGCTCTGGCGGGGGACCCGGATTTTCTGATCCTGGACGAGCCCGCCAACGGACTGGACCCGCAGGGCATCGTGGAAATCCGGGAGCTGATATTGCGGTTGAACCGGGAGAGGCAGATCACCGTGCTCATCTCCAGCCACATTCTCGACGAGCTGAGCCGCCTCGCCACCCACTACGGCTTCATCGACGGGGGACGGATGGTGAAGGAAATGAGTGCCGCCGAGCTGGAGGCCAGCTGCCGGAAGTGCCTGCGGCTCACTGTCAGCGACGCGAAGCCTCTCACCGCCGCGCTGGATAAGCTGGGGCTGGAGTATTCCATCCGCAGCGATACCGAGGCGGACGTGTACGACGCTCCCTCTGTTACCGAGCTGACCCTGGCTCTCCACAACGCCGGGTGCGAGGTGAAGAACATCCACGAGCACGACGAGAGCCTGGAGAGCTACTACATGAGCCTTGTGGGAGGTGAGGTCGATGACTAATCTCCTGCGGGCGAATTTCTTCCGGCTGCGGAAGGCACTGGTGGTCTGGGGCGGGGCCCTGGCCTGCGTGGCGATGGCTGCCTTCACGACCTATACGCATGTCAGCGACCAAATGGAGTTGGGCGTCGTATTCTTCCTGGATGAGACCTTTTTTATCTACACGATCATCGTGGGATTCCTGATGTCGGTAGTCGTCAGTACTACCCTGGGCACGGAATACAGCGACGGCACCATCCGCAACAAGCTGTCGGTAGGGCATCTTCGCCGGGATATTTACTTGTCCAATCTGATCTCCACGACTCTGGTCAGCTGGCTGTACTGCGCGGTTTATATGCTGACGGCGGGGGTGCTTGGCGTACCCTTCGCGGGCTGGCTGACCGTGGACTGGAAGATCATCCTGATCACGCTGGCGGGCTCCCTGCTCCTGGAGGCGGCGTTCTGCGCGCTTTATACCGCTGTCGCCATGAATTGCAGTTACAAGGCCACCACAGCGATCATCTGCATTCTGTTCTTTTTTGCCATGATGATTGCCAGCACCTACATTTTCGCCAGGCTGGACGCAGCGCCGGAACACCTTGCCTATAAAATGGTGGACGGGGAATTTGTCTCCGAAATGGAACCTAACCCCAAGTATTTGCAGGGCACGGAACGGGCGGTATACGAGTTCCTTGCCGACTTCATCCCCACCGGACAGGCTGTCCGGTACTATATTCTTACGTTTGCCCACCCTGTTCGGATGATGCTGTGCGCGCTGGGGATCACCGCGGTCAGTACCGGCGCGGGGATGCTCCTGTTCCGGCGCAAGGACCTGAAGTAGGGGAGGGGAGCATGAGAAATTTATTATCCGCAGAGTTCCTTCGCCTATGGAAAAATCATGTTTTTTGGGCCTGCGCCGCTATTATGGCGGCCATGGGGCTGTATATGACGGTAGAACTTCATGCAGACATGGCAAGGCTTGGATATGTCAGCTTTCTTGACGAGGTGCTGTTGAACTACGGGGTGTTTCACATTGTTCTTGCCGCCGTGTTTTCCAGCGTGTTTATCGGAACGGAATACAGCGGCGGCACGATCCGGAACAAGATCATCGTCGGACATAAAAGGGGCGAGATATATTCATCTATGTTTATTATCTGCTCCACGGCAAATATCATGATATGCGGTGCGTATATTATCCCCTCGCTGCTGGTGGGCGTCCCGCTGCTGGGGATCGCTTCAACGCTTTCCAGTGTGCTGGTGTATCTGCTGTGCAGCTTTGTTATGTCTATGGCAGTTTCCTCTGTTTTTACAATGATCTCCTTTTTGAGCAGGAGTCGAACGGTCTCTGCCATTATCTGCCTGCTGCTGGCTATTGCCCTCCTGTATGCCGGGAGTTTTATCAGCGGTAGGCTGAATGCTCCGGAAGAATATCTGTCGTACTATGAGGAAACGGAGGACGGCAGCATCCTTGTGGGCGAAATGGTGCCGAATCTGGCCTATGTGCGCGGTACGGAGCGGGAGGTGTATGAGTTCTTCTTTGATCTTCTGCCCAGCGGTCAGGCTATCCAGCTCAGCGGATTGTCGGCGGAGCGTCTGTGGCGATTGCCGCTGTTGAGTTTTGCTGTTATTGCTGTCAGTACGGGGACAGGGCTGGTCATGTTCCAGCGCAAGGACCTGAAATAGGGGAGGGGGAGCGTATGAGAAACTTACTGTACGCCAACCTCCGGAGGATGGTCCGGAGCAGGGCGTTTCTGATTGCCCTGCTGGCGGAGCTGGCCTATGTGGCGCTGGCAGTCCTGTCCTGTTGGGACCACTGCGCGGCGGGAGAGCCGGTCACGCTGGAGTTCATCCTGACCGCCGGGTATCTTCTGCTGAGCTATTTTCCCATCTCCACGCTGATCGCGGCCCCGCTGCTGAGCCTCTACCTGGGTGCGGATTACAGCAACAGCACCTTGCGCAACAAGCTCATCGTGGGCCACACACGGAAATCGGTCTATCTGGCGGACCTGCTTGCCTGCGTGATAACGGCGGCAGGGCTGGACGCGCTGTATCTGCTCGTGACAGGCGTTTTTTGCGCAAAGCCCATTTGGGACGTGTCCGGCGTCCTGCTGCGTTCTTCGGCCGGGCAGATGCTGGCATGGGTGGCTGTGCTGCTGCTGGCCCGGATGGCCTGGGCGGCGGTGGTGAAACTGCTGGCGACCCTGCTGGGCAATCAGACAGCCGCGACCATCGCGGCGCTGCTCCTGATGCTGGCGGCGGCGATCATCTCCACCACCGGGCTGCAGGAGATCAGCTATCTGTCACTTCCCCAGCACTTTGGGGAAGCGGACTATGTCCAGCGCATGACCACATGGCAGCTGGTGCTGGATATCCTGCCCACAGGACAGTATTACCGGATCAGTATGCTCAATACCCCCAACCTCTGGCGGATGCCGCTGCTGAGCCTGGCCGTCATCGCCGCCAGCACTGGGGCGGGGCTGGCGTTCTTCCGGCGCAGGGACCTGAAATAGGAGGCGGGGTATGAGAAACTTATTGTACGCGGGCTTCTCCCGCCTCTGGCGCAGCGTGGCTTTCTGGGTGGCGGTGGGTGTGATGTTTGCCGTAAGCATTGTTGAGCTGGCCCTCAGTTATCAGCCCCGGCTTATGGGAGCGGAGGGGATCTTGGACAACCGGTACATGATCTTTGTGTTAATGTCCGGCGTGGTATTGTCCGCTTTTTGCAGTCTTTTCGTAGGGGCGGAGTACAGTGACGGAGTTATGCGCAATAAGATCGCCGTGGGGCATTCCAGAGCCGCTGTTTATTTCTCCAACCTTGTTGTCTGCGGGGCGGCCGGGGTTCTGGTGTGCTGCGGGTACATTGTGCCTATGATGGCCGTGGGCATTCCGCTGCTAGGGCCCTTTACCATGAGCGTTCGGTCGCTGCTGTGGTTCACCCTTTGCTCCTTCATCATGACTGCCGCCCTGTGCGCTGTCTTTACCATGGTTGCCATGCTGAACCAGAACAAGGCGGTGGTGGCGATTATCTGCATCTTTCTGGCCTATTTTCTCCTGTTTCTGGGGATTTATCTCAATTCCCGCCTGACAGAACAGGCTGTCATCCCGGCCCGGGAGTACATTGAGAACGGCCAGATCATGGTGCGGGAGGCTATGCCGAATCCAGCGTATGTGCAGGGGGTAAAGCGGACGGTCTTCGAGTTTCTGTACGATCTGCCCGGCTGTCAGGCGGTGCAGCTGCTGGCCACGGCGGAGGACTGTCCGGTGCGCCTGCCGCTGGTGAGTCTGGCTGCCATCGCTGTCAGCACCGGAGCGGGACTGGCGCTGTTCCGGAAGAAGGATTTGAAGTGAGGTTCAACTTATGGTGTGTGTTCTTGGCGTTCTGTGTATCCTGCTGGGGCTGGCGGTACTGCTGCTGGTCTGGAAGATCGTTCTCCTGCGCCGCTCGGCGGAGGAGCTGCGGCAGGGGATGCGGGAGCGTCTGGAGACGGACACCAACACCTTACTGTCTATTCCCAGCCGGGATGGGGCCATGTGCCGCCTGGCCGCCGCGCTGAACGTCCAGCTGCGCCAGCTCCGGCAGGAGCGGCAGCAGTATCAGAGCGGCGACCGGGAATTGAAGGACGCTGTAACCAACATCTCCCACGATCTCCGCACGCCCCTCACCGCCATCTGCGGCTATCTGGACCTGCTGGAGGGTGAGGAGAAAAGCGAAACGGCGGAGCGGTACCTGTCCCTGATCCGGGGACGGACGGACCACCTGAGGGAGATGACGGAGGAATTTTTCCGTTACTCGGCGGTTTTATCCTCCGGCAGGGAGGACGTGATGGAGGACGTCAGTCTGGGCCGGGCGGTGGAGGAGGGCCTGTCGGCCTGGTACGGGGCGCTGTCCGCCAGGGGCATTTCACCGGAGATCCATCTGCCGGGGTGCCCGGTCATCCGCCGGTTAAACCGGGAAGCGCTCAGCCGGGTGCTGGGCAACGTGCTGTCTAACGCGGCCAAGTACAGTTCCGGCGGTCTGCTGGTGACACTGGAGGAAGACGGGACCCTGACCTTCTCCAACGCCGCCCCGGCGTTGACCCCGGTGCTGGCGGAAAAGCTGTTTGACCGGTATTTCACCGTGGAGTCCGGCGGGCAGGGCACCGGCCTGGGGCTGTCCATCGCCCGGCACCTGACCGAGCGGATGGGAGGGAGCGTTACGGCGGATTGGCGGGAGGGCGTTTTGACCGTCTGCCTGCAATTTCCGGGGGAGTAAGAGGATAGAGCCACCGCGGGCCCAAAGGCCCGCGGTGGTTTTTATGCGGAATATTAAGGAATATTAACAAAATCATGCTTGTCAAGGGCGGTAAATCCTGCTATAATTTGTTAGTTAATGATATCATGCGTGGATCAGAACGATCAAGGAGAACGGCATGTACTTAAAAGCGCTTGAGATCCAGGGCTTTAAGTCCTTTCCAGATAAAACAATTTTGAATTTTGGCGAGAACATCACCGCCATCGTGGGGCCGAACGGCTCGGGGAAGTCCAATATTTCCGACGCCATCTGCTGGGTGATGGGCGAGCAGTCCGCACGGAGCCTCCGGGGCGACAAGATGGAGGACGTGATCTTCGGCGGCACGGAGAAGCGGGGCCCGGTGGGGTTCGCCCAGGTCACGCTGGTGCTGGACAACAGCGCCGGGATGTTTCCCTCCATTGAGAGCAGTGAAGTTATGGTCACCCGCCGGTATTACCGCAGCGGGGACAGTGAATACTATATCAATAAGCAGTCCGTCCGTCTCAAGGACGTCAACGAGCTGTTCATGGACACCGGCTTAGGCCGGGAGGGCTACGCCATCGTGGGGCAGGGGCGGATCGACGAGATCCTGTCCGTGCGCAGCGCGGACAGGCGGGAAATCTTCGAGGAGGCTGCGGGCATCTCCAAATTCCGTCACCGAAAGGAGGAGTCCGAGCGCCGTCTCCAGCGCACCCAGGAAAATCTGGTGCGGATCAACGACAAGATCAGCGAGCTGGAATTACAGGTCAATCCGCTGCGGGAGCAGGCGGAGACGGCGAGGCGGTTCCTGCTGCTGCGGGATGAGCAGCGCACGTTGGAAATCTCCCTCTGGCTGGACCATCTGGAGGAGCTCCGTACCGCCAAGAACCGCTTACAGGCGGAATACGCCGCTGCCCAGGAGCGGCAGGCCGCTGCCCAGGAGCGGCAGGATGCCCTGTACGAGGAAAATGACCGCTTCGCCCTGCGGATGCAGGAGAACGACACCCAGCAGGAGCTGACCCGGCAGGAGGCCGGCGACCTCTCCTCCCAGGCCCGGGATCAGGAGGCCGAGGCGGAGCTTCTGCGCACCAATATCCAGCACCGGCAGGAGTCCATCGCCGGGTTGGAGGAGGAGCTGAAGCGTCAGGACAGCCGCAGCCGGGATACCCAGGCGGAGATCGACGCACAGAAGCAGCATCTGGACGAGCTGGACGGTCAGATCGCCGGTCTGGAATCGGAGCTGGACGCTCTGCTGGAGAAGGTCCGCGCCGCCGCCGAGAGCGCCGGTGAGGCGGGCAGTGAGATTCATTCCCTCCAGGCAGGGGAGGCCCTGGCCTCCGACGCCGCCGCCAGGGGCAGGGAGCGTCTGGCGGCGCTGGACGCCGCATCGGAGCAGATGACCACCCGTCAGGAGGCTGTCGGTCAGGAGCTGGAGGCCGTCCAGACCCAGATCGAGTCCGCCCGGCAGGAGGCCAAAAAGGCCCGCCGTTCCCTGGAGGACGCGCAGGAGGACGCACAGGCCGCCGCCAACGTTATCCAGGGCCACGCTCTGCGCATGGAGAGCCGGGAGAAGCGGGAGAAGGATGCCGCTGACGCCCTCATGAAGCTGACCATGGAGCAGAATAATCTGGATTCCCGCATTCGGATGCTCACGGAGATGGAAAAGGAGTACGAGGGATTCAGTAAAGCGGTCCGGCTGGTCATGCAGGCGGCGGAGCGGAACACGCTCCGGGGCGTTCACGGACCGGTTGCCAATCTGATCAAAACCGACGGACGCTATGCCGTTGCGCTGGAGATCGCGCTGGGCGCCGGGATGCAGAATATCGTAGTGGACCGGGAGGAGGACGCCAAAGGGGCCATCCAGTTTCTGAAACAGCGGGACGGAGGCCGGGCCACCTTCCTGCCCCTCACCGCCATACGGGGAGACGAGCTGCGGGAGCGGGGAGTTGAGGACGAGCCGGGGTTCGTGGGCGTGGCCTCCCGGCTGGTCAGCTATGATGGCCGGTATGACGGCATTTTCAAAAATCTCCTGGGCCGCACGGTGGTGATGGAGGACCTGGACAGCGGCATCGCTGTGGCGCGGAAGTATCAGAACCGCTTCCGGATCGTTACGCTGGACGGCCAGCTTATCAACCGGGGCGGCTCCATGACCGGCGGCAGCGTATCGAAAAGTGCGGGGGTTCTCTCTCGGGCCAACGAGCTGGAGGCGCTGAAAAAGCGTCAGGAGGCCCTGGCGGACCGCCTCATTGCCGCCCAGAAGGAGAAGGAGGAGTCTACCCGGGAGCTGTCCGCCGCCCGATACGAATTGCAGGTGGCTGAGAGCCAGCGGCGCACCGCAGAGGACGCGGTACTGAAATGCCAGGGAGAGGTGAAGCAGTACGAGGCGCTTCTGGAGGGCATCCGCACCAACGAGGAAAATTTGGAGGGCGAGAAGGAAGCTCTGGCTCAACGCATTCAGGACAATCAGCAGCAGCGGGAAGCCGTTCAGGCGGAAATCCATGAGAAGGAGGCTGAGGCTGCGTCCCTACAGGAGGCCGTCCGGGAAAAGCTGGCCGGTCAGACGGACTTGCAGGAATACTCCAACCGGCTCAGTGCCGGCATGGCCGAGAGGAAGGAGCAGCTGGCCGGTCTTCGCGCCCAGCGGGAGGCCGGGGCGGAAGCCCTGGCGCGGATGGAGCAGACCCAGCGGGACCTGGCTGGAGACCGAGAACAGCGTTTGGAGCGCATGAGCGCCTATCAGTCCGCCATCAGCGCGGATGAAACGGAGATGGCTCGAAAGACGGAAAACGCCGCCGCCTTGCGTCTGCGGGCTCAGGAGAGGCAGGAGATCCTGAAAGCATTGCAGGAGGCTCGGCTGCTCCTGGAGCAGGAGCGCACCGCCATGGGCCAGAAGCTGAAGGAGAGCAACGACGAGCTGTTGGAAGCGGAGAGGGAGACCAGCCGTCTGGAGCAGAAGCTGAACGCCGGAGGCATGGAGGAGAAGCAGATCCTGGACAAGCTGTGGGAGACCTACGAGCTGAGCCACTCCGCCGCCATGGAGCAGCGCATCGAGCTGGAGAGCACTGCCAAGGCTACCCGGCGGGTCAATGAGATCAAGCGGGAAATCAACGGCCTGGGTACGGTGAATATCGGGGCGATTGATGAATTCCAGCGGGTCAATGAGCGGTATACCTATCTGACCGGCCAGCGGGACGACGTGGAGCAGGCCAAGGGGGAGCTGGAGGGCATCATCGCGGCCATTACCCGGGAGATGACGGCCATCTTTGCTCAGCAGTTTGAGCTGATCGCGGCCTCCTTTATGGAGACATATTTACAGCTGTTCGGCGGCGGCCAAGCTACCCTGGAGCTGGAGGATAAAGAGAATATATTGAACTGCGGCATTGAGATCAAGGTCCAGCCTCCCGGCAAGACGCTGAAGACTTTGTCCCTCCTCTCCGGCGGAGAGAAGGCGTTTGTGGCTATCGCGCTGTATTTTGCGATCTTGAAGGTACATCCCACGCCGTTTTTTGTCATGGACGAGGTGGAAGCGGCACTGGACGAGGCAAATGTAGTCCGCGTGGCGAATTATATGAGATCTATTTCTGATAAGACACAGTTTATTGTCATCACCCACCGGCGGGGCACCATGGAGGAGGCTGATATTCTTTATGGTGTTACGATGCAGGAGAAGGGGGTCAGCAGGATGTTAGCAATTAACATGAATGACATGGCGGAGGAGCTTAATATTAAATAAGCGGCCCTGCGGGCCGCACCGCTTTCCCTGCCGCCGCTGCGCGGCGGCCCTGGCTCAAATCTGATTTTGGATTCGCCCTGCCGGGCGGGGGCGTACTTTTCCCGCGAGGGAAAAGTACCAAAAGCTCGCTTAGGAAACTACGTTTCCTAAGGACCTTCCTGAATTACGGGGGTGTTTAGTGGCGCTACGACGTAACTGGTTTAGTTCTACCGGAGTGCTTACCCACATGCTCGGTACCTGTGTCTACCCGTTTGTTCTAACGAAGATGCAGCAGGATCCGCTTCTATTCTTACTACCTGGCCACCGCTAATCTATGTTTCATGTACCATCCCTGTAAGGGCGCACAGTGTGCGCC
>JAAVHD010000073.1 GCA_014799915.1 Oscillibacter sp.
TACAGGATGGTACAGTATTGCAGATTCTGCGTTAGGAAATCTCTGGGAGGCAGTCATCATTAACAGGGCGTCAGCCGGACTTTTTCAAGCGCCAAGCTAAAGATTACGGATTCCGACTCAGTGGCTGGATTTTCCTATCTTGCACCCAATCTGAGGAAACTCCCCCGTATAGGGAAGCGGCACGGAGGTGCCGCCCCGTCAAGGGATTCTTAAACCGTAGGCGTTAGGCCGCTGAAAGCGGCCCCAGCCCTAAGGCGGCCTATGGCCGCCCCACGGGTTTAAGCACGTTTTTGCCTACTTTTGTCGTGTGTATAGATTTTCCATGACCGCATCGAGCGGTCACGGAAAATCGATTGTTCGCGGCCACTCGATGTGGCCGTGAACAATCTCAGTAGGCGCGGGGTCCGGGGGTGCGTAACCCCCGGGCTGACGGAAGAAATAAGCCCCCTCGCGCCGGAACGGCGCGAAAAAACGCACTGTGGCATCGTAGAAATAGTAGAGCCCGCAAGGGGCTGCGCCCCTTGCATTATAAGATTTTCTCCTGAGTGCGTCAACTGCTTTTTCCCGAAATTAAGAAACTCCGGCGTATAAAGCCATCACCCCCGAGACAGAATAAAAAAAGTCTGTGCTGGAAGGAGAACGACAAAATGTCTTCTGCCAATAAAAAATCACTCCTTGTTTTTACTGCCCTGACGGCGGCGCTGCTTGCCGCCGCCGTTATCCTCTCTCTCTGGGACGGAAAAGAGGAGGCAGTCCCTGCCTCCTCTCCCGCTGTCATTCCCGCTTCTGCCAGCGACTGGGGGCTTTCCTTCCTGACGGAAGGGGAGGCTCCGGCGGGGAATGCCTCGCCTGAGGATCTGGCAAAATACGACACGTATTATTTGGGGGATACTTCCCAAAAGGTAATCTATTTGACCTTTGACTGCGGGTATGAAAATGGGTACACGGAACAGATTTTGGACGCGCTGAAAAAGCATAACGCGCCGGCGGCGTTCTTTGTGGTGGGGCACATGATCGAATCCGCCCCGGATATTGTCCGCCGCATGGCGGCGGAGGGGCATGTGGTGGGCAACCACACTTTCCACCACCCGGATATGTCCAGCATTTCGCAGCAGGCGGCTTTCCAGAAGGAGCTGGATAGTCTGGCGGAGCTCTATGAGGAGACTACCGGACAGCCGCTGTCCCATTTCTATCGTCCGCCGCAGGGGAAGTACAGCGAGGAAAATTTGAAGCAGGCGCAGGCGCTGGGATACAAAACGATTTTCTGGAGTCTGGCCTATGTGGACTGGAATACGGATGCACAGCCTACGGCGGAGCAGGCATATGCAAAGCTGCTGCCCCGTATCCATGATGGGGCGATCGTGCTGCTCCACTCTACCTCCCGGACAAATGCGGAAATTCTGGATGATCTGCTGACGAAGTGGGAAGATTTGGGGTATAGCTTTAAGTCGCTGGAGGATCTGCCGGGGAATGGCTGATCGCATTTTGTTAAGTTGCTGTCGGATTATACGGAATAACATCAAAAAAGAGGAGGGCCGGATCATTTCCGGTCCTCCCTCTTTTATGCGATTACTCCGGTAGGGTCAGGACAGCCACCTGTGGGGGCGTGTCCTTGGTCAGGGTCAGGGTATTGGTGGGATACTCTTTGACTTGCTCCTGGGGGTAAAGGCGGGTGAAGTCTTCTACTGTGCCAAGTACGTCGAAGCCTACGGGGCCTCTCCGATAGTGCATGGGGATCACGACGCTTGCGCCGATGGCGTCTGCTACGGATTTTGCCGCGGCGGCGTCTATGGTGTAGAAACCGCCCACGGGGATCAGGATCGCATCGCAGTGTCCGATATCCGCCAGCTGCGCGGCGCTGAGCTGGTGGCCCAGGTCGCCTAAGTGGGCGACGGTGACACCGCCGGCGGTGAAGGTGCGGACGGTGTTGGTCCCGCGCTGCGTGCCGCCCTGGTCATCGTGGAAAGTGGGGATCTCCTTGACGGTAAAGGGGTTGTCTTTGCCGGTGGTCAGGCGGACGTTTTCGGTCCAGGCGTGGTCGAAATGACCGTGGCTGCAATAGACCGCGTCCGCTTCCGTTTCGATATCGGGCAGGCCCTGGACTCCCTTATAGGGGTCCAGAAGGACGCGGAAGCCGTTTGCTTCCAGCATATAGCAGGAGTGGCCCAGCCAGGTGATTGTCATTATGCGTTTCCTCCTAATTCGTTATTGTGATGATCCCGGAACAGTAGGAAATTTTTTCAAAGATTGCGTTGGGAAAAGCGGGTTTAATCTCGTCGAAGACAAAGTAGATTTCGTCGTTATCCCACTCGTCTCCGCACTCCTGGCGGCATTGCTCCAGTTCTGCGGCGGTCTCAAAGGCTACGTCGCCAATCAGGATTTTTCCGCCGGCGGCAAGCAGCGTCCGCATGGTTTGCAGCAGTCTGACTTTGCCGTCGAAATCCAGGTGGTGCAGGGAATAGGTGGCAATGATGAAATCATACCTGTTTTGCAGGAGCGGAGAGGCCAGTCCCTGGGAAAAGTCGCCCTGGAACAGGCGGGCGCGGGGCATTTTAGGCTGGGCGAGCTGGATCATTTTTTCGGAGAAATCCTGCCCCCATACCTCGCAGCCCCGCTCATAGAGTTTGGCTGTGAGCGTTCCGGTTCCGAAGCCGACGTCGAGGATGACTGCGTGGTCTTTTTCCAGCACACGGTTGAAGATCCGGTTGAGGATATCTTTATATCCGGCAAAGGGATAGGTGCTGCTTTCGTCGGACAGATGGACGGCCTGGTCATAGCCCTCCGCCCACAGGTTGAAGCCTTCTTGATTCAGCATGTGTTACCTCGCTTGGTTTGGATCGGGAGACTGCCTTATTTCTCGGACATCTTGACGGCGGTCTCCAGGGCAATTTTCATCATGGTGGTGAAGCTGGTCTGCCGCTCAGCGGCGTCCAGCTCCTCGCCGGTGACCATACTGTCGGAGATGGAGCAGATGGCCAGGGCGCGCTTGCCCAGCTTGGCGGCGTTCATATAGAGGGCGGCGGCCTCCATCTCTACGGCCAGTACGCCCATCTCCGCCCACTTCATGGAGGACTGGGAGGCGTCGTAGAAGGTATCGGAGCTGAGCAGGTTGCCCACGGGCATCTCCACGCCAATCTCACGGGCGGCGGCTACGGCGGTCTCCAGCAGGGTATAATCCGCAATGGGGGCAAACGCGCCGGGGAGGCCGTACTGGTGGGCAAAGTTGGAATTGGTGCAGGCGCCCTGGGCGGCTACCACGTCCCGCAGCTTCAGCTTGGCGCTGATGGCTCCGGCGGAGCCGATGCGGATGATGTTCTCCACGCCGTACTGGTCGTAGAGCTCATAGGAGTAGATGCCGATGGAGGGCATTCCCATGCCGGAGGCCATGACGGAGACGGGCACGCCTTTATAGGTGCCGGTGTAGCCGTGGATGCCCCGGACGTTATTGACCAGCTTGGCGTCATCCAGGAAGGTGTCGGCAATGAACTTGGCCCGCAGGGGGTCGCCGGGCATCAGGACGGTTTTGGCGAAATCGCCGGGATTGGCGGAATTGTGGGGAGTAGGCATATCGTTTTTCCTTCTTTCCTTTATTTTTCCTCGTCTAACCAGAATTGGTTATTTTCAGTATACCACAAAGGAGGGAAAATGGAAAGCATGTTTTCTGGAAGAGAGCGAAAATCGGCATACGGGCCGGTGAGGACACCGGCCCCTACAAAATCGGTGTCACTGTAGGGGCCGATGTCCTCATCGGCCCATTGTGCTGTCTGTTGACCTGGCAAATCCAAATTTATGAGACGGGCACGGCGGCGGTAAGATTCCCCCTTGCGTAATGGGAAAATTATGCTATAATAACAAAAGAGAGATAGAAGGATATGGAAATCAATCTAGCATTGTTTCATAAGAAAGGAAAACTAATATGAAAGATTATATAATTCTCACTGACAGCTGCTCCGATCTGCCTGCTGACCTGGTGGAGGAATTGGAGCTCGAGGTCCTTCCTCTGTCCTTTGTTATGGAGGGGAAGGAATACTTCAACTACCCGGACAATCGGGACATCGACCCCAAGGATTTTTATAACATGATGCGGAACGGCGCTCTGGGCACCACCTCCGCCATCAATGTGGCCATCTTTACCGAGACGATGACAAATCTGGTGGAGCAGGGGAAGGACGTTCTCTGCATCGCCTTTTCCTCCGGGCTCTCCACCACCTATCAGTCCGCTGTCATCGCTGCCAAGGATGTGATGGACGCCCATCCGGACAGCAAGATCCTGGTCTGCGACAGCCGGGCGGCTTCCCTGGGGCAGGGTCTGCTGGTCTATCTGGCCGCGCAGGAGAAGAAAAAGGGGAAAAGTCTGGAGGAGGTCCGGGACTTCGTGGAGGAGCGGAAGGACCACATTGACCACTGGTTCACGGTGGACGACCTCAATCACCTCAAGCGGGGCGGCCGGGTGTCGGCGGCGGCGGCGCTGTTCGGCACCATGCTGCAAATGAAGCCCGTGCTCCACGTGGACGATGAGGGCCACCTGATCCCCGTCAGCAAGGTCCGGGGGCGCAAGGCATCCATCAACGCCCTGCTGGAGAAGATGGACGAGCTGGTGGACGATCCCTCGGTGGTGTTCATCAGCCACGGCGACTGCTTCGATGAAGTGGAGGCCATGGGCAAGGCCATCAAGGCTAAGTATAAGGTGGACAAGCTGGTCATCAACTATGTGGGGCCTGTCATCGGCAACCACACCGGCGCGGGCGTGATCGCCCTGTTCTTCCAGGGGAAGCATAAGTAAGTTTCAGCATAAATGACAATTCAGAAAGGACGGCTGTAATATGATTACGGGAATACATCACGTGTCTATGAAATGTGAAAATGCAGAGGATTTCCAGAGGGTGAAGGATTTTTATTGCGGCATTCTGGGACTGCCGGTGCGGCGGGAGTGGCCGGAGGGCGTTATGATCGACACCGGCAATGGCGTGATCGAGATCTTTCGCAGCGGAGGCGGGAGCGTCGGGCAGGGCGTTATACGCCACTTCGCCCTAGCGGAGACGCAGGTGGATGACACCATAGAAAAGATCCGGCAGGCGGGGTATGAGATCATTGTGGAGCCCAAGGATGTCACCATCGCCTCCACGCCCGCGTTTCCGGCAAGGATCGCTTTCTGCATCGGGCCGCTGGGTGAGCAGATCGAATTGTTCCAGGAGCGGTAGGCAAAATCAGATTAGCATGAAACCCCCGTACAGGATGGCCTGTACGGGGGCTTTGTTACTTGTTCTTATTTCTTGAAGGTGTCGATATACTCACGCTGGGTGGCGCTGTTGAGGATGGAGAGGATCACGTTGCCGCAGCAGCGGTGCAGGTCCTCCTCCGTGATGAGGTTGTCCGCCAGGGCCTGAAGGATCTCCTTTTTGTAGGCGTCGCCGCCGGGCATGATGAGGTCGTTGCCCGCGCGGAGGGCGGCGGCGCTGCTGGCCTGGCCCTTCTTGGTGGAGAACCAGTCGGTCATGACAACGCCGTTGAAGCCCCACTCATTGCGCAGCACCCGGGTACAGAGATCGTGGCTGTTGGGGGAGTAGACCCCGTTGACCCGGTTGTAGGAGGTCATAATGCTCTTGGCTCCGCCCTCCCGGACCGCCGCCTCAAAACCACGGAGGTAAATCTCCCGCAGGGCACGCTCGCCCACGTTGCTGGAGACCTGGTTGCGGTTGTCCTCCTGGTTGTTGCAGGCGAAGTGCTTGACGGTGACGTAGTATCCGTCCTCCTGTTGCACGCCCCGGGTGAGGGCGGCGGCCATGGCTCCGGTGAGCCGGGGGTCCTCGGAATAGTACTCAAAATTCCGGCCGCACAGGGGATTGCGGTGGATATTGATGCCGGGGGCCAGCCAGTAGGTGCAGCCGTACTCCTTCATCTCACGGTACACGGCCTTGCCCACCTCATAGAGCAGGTCCGTGTTCCAGCTCTGGGCCAGGGCGTTGGAGACGGGGAAGGCGGTGGCGTACTGGTAGAGGACCTCGTCCTTCTCCGGGTCGCCCAGGGCAATCTTTTTTGCCACGTCCGGGAGGATGTCAAAGCCGGAAATGGGGATGTCGATGGCCTTGATCTTCCCGTTCTTCTCCAGGGCGGAGCGGCGCTGGATGCGCAGGCCCGCCGGGCCGTCGCACAGGGCCACGTTGGCCAGGCCGCGGTCCCAGAACTTGCTGGTGGTGTTGCCCACGGAGCCGGGCAGATTGAAGCGGTTGTCTCCCCCGCCCGTTATGCCAAAGCCCACGCCTACGACGATCTCCGTCATCTCCTCCGGGGTCAGCCGCCGCAGGGCACGCTTGACCCGCTCGTCATCGGGGCAGACGGGAAGATTGGGGTAGGTGTAGGTCACCGTCTCAAAGGCTTCGGGACGGATGGTCAGACGGGGCAGGCCGTCGGGGAGAGTGCCGAAGTCATGGGCGGCGGCGTGAAGCTCCTCCAGAGGCAGGCGCAGAGGGCAGATATGGCTGTGCCGGGAGATTGTCACCTCGCGCTCCAGGGAGAGGGTCCCCACTACGGCGGTGCTGCGGGAGGAGTTGCCCAGCCGCAGGATGTATGTACCCGGCTCCAGGATGTAGGAGGCGTCCGCCTCGCGGTAGCTGGACAGCGAAGCCAGGTCGAAGGTCAGTTCCACCTCCTGGGACGCGCCGGGGGCGAGGACTTCCGTCTTGGCAAAGGCGGCCAGGGACTGGTACTCCTTATCCAGGGCGCCGTTGGGGGCGGAGACGTAGAGCTGGACCACTTCCTTGCCGGAGTAGGTTTCGCCGGTGTTGGTCACGCTGGCTTTCACTGTTACGTTTCGTCCGCTCTCGTCCAGAGAGACGCCTGCGCAGCGGATGGCGAAGTTTGTATAGCTCAGGCCGTAGCCGAAGGGGAAGGCAGGCTCCACGCCGAAGCTGTCGAAGAACCGGTAGCCTACGTAAATGCCTTCCTTGTAGAACTCGTTGTCCAGGTCGCCGTTGAGGTAGCTGTACTCCTGGGAGAAGGGGATATCCGAATACTTTCTGGCCCAGGTGTCGGTGAGGTGGCCGGAGGGGGACACTGCGCCGGAAATCACGTCGGCGAAGGCGTGGCCGCCCTCCTGACCCAGCTGGCAGAGGAACATGACGGCGTTGATCCCGGGGATCTCCTCCAGGAAGCCCATGTCGATGGCGGAGCCGCTGTTGATGACCAGCAGGAATTTTTCATATTTTTCCGCGCAGAAGCGGATGGCGGTCTCCTCCTCGTCGGTGAGGAGCAGGTCTCCCTTCTCCGCCCGGCGGTCGCCGCCCTCCCCGGCCTGACGGCTGAGGACATAGACGCAGGAGTCGGTCTCGCTGTCGGCCACATCCTTCTCCGTAATGGCCCGGCCTGCCGGGGCCTGGAAGTTGTCAAAGAACAGGTCGATTATCGTCTTGATTTTCAGGGGGTTTATGCTTTTCTTTTTCTCCTCCAGATGGCGGGCCTTCGCCGCTTCGTAGTCCGTCTGGTAATCGGCCAGCCAGGTCCTCGTGGTGACGGTGAAGCCACGGTTTTCCAGGCCCTCCAGGATACTGACGGAGTGGCGCTCATTGACTTCGCCGGAGCCGGTGCCCCCTTTGATGGTCAGGGGGCCGCCAGGGCCGTAGAGGGCGATCTTTTTTGTCTGGAAGGGGAGGGCACCGTCGTTTTTCAACAGGACCATGCCCTCGCAGGCAGCCTTATAGGCGACCGCAAGGTTTTCTTTTTCCCGCTGGGTCATCTCATCTGAGAAGCTGGCTTTGGTGTGCAGTTCCATGGCAGGTTTCCTCCTTTGGCCCCCGGAGGGGATTATATAATCATTTTTATGGTAACATGTTCCTCGGCCAATGTCAACGGCGGCCCTGCGGGCCGCCACCGCTTTTTTTCTGCGGTGCCGCAGGGCAGTTTCTTCGCGCCGTTCCGGCGCGAGGAGGGATTTTTCTTCCGTCAGCCCGGGACCTACGCGGCCCCGGACCCCGCGCCTACTTTTGCCGCGCGGCAAAAGTAGGCAAAAACGCGCTTAAACCTACGGTTTAAGAATCCCTCATTTTATTACGGGGGAAATTGTTTTTTGCGCTGATCCTGTAGTCCGTCCGGGCTAAATCGGATTTGTTAGCGGTTTCACCTGCGGTGGTTCTATTATAGGATGTCGAATTGGCCCCTACCGCATTGCTCCTGGGCACTCCCGGCGGTGCGTGACTGGGAGGCAGTCATCATTAACAGGGCGTCAGCCGGAGTCGTTCAAGCACCAAGCTAAAGATTACGGCCTCCAACTCAGTGGCTGGATTTCCCTCACTTGCAGCCAATCTGAGGAAATCCCCTCGTATAGGGAAGCGGCACGGACGTGCCGCCCCGTCTAGGGAGTCCAGAACCGTAGGTTCTGGCGCGTTTTTGCCTTCTTTTGTCGCGGGACAAAAGAAGGCGCGGAGTCCGGGGGCGCGTAGCTCCCGGGCTGGGTGGAGAACCAACTGCCCTGCCGCCGCGCAGCGGCGGCAAAGAAACTTCTCTGTAAGGGCCTTGCATTCCCCTCCCATCCGTAGTACAATATCCCTAAACCTATTAACCGGCAGAGCAAAAAGGAGGTACAAAATGAACAAAATCATTACCATCAGCCGCGAGTTCAGCAGCGGCGGCCGGGAATTCGGACGCCGCCTGTCGGAAAACCTTGGCTTCGCCTACTACGACCAGGAAATCGTGCAGGAAATCGCCAAACGGACAGAACTCTCCGAAAAATACGTCCAGCAGGTTATGACCCACCGGCCTATCTCCTACCCGATCCACATCGGGCGCAGCTTCCGCATGATGGCTGACCCTAACATGGATCAGAGCCAGAACATCTTCCGGGAACAGTGCAATATCCTGCGGGAAATGGCGGAAAAATCTGACTGCGTCATCGTGGGCCGCTGCGCGGACTACATCCTCCAGGAGATGGACCCCTTCCGTATCTTCCTCTACGCCGACATGCCCAGCAAGGTCAAGCGCTGCCGGGAGAAAAACTATGAGAAGGAGGACCTCTCCGACAAGGAACTGGAGAAGCGCATCAATGCCATTAACCGCCGCCGGGCGGATTACTACGAGTACTACACCGGTCAGAAGTGGGGCGACCGCATCCACTATGACCTCTGCATCAACACCACCCAGGGGACCATCAAGGGGATCGCCGCCGCTATCGCGCGGCTGTGCGCTGCGCAGTAAGCACGTGATTCCTGTGTTGAAACAGCAGGAAAGGGCTTGACTTGGAGTGTACTCCATTGTATATAATGAGGTCCGTCATCGGGAAATTTCCTAAAAACAGGACTTTGATGGAGCAGAAAGGAAAAAATAATGGATCGGATCAAGAAAAATTTTGGCTTTGGCTGTATGCGCCTGCCTTTGCAGGGCGAGGGAGTGGACACCGCCGAGATGTGCCGCATGGTGGACGCCTTCCTGGACAACGGATTCAACTACTTTGACACCGCCCACGGCTATGTGAAGGGTCTCAGTGAGAGCGCCCTGCGGGAGTGTCTGACCAGCCGCTATCCCAGGGACAAATTCGTCCTGACCGACAAGCTGAGCACCCACCATTTTAACAAGGAGGAGGAGATCCGGCCCCTGTTCGCCAGTCAGCTGGAGGCCTGCGGCGTGGATTACTTCGACTTCTACTTCATGCACGCCCAGAGCGCCGACATCTTTGCCAAGTTCAAGCGCTGCCGGGCCTATGAGACCGCTCTGGAGCTGAAGGCGGAGGGCAAGTTCCGCCACTTCGGCATCTCCTTCCACGACAAGGCGGAGGTTCTGGAGCAGATCCTTACCGAGTATCCCCAGGTGGAGGTGGTGCAGATCCAGCTCAACTACGTGGACTGGGACGATCCGGCGGTGGAGAGCGGGAAGTGTCTGGAGGTCTGCCGGAAACACGGCAAGCCCGCGCTGGTCATGGAACCCTGCAAGGGCGGCAATCTGGTGAATCTGCCGGAGGACGCCAAGGCAGTCTATGATGGGCTGGGCGTCTCCCCTGTCAGCTGTGCCCTGCGCTTCGCCGCCGGGCAGGAGGGGGTCATGATGGTCCTCTCCGGGATGGGCAATCTGGAGATGATGGAGGACAATATCTCCATCATGAAGGACTTCCAGCCCCTGAGCGGGGAGGAGCAGGCGGCGGTGGACAAGGTGCGGGATATCTTCCGCAGTAAGAACATGATCCCTTGCACCGCCTGCCGCTACTGCACCGACGGGTGCCCCAAGAAGATTTCTATTCCTGATCTTTTTGCCTGCCTCAACGCTAAGAAGGTTTTCCAGAACTGGAATACCGACTACTATTACAACAACGTACATACCGTCAACAACGGCAAGGCCTCCGAGTGCATCAAGTGCGGCAAGTGCGAGAAGGTCTGTCCCCAGCATTTGGAAATTCGTGATCTGCTGGTACAGGTGGCGGAGGAGTTTGAGAAAAAGTAAACCACATGCGCATGTATAGTCGAGAGGGCCGCGGGAATGATCCCGCGGCCCTCTTGGGCTTATTTGAAATACTTCACCGCGCTGCGGAACAGGCCCATGTCATACTCGCCGGGGACGTTCCGGTAGAGATTGGGGCCGATGCGCTCGCTGTGGCCCATTTTGCCCAGGACGCGGCCGTCCGGGGAAGTGATGCCCTCGATGGCCCACAGGGCGCCGTTGGGGTTGAAGGACGTGTCCATGCTGGGCGCGCCGGTGAGGTCCACGTACTGGGTGGCGATCTGGCCGTTGTCCGCCAGCTTTTGCAGGACGTTCTCCGGGGCCACGAAGCGGCCCTCGCCGTGGGAAATGGGGACACTGTAGATCTCGCCGGGTTTGGTCTCCATCAGCCAGGGGGACAGGTTGGTGCAGACCCGGGTGCGGACAATGGAGGACTGGTGCCGCCCGATGGTGTTGTAGGTCAGGGTGGGGCAGTTCTCGTCCGTGTCGCGGATCTCGCCGAAGGGGACCAGGCCCAGTTTGACCAGCGCCTGGAAACCGTTGCAGATGCCCAGCATCAGGCCGTCCCGGTTTTGCAGGAGGTCGTGGATGGCGTCCGTCAGGCGGGGATTGCGGAGGAAGGAGACAATGAATTTTGCCGAGCCGTCCGGCTCGTCGCCGCCGGAGAAACCGCCGGGGAGGAAGACGATCTGCCCCTGCCGGATGGCTCCCTCCAGCTCCACAGCGGACTGGGCCAGGGCGTCGGGGGTCAGGTTGCGGACCACCACGGTCTCGGCGGTCATGCCCGCACGGAGGCAGGCTTTCACGCTGTCGTACTCGCAGTTGGTGCCGGGGAAGACGGGGATGACCACACGGGGCTTGGCGATGCCGTGGGCCATGACCACGGGTGCGCCCTTCTCCCAGGTGATGGGGGCTACCGCGCCGGTCTCGGTGGTGCGGGTGGGGTAGACCTCCTCCAGGACGGACTCGTTGAGGGAGAGGAGTTTGTCAATGGAGGCTTTATCCCCGCTGAGGACGATCTCCGGGGCCTCGGTGGTGACGCCCAGACGCCAGGCGTTGACGCTGCTGTCTGGCAGGTCATCCTCCAGTTCAGCCAGAATCGCGCCGGGCCAGGGCTCGGTGCTCTCCCAGAAGCCGTTTTCCTCCTCCTTTTCGGCGGAGAAGCCGATGCGGTTGCCGAAGGACATCTTCATGACGCTCTCAGCCAGACTGTTCTCCACAGCCCAGGCGGCTCTGACCTTGCCCGCCTGGCACAGGGCGTGGAAGAAGTCCCAGGTATTGCGCAGTTCCTCCACAGAACCGTCCATGGAGCTGTCAAAGACATACACGGGATGTCCGGCTTCCTTGAACTCCGGCGTGATGACCTCGCCCGCCAAAACAGGGGCGATGGCAAAGGAAATCACCGTGGGCGGCACGTCCAGATCCAGGAAGGAGCCTGACATGGAGTCCTTGCCGCCGATAGCCGCCGCGCCGAAATCCAGCTGAGCGTCCAGCGCTCCCAGAAGGGCCTGGAAAGGCTTGCCCCAGCGGACAGGTTCGGTGCGCAGCTTTTCAAAATATTCCTGCAAGGTCAGGTAGGCTTTATGGTAATCCGCGCCGGATGCCGTCAGCTTGGCCAGAGACAGCATCACCGCGTTGTAAGCGCCCCGATAGGGGTTCTCGGACAGCTCGTCCGGGTCACAGGCCCAGGACATGACGCTGGCCTGTTCCGTCTCCTGACCGGGCAGGACGGGCAGCAGGGCGGTCATGGACTGGGCGGGGGTCCGCTGGGCTTTCCCGCCGAAGGGCATGGTCACGCTGCCCGCGCCGATGGTGCCGTCGAAGCGCTCCACCAGGCCGCGCCGGGAAGCGGATTTCAAGCTGGAAGCCATTTTCCGCAGGTCCAGGTTGTATGCCGGCTCCCCAGGAAAACGGGGATGTGCAGGCACGGAGGCGCTTGCGTGCTTCACCGCGCCGTTGGTATCCAGGAAGGCGCGGCTCAGGTCCGCGATGGTCTCGCCACGCCACTTCATCACCATGCGGGGGCTCTCTGTGACCACGGCGGCGCGGTAGGCTTCCAGATTTTCGGTCTCGGCCAGGAAGATGAACTGCTGCTCGTCCTCGGGGGCTACGACCACGGCCATGCGCTCCTGGCTCTCGGAAATGGCAAGCTCGGTGCCGTCCAGGCCGTCGTACTTCTTGCGCACGGCGTCCAGATCAATTTCCAGCCCGTCGGCCAGCTCGCCGATGGCTACGGATACGCCGCCCGCGCCGAAGTCGTTGCAGCGTTTGATCATTTTGGTTACGTTGGGATTGCGGAACAGGCGCTGGAGCTTCCGCTCCTCGGGGGCGTTGCCCTTCTGGACCTCGGAGGCCATGGTGGTCAGGGATTTCAGATTGTGGCTCTTGGAGGAGCCGGTGGCCCCGCCGATGCCGTCCCGGCCCGTGCGGCCTCCCAGAAGGATCACTACGTCGCCGGGGGCGGGACGCTCCCGGCGGACGTTGCCGGCAGGAGCCGCCGCTACTACCGCGCCGCACTCCAGGTGCTTTGCAATGTAGCCGGGGTGGTAGAGCTCGGCTACGTGGCCGGTGGCAAGGCCGATCTGGTTGCCGTAGGAGGAGTAGCCTGCCGCCGCTGTCGTCGCCAGCTTGCGCTGGGGCAGCTTGCCGGGGAGGGTGTCCTCGAAGGACGCTCTCGGATCGCCGCAGCCGGTGACCCGCATGGCCTGATGGACATAGGCACGGCCCGACAGAGGGTCACGGATGCAGCCGCCGATACAGGTGGCCGCGCCGCCGAAGGGCTCAATCTCGGTGGGGTGGTTGTGGGTCTCGTTCTTGAACATGAGCAGCCAGTCTTGTTCCTGGCCATCTACGATGGCAGGAACATGGATGGAGCAGGCGTTGATCTCCTCGCTCTCGTCCAGCTCGGGGAGCAGGCCCCGCTTTTTCAGCACCTTGGTGCCGATGGTGGCGATGTCCATGAGGGTCTGGGGACGGGCGGCGGCTTTCTCCTCGCCGTAGACCTCCACACGGGCGGCAAGGTAGCGCTCATAGGCGGCCTTGACCGCCGGGTCCTGGATGTCGATTTCATCCAGATGGGTGGAAAAGGTGGTGTGGCGGCAGTGGTCGGACCAGTAGGTGTCTACCACCCGGATCTCGGTGATGGTGGGGTCCCGGTGCTCCGTGTCACGGAAGTAGGCTTGCAGGAATTTCAGGTCGTCCAGGTCCATGGCGAGGCCCAGCTTCTCCAGCAGGGCGCTGAGGCCCGCTTCGTCCAGGGCGGTGAAACCTGTCAGGGTCTCCACCATGGGGGGCGCGTCGTGGGAGCGGTCCAGGGTCTCAGGCTTGTCCATGGACGCCTCCCGGCTCTCCACGGGGTTGATGAGATAGCCCTTGATCTTATCCAAATCCTCCGTGCGGAGATTTCCTTGCAGCATGTATACCTTGGCGTGGCGCACCAGGGGACGCTCCACGCCTGCCATCAGCTGTACGCACTGGGCGCAGGAGTCCGCCCGCTGGTCGAACTGCCCCGGCAGGGCCTCCACTGCCAGCAGGCGGTGGAGATCTCTGGGCTCGGGGAAGGTCTCATCCCAGACCACGTCTACCTGGGGCTCGGAAAATACAATATGTTTGGCTTTCTCATAGACGGCGGGGTCGATGCCCTCCACGTCGTAGCGGTTCAGGATGCGGATACCTTCTAGGCTCTTGATGCCCAGGAAGCCCCGCAGGTCGCTCAGCAGGTTCCCTGCCTCCGGGGACATGCCCTCCCGCTTTTCCACAAAAATGCGATAAACCATTACTTCTTTTCCTCCAGGGCTTTCAGCGCCCGCCGGCCGATGTCCCGGCGGCAGAAAGCGTTGTCAAAATGGATCTTGTCTGCTAAAGTATAGGATTTGTCGATGGCCCCGGGCAGGTCGTCCGCTACCGCCATCGCGCCCAGCACCCGGCCTCCGTTGGTCAGGAGGTGGCCGTCCTTTTCCACGGCTCCGGCAATGTAAATCTGCTCATTCGCCACCGTCTCCGGCAGGGTGATGGGGAAACCTTTTTTGTACTTCTGGGGATAGCCCTCGGAGGCGAGAATGACGCAGCAGGCGGATTTTTTGCTGAATCTGACTTCCGTCTGGGCCAGCGTGCCCTTGGACACGGCCAGCATGATCTCCAGCAGGCTGCTCTCCAGCAGGGGCAGCACCACCTGGGTCTCCGGGTCGCCGAAACGGCAGTTGTACTCAATGACCTTGGGGCCGTCCGGGGTCAGCATCAGGCCGAAGTACAGACATCCCTTGAAAGGCCGGCCCTCGGCCTTCATGGCCTGGATGGTAGGGAGGAAAATCTTCTCCATACATTGTGCCGAGATGTCGGAGGTGTAGTAGGGATTAGGCGCAACCGTGCCCATGCCGCCGGTGTTGAGGCCCCGGTCGCCGTCCAAGGCCCGCTTGTGGTCCATGGAGGACACCATGGGCACCACCGTCTCCCCGTCGGTGAAGGACAGGACGGAGACCTCCGGGCCGGTGAGGAATTCCTCGATGACCACCGTCGCGCCGCTGTCGCCGAACAGGCGGCCTTCCATCATGGAGCGGACGGCGTCCCGGGCCTGCTCCCGGGTCTCGCAGATGAGGACACCCTTGCCAAGGGCGAGGCCGTCGGCTTTGACTACCGTGGGCAGGGGGCAGGTCTCCACGTAGGACAGGGCCTTGTCCAGGTCGGTGAAGGTCTCATAGGAGGCGGTGGGGATACCGTATTTCTTCATCAGGTCCTTGGAAAACGCCTTGCTGCCCTCGATGATGGCGGCGTTCTTCCGGGGGCCGAAGCAAGGAAAGCCCTCCGCCTCCAGTGCGTCCACCATCCCCAGGACCAGGGGATCGTCGGGGGCGACGACCACGAAGTCCACCGCGTTGGACTTTGCCGCGGCCAGGGCGGCGGGGATGTCCGTGGCGGAGCCGCCCAGACAGACGGCGTCGGCGGCGATGCCGCCGTTGCCGGGCAGGGCATAGACGGTCTCCACCCGCTTGTCCTCTTTCAGTTTTTTAATGATCGCGTGCTCGCGGCCTCCGCCGCCAATGACCAGAATTTTCATATATACCTCCGTTATGGTACGGATTTGGTTGAATGGTGATATCTTTCGGTTACCACCAGACGGTGTAGGGGCGGATACCATCCGCCCGCACGATAATATGGTGGGTATCGTTAGAACGGGCGGATAATATCCGCCCCTACAAGGCCGATATGACCCTATGTTTAATGATGGAACAACCGCATACCGGTGAACGCCATGACCATGTCATAGTCGTTGCACTTGGCAATGACCAGATCATCCCGGATGGAGCCGCCGGGCTCGGCGATGTACCGCACGCCGGAGCGGCGGGCACGCTCGATGTTGTCCGCGAAGGGGAAGAACGCGTCGCTGCCCAGGGCTACGCCCTTGCGGTTATTGAGCCACGCGCGGGCCTCGTCGGCGGTCAGAGGCGTGGGGCGGGAAGTAAAATACTTCTGCCAGATGCCGGGGGCGCAGACGTCCTCCTCGTTGCCGTTGATGTAGCTGTCGATCACGTTGTCCCGCTCGGGGCGGCCCAGGGTGGGCAGGAAGGGCAGGGCAAGTACCTTCGGGTGCTGGCGGAGGTGCCAGGTATCAGCTTTGGTCCCGGCAAGGCGGGTGCAGTGGATGCGGCTCTGCTGGCCCGCGCCTACGCCGATGGCCTGGCCGTCTACGGCATAGCACACGGAGTTGGACTGGGTGTATTTCAGGGTAATGAGGGCCACGATCAGGTCACGCTTGGCCTCCTTGGGGAGGTTCTTGTTGGCGGTGACAATGTCCTCCAGCAGTTCTTTTCCGATTTTGAACTCGTTGCGGCCCTGCTGGAAGGTCACCCCGAAAACGTCCTTGGTCTCCTGGGGGGCGGGGACGTAGGCGGGGTCGATTTGGACGATGTTGTAATTGCCCTTGCGCTTGGTTTTCAGGATCTCCAGGGCCTCGGGCTCATAGCCGGGGGCGATGACGCCGTCGGAGACTTCACGGGCGATAAGTTTCGCGGTGGTCACGTCGCACACGTCGCTGAGGGCCGCCCAGTCGCCGAAGGAGCACAGGCGGTCCGTGCCCCGGGCGCGGGCGTAGGCGCAGGCCAGGGGGCTGGCATCCAGCTCGGGCACGTCGTCCACAAAGCAGGCCTGCTTGAGGGCCTTGCTCAGGGGCAGGCCCACGGCGGCGGAGGTGGGGGAGACGTGCTTGAAGGACGTGGCGGCGGGCAGGCCGGTGGCAGCCTTCAGCTCCTTCACCAGCTGCCAGGCGTTCAGTGCGTCCAGAAAGTTGATATAGCCGGGCTTGCCGTTGAGGACCTCCAGGGGGAGGTCGCTCCCGTCCTTCATGAAGATGCGGGAGGGTTTCTGATTGGGGTTACAGCCGTATTTCAGTTCTAATTCGTTCATGGTCGTACTCCTTTTATTCAAAACACGAACGGTTTATGGGAACTCATATGTATGGGATTTGCAGAGTCTGCGTAGGGGCGGATATCATCCGCCCGCACGATAATATGGTGGGCATCGTTAGAACGGGCGGATAATATCCGCCCCTACAAGGGAAATCAGACCTTTAAGTCTGCCTGGATCGATTCATCCGGATATTTCGCCAGCAGCGGGGCGATCTCGTCCCGCAGGAATTCCGTTACCTGGCTGGGGGCCCGGCCCACGTACTTCTCGGGGGCCATCTGCTCGTCGATTTCTTCCCGGCTCAAGGGGAACAGGGGGTCGGCTGTGATGCGGTCAATCAGGTCGTTCGGTCCGCCCTCCAGCTTGACCTTGCGGGCGGCGGCGTGGGAGTGCTCCCGCAGGGCCTCGTGGAGCTCCTGGCGGTTGCCGCCCCGCTTCACGGCCTCCATCATGATGTTTTCGGTGGCCATGAAGGGCAGTTTTTCCATCACCCGGCGGTTGACTACGCGGTCATAGACCACGAGGCCCGCAGTGACGTTGATATAGATTTCCAGGATGGCGTCCACCGCCAGGAAGGCTTCCGCTACGGCGATGCGCTTGTTGGCGCTGTCGTCCAGGGTACGCTCAAACCACTGGGTGGCGGCGGTCATGGCGGGGTTTACCCCGTCCTGGATGACGTAGCGGGCCAGGGCGCAGATGCGCTCGGAGCGCATGGGATTGCGCTTGTAGGGCATGGCGGAGGAGCCGATCTGGTTCTTCTCGAAGGGTTCCTCCATTTCCTCGAAGGACTGGAGAATGCGCAGATCGTTGGCAAATTTGCAGGCGGACTGGGCTACGCCGGAGAGGGCGCCCAGCACGTAGGCGTCGGTTTTGCGGGAATAGGTCTGGCCGGAGACGGCCACGCACTTCTCAAAGCCCATCTGCTGTGCCACCAGGCGCTCCAGCTCCTTGACCTTCTCCTCGTCGCCCTCGAACAGCTCCATGAAGCTGGCCTGGGTGCCGGTGGTGCCCTTTGCGCCGCGCAGGCGGAGTTGGTTCACCTGGAACTCCAGGTTCTCCATGTCCATGACCAGCTCGTTCATCCACAGTGTGGCACGCTTGCCCACGGTGGTCAGCTGGGCGGGCTGGAGATGGGTATAGGCGAGGCAGGGCAGATTTTTATACTGTTCCGCGAATTTAGAGAGGTTGCGCAGCACCTGGGCGCACTTGCGCAGGACCAGGTTGGAAGCGTCACGCAAAATCAGAATATCGGTGTTGTCGCCGACGTAGCAGGAGGTGGCCCCCAGGTGTATGATGGCCTCCGCGTCGGGGCACTGCTGGCCGTAGGCGTAGACGTGGCTCATGACATCGTGGCGGACCAGCTTTTCACGGGCTTCGGCCACGTCGTAGTTCACGTCCTCGGCGTGGGCTTCCAGCTGGTCGATCTGCTCCTGGGTGACGTTCAGGCCAAGTTGGTGCTCGGCCTTGGCCAGGGCGATCCAGAGCTTGCGCCATGTGCGGAATTTGTTGTTGTCGGAGAAGAGGTACTGCATCTCCTTGCTGGCGTACCGGGTGGAGAGGGGGGAGGTGTAGCCGTCGCGGTTTCTTTCCATGGCGTTTCCTCCTCAGCAGTGCTTGTTGTGGATCACGGTGTGCAGTGTGCCGCTCTCCAGATCGATATATTCCACAAACAGGGCAACTTTGTTATCCGCGTTCAGGCTCTCCCACAGCTCTTTCGCCAGCGTGGGGGCGTCGGGGGCGGTGACGCTGACAAAAACGGGTTCGCCAGAGAAGGAGGGCAGGGGGCTGCCGTCGCCCTGGTAGGTGCTGATAAAGTGGCCCGTGCCCGCCTTGGGGGCCTCGTACTCATAAAAATACCGGCAGCAGCAGCTCTCGTCGCCGTCCAGGCTCTTGAGGATGGACAGGTCATAGCTGCCGTTGGGCTTCACCACGCCGGAGATGCGGGGCGTCCAGTTGGGGCCGTCGGGCTCGAAGGTGCGGGTATTGAGGGCGTGGCGGTAGCAGTGGCCCGACAGGATGTTGTCACGGATGGTGTCGGTCTGGTCGCCGTTGGTGACGATGGTGATGCCGTTGGGCATCCGGCGGACGGGGTGGTAGATGATAAGGGACGGGTCGGTCATTTTGCTCTCGTCAAAGGCTCTGGTGCGGATGCCGTCCTCGGTTTCCTCGAAAACGCGGTTGCGGCTGTTTTCGCTGCGGCCCATGATGAAGTAGGCGATGACGGCGCTCTTGCCATCGGCGCTGCGGCCCAGCATGATGCCACGGCCGGGGTAGCTGTTCTCACGGAGAAGGGCGTTGAGGTCCTTTTTCATACGTTTAACTCCTTTTCTCGCACGATCTGTGCGGCTACGATCTCCGCTGCCTGGGGCAGCAGGACCCATTCAGCCTGTTCCATCACCCGCCGCTGTAATATCTCAGCGGTATCGCCGGGGAGGACATCCACTGCCTTTTGCAGGATGATCTGCCCGCCGTCCACTACCTCGCTGGCGTAGTGGACGGTGGCCCCGGTGACCTTCACGCCGTAGTCCAGCGCGGCCTGATGGACCCGCAGTCCATAAAAACCCTTCCCGCAGAAGGAGGGGATCAGGGCGGGGTGGATATTGATCATGGGCTTTCCGAAGCGGCGGAGCAGATCCGCTGAAAAGATGCCCAGGAACCCCGCCAGGACAACCATGTCAATTCTATGTTCCGTCAGCGCGGACAAGACCTTTTCCTCAAAATCCGGCTCTTTCCGGATGATGACTTCGCAGTCGACGCCCGCTTTTTCCGCGCGGGCGATGGCTCCGATCCCGGCCTTGTCGGCGATGACCAGGGCGATGTTTCCGCTTTTCAGCTCTCCCCTGGCCTGGGCATCGATGAGGGCCTGCAAATTCGTTCCGCCGCCGGAGACCACTACGGCGATGCGGGCGGTCAGCATAGGACCACCTTCTCCTCACCGGCGACGATCTCACCCATGATATAGGCGTCCACGCCGTTTTCTTTCAGGACCGACAGGGCCTTGTCCGCCTCGGCCTTGGGGACGGTGACGCTCATGCCCACGCCCATGTTGAAGGTGTTGTACATATCCCGCTCCGGGATGTTGCCGCTCTTTGCGATGAAGCCGAAAATGGCGGGCGTGCGGAGGGCTGCCTTCTCGATTTTCGCGCCCAGTCCGTCGGGGATGGAGCGGGGGATATTTTCGTAAAAGCCGCCGCCGGTGATGTGGGAAATGCCGTGGACCTCCACCTGCTCCAGCAGGGCCAGGACGGGCTTGACATAGATGCGGGTGGGGGTCAGCAGGACCTCGCCCAGCCCCTTTCCGCCCAGGGCCTCGATGGGGGCGTAAAGGTTGGCGTGCTCGATATTGAAGATCTTCCGCACCAGGGAGAAGCCGTTGGAATGGACGCCGGTGGAGGGCAGGGCGATGACTGCGTCCCCTGCGGCGGTCTTATTCTTGTCAATGACCTTGTCCCGGTCCACCACGCCTACGGTGAAGCCCGCCAGGTCGTAGTCCTCTCCGGCCATCATGCCGGGGTGCTCGGCGGTCTCGCCGCCTACCAGGGCCGCTCCGGCCTGGACACAGCCCTCGGCCACGCCGGAGACGATAGAGGCGATCTTCTCCGGGATGTTCTTGCCGCAGGCGATGTAATCTAAGAAGAACAGGGGTTTCGCGCCGCAGCAGATGACGTCGTTGACGCACATGGCTACGCAGTCGATGCCGATGGTGTCATGCTTGTCCAGCAGCTGGGCTATGCGGATCTTCGTCCCCACGCCGTCGGTGCCGGAGACCAGGCAGGGGTGCTGCATCCCGGCGGTATCCAGCTCAAACAGGCCGCCGAAGCCGCCGATGTTCTCCGCCATCCCGGCGGTCATGGTGCGGGCTACGTGGGCCTTCATCAGTTCTACCGCTTTGTAGCCTGCGGTGATGTCTACGCCCGCGGCGGCGTAGGAGGCGGAATAGCTTTCGCTCATGTCTTTCCTCTCTTTTCCTCTGCCGCCGTGGGCGGCAATGTATCATTTGGGAGTTAGCATAATCTGTGTAGGGGCGAGCATTGCTCGCCTGTTCTATCGACACGCGGTGCAGTCCTTGAGATACGGGCGCACACTGTGCGCCCCTACATTGGTCTGGTGGTAGTCGAAACAGGTTTCTTATTCTTTACCGGTCCAGCAATAGGTACAGATTTTTTCCTTATCAATCCCGATGGCCTCCAGCAGGCCGTCAAGGGACTGGTAGCCCAGGGAGCTGAAGCCCATGTCTTCGCAGATGGTTTTCAGCAGGCACTGGCCCCGCTCTGTGGAGCCGTCGGCGTATTCCTCCAGATGCTCCTGGCCCTCATCGCCCTCCAGATTCTGGATGGTGGCACGGGCCAGCAGTTCCATGGCGGAGTTGCTCCGGGAGAAGTTCAGATATTTGCACCCGTACATGATGGGCGGGCAGGCGGAGCGCATGTGGACCTCTTCCGCCCCGCAGCCGTACAGAAACTCGATGGTTTCCCGCAGCTGGGTGCCCCGGACAATAGAATCGTCTACGAACAGCAGCTTCTTTCCCTCGATCAATTCCGGTACGGGGATTTGCTTCATTTTGGCCACCTGGTTGCGGATGTCCTGGTTGGCGGGCATAAAGGACCGGGGCCAGGTGGGGGTGTACTTTACAAAGGGCCGGGCAAAGGCCTTGCCGCTGCGGTTGGCGTAGCCGATGGCGTGGGGCAGGCCGGAGTCCGGCACGCCCGCCACGTAGTCCACCTTGGGCAATTGGCCCCGGGCGATCTCGTCACGGGCCATGATCTCACCGTTGCGGTAGCGCATGACCTCCACGTTGACCCCCTCGTAGTTGGAGTTGGGGTAGCCGTAGTAGGTCCAGAGGAAGGCGCAGATGCGCATTTTCTCCCCGGCGGGGGACAGGGTTTTCCAGCCCTCCGCATTGACCTCCACGATTTCCTGGGGGCCCAGCTCATAGGCGTCGCTGTATCCCAGCTTGTGGTAGGCAAAGGACTCGAAGGAGACGCAGCATCCGTCCTCATTCTGCCCGATAAGCACCGGCAGGCGGCCCAGCTTGTCCCGGGCGGCAATAATGCTGTCGGGAGTCAGGACCAGAATGGTGGCGGAGCCGTCGATGACCTCCTGGGCATAGCGGATGCCCTCCACCAGGGTTTCCTTCTGGTTGATGAGGGCGGCGGTGAGCTCGATGGCGTTCACCGCGCCGGAGCTCATGGCCATGAACTGACTGCCCTGGCGGGTCAGGTAGGTGTCCACCAGCTCGTCGGCGTTGTTGATGATGCCCACGGTGGTGACGGCGTAGAGCCCCAGGTGGGAGCGTACCAGCAGGGGCTGGGGGTCGGTGTCGCTGATGCAGCCGACGCCGCTGGTGCCGTGGAACTTGGCGACGTCCTTCTCGAACTTGGTGCGGAAGGGGGTGTTCTCAATATTGTGGATCTGGCGCTGGAAACCGTCTTTTTTATCATAGACGATCATACCGCCCCGGCGGGTGCCCAGATGGGAGTGGTAGTCCACGCCGAAAAAGATGTCAAGGACGCAGTCCCGCTTGGAGATTGCTCCGAAAAAACCGCCCATAATGGGTTCCTCCTTATGGTTGCGCTGGTTGTTTGCTGAATGTCAGGGAAACGCAGAACCCTGTAGGGGCGCACATTGTGCGCCCGCCCGATAATCTGCATCTTCCGTCAAACACGGGCGCACACTGTGCGCCCCTACACAGAACGGTGCCTGTTTCGGTGCTGACCGCCTTACGCGCCAAACACTCTCCGCATCATTTCCTCATAGGCCTCCTCCACGTTGCCCAGGTCGCGGCGGAAGCGGTCCTTGTCCAGCTTCTCGTTGGTCTTGGCGTCCCAGAAGCGGCAGGTGTCGGGGGAGATCTCGTCAGCCAGGACGATAGTGCCGTCGGTCAGGCGGCCGAACTCCAGCTTGAAGTCGATGAGCCGCACGCCGCAGTCGGCGAAGAAAGCTTTCAATACCTCGTTGACCTTCAGGGCCATGGTACGGATGGTGTCAATCTCCTCACGGGTAGCCAATTTGAGGGCCAGGGCGTGGGAGGTGTTCAGCAGGGGGTCGTGGAGATCGTCGTTCTTGTAGGAGAACTCGAAGGTGGGCTCATCGAAGGGGATGCCCTCCTCCACGCCGTAGCGCTTGGCGAAGCTGCCGGCGGAGACGTTGCGGATGATAACCTCCAGGGGGACAATTTTGACTTTTTTCACCACGGTCTCACGGTCATTCAATTCCTCTACGAAGTGGGTGGGGATGCCGGCGGCGGCCAGCTTGCCCATGAGGAAGTTGCTCATGCGGTTATTCACCGCGCCCTTGCCGCGGATGGTGCCTTTTTTTGTTCCGTCAAAGGCGGTGGCATCGTCCTTATAGGAGACGATGACAAGGTTGGGGTCCTCGGTGGCATAGACCTTTTTTGCTTTGCCTTCGTAGAGTTGTTCTTTCTTTTCCATGGTAAAATCCTCCATTTTAATTGTTTCTATTCGATGGCTCCGGGCTTCCGCGCCCGGACGACGGCCTTCTTTTGTCACGCGACAAAAGAAGGCAAAAACGCGCTTAAACCTACGGTTTAAGAATCCCTCATTTTATTACGGGGGTTATTTGTTTTGCGCTGGTCCTTTAGTCCGTCCGGGCTAAATCGGATTTGGTGGTGGTTTCGGCTGCGGTGGGTCTATTTTAGGATGTTGAATTGGTCCCTACCGTATCACGCGAGGGGGAGCTCCCCGGGGTGCGGGGTTGGGGATTTGTCGTCTATCCACAATCTATGTA
>JAAVHD010000074.1 GCA_014799915.1 Oscillibacter sp.
CACTCCCAGACCTTGACCTCGCTCTTCTGAAAGACCTCCTGGGCCTCCACATTTTTCAGCAGAGCGCGGTACTGCTCTTCATGATGCTTCTCGATGGCGGCTACCATACGGAATTTTGCGGCCAGCTCCGGGAACCCTTCCTCCTCGGCAGTCTTGGCGAACCCCTCATACATATCGGTCCACTCATGGTTCTCGCCGTCAGCCGCGGCTCCCAGGTTCTCGGCAGTGGAACCGATGCCCGCCAGCTCTTTGAACCACATCTTGGCGTGTTCCTTCTCGTTGTCCGCGGTCTTCAGGAACAGTGCCGCGATCTGCTCGAAGCCTTCCTTTTTTGCCTTGGAAGCGAAATAGGTGTACTTGTTCCTCGCCTGGGACTCACCGGCGAAAGCGGCCTCCAGATTTTTCTCAGTCTGCGTTCCAGCATATTTGGACATGGTAAATTCCTCCCTTTTTGTTTCTGTTATACAGGAAGGCCCCCTAAAAATATCCATTTTTAGAGGGCCTTGGTACGCCCGACTGGATTCGAACCAGCGGCCTTGTGAGTCGGAGTCTGCTGGCCGTCAAAGCGAAATTGCTGTATTTGCAGGGGTTTCAGCTAGTTTGCACAAATTGGGCCGGTAAATTGTCAAAGCCGTGGAGCCATTGCGGTGCAATGACTCCACGGCTTTTCTGCTATTTCTGAAAACAGTAGTCAAATAGTAGTCAGCAATCCCTCAGGCAACTCGATTCATCTGGCTGACCTTATCAATAAATACTTTCATATTTTCGATATAAGAATATGGTGCGTACTCTGCGTAAATCTCAGGTGAATCGAGAATAACAATCTGCACACCGTCTGCCCGAAGAGCTTCCAACGTCCCTGGAAGACACCGGGCCTCGTTGGGTGTCTTGCAAAGATACGCCAAGCAGCCTGGCCTATCGAAAACTTTTGCCACAATGTAGATTTTCTTCTCACCCATTCAAACCGCCTCCAGTTCCTGTAATCTTGCTAAAAATTCTTGCTCTGTCCGGATCATCCCGGCAGAATATTCCTGATACAATAGTTTACCTACTTCCGGTGTTTTATATTTATATACATATTGATGGCTCCAGATGTTAAAAGAGAAATCCTTGCCGCACCAGAGCTGCACCTCAATAGGATAGGCCAAGTTATCCCTCTGATAATACAGATGAATGGCCCGATAGCCGTCGTCAATCTTTTTCCCTTTACGTAGATCCACCACGCGAAAATAGTCCGGGTATTCCTCTGGATAATCGTCAAAGCGAAGCCGGAAGCCCAGCACATCATTAAAACATTGCTTGAATCCTCCGCCTGTTCGGAGAGTTTTCTCATATTTGCGAATGATGGAGTCTTCACTCTTAAACCGCGAGCCAATCAGATTCTCTTGAACCAGGACGTCAATATAACTGGAGCGGTATTTCGCAATATCATCCAATATTATCTCCAGCGGCGTTGACCGCAACGAGATCTGCTTCAAGCTTTGACCCAAGGTTGAGCGGTAAGAGAGCATGTCTAACGTCTCTCTGGAAATAAACTGATCCATATTCATCGCCCCCTGCTACGCTAAACTATACCATACAACAACCGCACAGTCAAACAGACATTTCCATACACATCTGCTCCGGCTCATCCTCTTTTTTCCACAGATCCAGCAGTTCTCCAGCAGTATCCGGACTTTCAAATCGGAGAGCGTTCGAATCTTTCATGCTGTACGAAAGATACTCAATATTTCCATACCATACAATACTTTGGTCAATTACTGCATAACGATGCAAAAGTTCATTCTGCATTTTTACTTGAATCCCGTTCTCTTTCAAAAGTGAGATTGACTCTCTAATGACATCTCCCTGTTCCGGCCGATAGCTCTCCGGCGCTCTAGTACACACTATGACCGAAATACCAGATGCAACTGCCTTTTCCAAAGTTGGCAGAACCGCTTTTATACGGGACTTATTCAGGAACGGACATACCAGCAATATATTATTTGACGCATCACTTAAATCCGTTATAAATGGTATCAGGTAATCTTTTCCATCATAGATTTTGCTTCCATCAGGATCTTGTTCGGATGCTTTTACCTGATAACCCAGTTCTGAGTATCCCTTCAACCGTTTATGGTACATTCGCTCCAGCATCGGGATATGGATATCCGTATAATCATAGATGCGCACTTCCTGCTTTCCCTCATAGTTCCGATGCAGCCGACCAGCATACTGGGCCAGAGTGCCTTTCCACGAGACGGGCATGGCCAGCAGGATCGTATCCAGTCTTGGTTCGTCAAACCCTTCGCCGATATATTTTCCTGTAGCAACTACCACGAGTGATTCGTCAGCCGGGACTGCCCGAAGGGCAGCCAGCTTCTCACGCTTCTCTTTCTGCTTTCCGCTGCCGAGAAGCAGAAAGATATTCTTTGTTTTTCCTTGTAATTCTTGGGCCAGTTGAATTGCATGTTCCTTCCGTTCCGTCAGGACGAGCGGCGTCCGGCCCTCCTCGATCAATCTGACAGCATCAGAAATAATCTGGTTCGTTCTTATTTCATTCCCGATGATACCGGCATATATATCCTGAATCTTTCTGGCAGAGGGCAATCTTGCCTTGGTAAAACGTGGAATCACATAGTGGGAAAACGCTCGTTTTTCCGCTTGACTTTTTGCGTCCACCAGATAACGTACAGGGCCGCACTGCATAAAGATAATGGGCTGGTGCCCATCCTGCCGCACGGGTGTGGCAGACAGGCCGTAAACGTATTCCGCCTTCACTTCCCGCAAAATCTTCTCAAATGTAAATGCCGCTACATGGTGGCACTCATCGCACAGAACCATGCCATACTCTGCTATAAAGGATTTTACATCTTTTTCGTCTCCCTCAAACAAAGATTGCATAATGGCAATATCAATGATCCCACTTCGAGTATTTCTTCCTGCCCCGATTTGCCCAATATGCTCCAGATGCTTCTTTCTGCCGCGCCGTTTGGGCTGTTCCGGCAGAGGTTCGCGGATATTCAGAAATTGTTCCAGGGATGTTTTCCATTGCTCCAACAACGCACTGGAGTGAACCAGAATCAGAGTACTGACCTTACGTTCCCCAATCAAATAAGCACCCACCACTGTCTTGCCAAAGGCAGTAGTGGCAGACAAAACTCCAATATGATGCTCTAAAAGCGCATTAGCCGCTGGGGCTTGTTCTGGCCTAAGCGCTCCATTAAAAGAAACATCTATCCTGCGCCCGGTTTGACGCTGATCTTCCAATGAATACGGAATGTCATATGTTTCCAATAAGTCGATCAGCGTATTCATACAGCCGCGTGGTATTCTAAGGAAATCCTGATCCTCATAACTGCAATCAAACACACGAGGCGTATTATAAACAGGAAGCCGCATAGCTTGCTTTTTATAAAATTCGGGATTCTTGAACGCCGCTAATCGTTTGATGACGTTCAACGCCCTTTGCGAAAATCCGGCTTTGTCCACATACAAAAGATTTGAAATCATGAGCCGAGCCTGCACTGGGAAGTCTTTATGTGTCAATTCTTTTGGCTTTTGCTTTGATGGCCAGGGCTTCTGCTCGGTCGATTCTAACATTACGCCCATATCCCCGCCAGCACATAACTTTGACAGATATTCCGCTAATTCTTCTGGAGTCATTTTATGCAGAGTAGAAAGGAATGCCCATTGATCTGTATAGGGGACAAATTGTTCATCGATAAAGAGCGTGTTGCCATCTTGCTGTGCCCGGCCTTGAAATGGGAGTGCAATCAGATTCCCAAACCCGCCCTTTGGTACAGTGTCCTGTGCGGGAAACAATCGGTCATAGGACTTGAATTGCAGTTCATGACGCTGCGTCATCGCCTGGGTGAGCAGTCCACTGCCCAGTCTGCGGGCGTCGGCAGCAGCAACAGGTTCAGAGAAAAAGAACCACACATGCGCCCCATTGCCCGACCGGGAACGCTCCACAGCGGGCGTAATTCCAAAAGAGGCACAGGCATCCCGAAAAGCAGAAACATCTCTCTGCCAATCCTCATCGTCAAAATCTACTGCCAGCAGCCAGGTACGATCATCTTCCAGCATTGGGTAAATACCCGCTACATCCCGACAAAATTCATCTTTGCCCATCAAATGCGCCCTGACAATTTGGGCAGTCAATGGCTTGAATGACCGGTTTGGGCAATCGGGGCATCGATACGCCTTTTTGTCGCACATCCCCGGTTGCCACTCGTTCTGACAGGCAGGGACATAGCCACTCTTTCCGGTTTTCAGATTATAGTAACGTCTGGCATAAAGATTGTCCCGCCCCCGGAACAGCAAAAGAAAGAAGTCGATCTTTTCCTGCGATGTACTTCCCGCATGGACAGGAGCGGTTGCGTCCGACTTGGGTGCATGGCAGGACCAGAAATCTTCGGGGCAGACAAATCTGTTGCCACTACCGTCTTCACAAAGAACAAATTGCCCTTGTCCGGTTAACGAGGGGAGTGTTTCCAGCAGATGATAATCACAGTTTTCAACCACCGCGTTCCGATTCATTGATTTTCACCCCCGCATATAAATCCACTACTATAATAGCACATTATGAAAGTATTGCATAGTAAATAAACAGGACAGCACGAGAAATATTCCCGCTGTCGTCCTGCTCGTTTCATTGCCGCGGTATCGCTATTGCATGAGATAGTTTTCATCGGCGCTATAAACTTCGCCTGAAGAAATTTACTGTTTTGCTACAAGTATTTGTTCCCGCAACGCCTTGGGCCGCAATGCTTTCATGAGTAATAGCTTAGTCGGATTTAGTCTACTGGTCGGAGTCTGCTGGCCGTCAAAGGGAAACCTCTGTATTTGCAATGGTTTCAGCCAGTTTGCACAAATTGGGGCGGCAAACAACCAAATCCTTGAATCCATTGCAGCGCAATGGATTCAAGGATTTTCCCCTATTTCTCAAAACAGTAGTCAAATAGTAGTCAGACCTTACGACTCAACCCCATCGGGATCACAGAGAATGGAACAGCAATACTTCTTCAATACAGGAATATCATCTGTAATAATCTCCCATGTTGTCTCTGGATCGACCGAACCATAACTGTGCGCTACAATGTTTCTCATTGCTTTGATTTGCCGCCAGGGCACTGCTGGATGCTGCTGACGGAATTCCTCTGTCAGCTTTCCCACCAGTTCCCCGATTTGCAAGATGCACAATGCAGCAGCATTTCGGTAAATCTTGTTCTCTGCAAATATCGCGGCTTCATTTCCAAAATGCTCCATAGTCTGCTCAATCTGTTCGCAATAGGAAACAATGTGTTGCAGAATGCTCAAGTCACGCTCAAGAGGCTTCATACAGCAATACCTCATCATTCTGAATAGAAGCAAGGAACCCATCATCCAGGCTACCAGTGGGGATCAGATCCACCGACACTCCCAGCGCATCCTCCAAATCCACCAGAAGGCCCGCCAGTTCGAGGCCCCGAATGGTGCCTTTGTCGATACGGAGATCAATGTCGCTGGTTGGTACCATATCTCCTCTAGCGTAAGAACCAAATAAGAAAATACGCTGCGCGCCATATTTTTGAGCCAGTTCAGAAACAATCGATTGGATTTCCGGAATTGTGTGTCTTACCATCATTCCACCGCCTCTCTAAATGATAGTATACCATACTCTCAGTGAAACAATCAAGCCCACGGCACCAGATCAATGCCCTATTTCCCACTTATTAGGATTTTTCTTGAGAACCGAAACCCAATGTGCTATACTAAAAAAGAAACTATACGCAAGCAGGGGAGGGAACTGTTGATGCAGCCTATTCTATCCAAAAAGCAGATGACAGAAGAGGATATCAAGCTTCAATACATCACCCCGGCCATAACATCAAAGTGGTGCCTCGGAAAGATCACGATGGAAACGCAGATCACCGACGGCCAAATCAGTCTAAAAGGGAACCTTGCAGTTCGCAGGAAACCCAAGCGAGTTGACTACATGCTGTATCTGTGCGCAAATCATCCGATTGCTGTTATTGAAGCCAAAGACAACACCCACAGCGTCTCTCACGGCCTGCAGCAGGCGATGGAATATGCCCGGATGTTGGATATGCCCTTTGCGTTCAGCTCTAACGGAGATGGTTTTGCGGAGCACGATTTTCTCACGGGGACGGAGCGGGAATTTGCTCTAGACGAGTTCCCGACAGAAGCGGAACTGACCGCCCGGTATATGCGGGAAATCAACCAGGGTCAGGGACTGGCTCCGGCAGAATTAACTGCCATCAAACAGCCCTACTACAGCAGCCAGACCACCTATCCGCCCCGCTACTACCAGCGCATTGCAATCAACCGGACGGTGGATGCCATTGCCAGGGGGCAGCAGCGATTGCTGCTGGTTATGGCAACAGGCACCGGGAAAACCTATACGGCCTTTCAGATCGTATACCGCCTGCTGAAGAGCGGCATCAAGCGCAAGATCCTGTATCTTGCGGACCGGAATATCCTGGTCGATCAATCGATCCAACAGGACTTTGCACCATTGGAAAAGATGATCCATAAGATCAATTTTGTGAAAGATGACCCGGTTACAATTACTTCTCATGAGGTCTACTTCTCCCTCTATCAGCAGTTTGCCAGGGAGGACGGCTCCGAGGAGGAAGACGATGAGGCCGTCTCCCGTCTTGCAGCGCTCTTCCGGAAGGATTTCTTTGATCTCGTGATTGTGGACGAGTGCCACCGTGGTTCCGCAAAGAAAGACAGCAGCTGGCGTAAAATTTTGGACTATTTTTCTTCTGCTGCACAGCTCGGTATGACCGCCACACCCAAGGAGACGAAGTATATTTCCAATATCGACTACTTCGGCGAGCCGGTCTATACTTACAGCCTGAGAGAAGGCATTGAGGATGGCTTTCTCGCCCCCTTCAAGGTCATCAATATTACCACAAACATTGGCGAGGGATGGAGGCCCCGGAAGGGGCAGTGCGACATCTTCGGCAACGAGATCCCGGACCGCATTTACACTAACAGCGACTACGACTATAATATCATCATCGAGGACCGCATCCAACAGGTAGCGGCTGAGATTACCCGGTACTTAAAAAGCACGGACCGGATGGCGAAAACCATCGTCTTCTGCGCCACTGAGGACGCGGCGGAGCGGATGCGTCAGGCATTGGTCAACCTAAATTCGGACATGGTACAGAAAAATTCGGATTATGTCGTGCGCATTACAGGCGGGGACGATTACGGAAAGAAAAAACTGAAGTATTTTATCTCTGTCAGCGAAAAGTACCCGGTAATTGCAACCACATCGAAACTGCTCTCCACCGGCGCGGATTGCAAGATGACAAAGCTGATCGTCCTGGATCAGATGATTGGCTCCATGACGGAGTTCAAGCAGATCATTGGACGCGGAACCCGTTTGCCCAAAAAGACTGACAAGACCCATTTTGTAGTCATGGATTTTCGCAATGTAACCCGGCTGTTTGCGGACCCGGACTGGGACGGCCCCATTGAACAGACCGCGGACTTCGATCCTAATGATACGCAGATCGCCGGCGCACTGTCAACACCCTCAGGCAATCTACTACCCCCTTCCGGCAGTAATCCTAAGCCGATTGTTGATGTCAACGGCTGCAAGGTGGAGATTATCCACAAAACCGTGTCCATCTACGACACCAACGGCAAACTCCTTCGTCAGGAGAGCATCATCGACTACACAAAAGAAAACATTTTAGGGGAATACGCCTCGCTGGATAACTTTATCCGTCAGTGGACCGCTGAGGAAAAGAAGGACAAGATACGGGACCTTCTTCGGGAGCGCGGCATAGACCTGGAAAAGATGAAAGCGGAACAGGGGATGACGGATGTGGATGACTTCGACTTCATCTGCCATGTAGCTTTCGACAAAAAGCCGCTGACCCGCAGAGAGCGGGCCAACAACGTGAAAAAGCGTGATTTCCTGAGCAAGTACAGCGGCACCGCACGGGAGGTTCTGGAGGCGCTGTTGGATAAGTACATGAACATCGGCATTTACGAGCTGGAAAAGACCGAAATTTTGAAGTTGGACCCTTTCCTGAAAATGGGGAAGCCATCAAAGATAGCGGGCTATTTCGGCGGGAAATCCGGGTACTTAAAAACGGTGCATGAGTTAGAAGAAGAAATTTATCACATCGGATAGAGGATGATATAGCTTTGGATCAGGATTATGTGTGCAGTATTACCCCTACTGAATTCGAAAGATATTGTAAAGAAATCCTTCTCGGTTATGCCGAAGAGGAAAAGCTTCCCAAATTTTTAATAACGCACGATGCAAAAATTGCCGCATATGATGGAACTTATCAAATTGACATTTACGCTGAATTTACAGCAATGAGCGTAACTTTCAAAGTCCTTTGCGAGTGCAAACAATATTCAAAACCTGTAGGCAGGGATAAAGTGGCCGAATTGCACGGGAAGCTGGAGAGCATTGGTGCAAACAAGGGGATTCTTCTTGCGACCAGCGGATTTCAAAGTGGTGCGATTGAATATGCCAAAGCACATGGAATTGCATTAATACAGGTTTATGATTCTAGTTGTGAGTACTTGTCTCACTCTGCTGGCCCTACTCAAGAGGATGAAGATGATCCGTTTCTTTATATGGAAAGACAAAGGCCCCCATATTCTGCTATAGATTGCACCGCAGATTCAGAATACCCAGTCAGGATTTACCCTACAGGAAAAATGATTCGGAAAATTTACTTAGAATCACAGAAAGTGATTGAAGAACGATGGGGGATAAAAGTGGATTTCCCCGAATTAGAAGAGGACGATTGAGCTATGCCAAATTTATCCGGATTTGTAAAGCGCCTACGGGACATCATGCGCAACGACGCGGGCATCAACGGCGACGCACAGCGCATTGAGCAGATCACCTGGCTGCTGTTTTTGAAGGTCTACGACGCAAAGGAGCAGGACTGGATGTGGGATGACGAGGACTATCAGTCCATCATCCCGGAGGCGTGCCGCTGGAGCAGTTGGGCAGCAGACGACCGTTCCGGCGCTGCTATGACCGGGGACAAGCTGCTGGACTTTGTGAACAACACGCTGTTTCCCACGCTTAAAAGCCTTCCGGTGGACGCATCCACCCCAATCAAAAAAGCCGTTGTGCAGACTACCTTCGCGGATGCCAACAACTACATGAAGGACGGCGTCCTTCTCCGGCAGGTCATCAACGTGATCGACGAACTGGATCTGAGCGACTACGAGGAAAGCCATGCGTTCGGCGAGATCTATGAGTCCATTTTGAAAGAACTGCAAAGCGCTGGTTCTGCCGGCGAGTTCTACACGCCCCGCGCCGTCACCGACTTCATGGCGCAGATGATCCGGCCCCGCATTGGTGAGAAAATGGCGGACTTCGCTTGCGGCACCGGTGGATTTCTCATTAGCTGGCTAAAGGAACTGAAAAAACAGGTCGAAACCACCGAGGACGAGAAAAAATACAGCCATTCCATTTACGGCATTGAGAAGAAACAGTTCCCGTACATGCTTTGTATCACCAATCTGTTGCTGCATGACTTGGACATACCCCAAGTGTACCACGACAATTCCCTGCTGCGGGACGTGCTGGACTATACCGAGGACGATCAATTCAACGTGATTCTGATGAATCCACCCTACGGCGGCAGCGAAAAGGCAGACGTGAAGAACCATTTCCCGGCGGACCTGGCCAGCAGCGAGACCGCCGACCTGTTCCTGTCGGTCATCATGTACCGGCTGGCGGAGGATGGCAGGGCCGCCGTCATCCTGCCGGACGGGTTCTTGTTTGGAACGGACAACGCGAAGATCAACATCAAAAAGAAACTGCTCAGCGAGTTCAACCTGCACACGATCATCCGGATGCCCGGAAGCGTGTTTTCTCCCTATACCTCCATTACCACCAATATTCTGTTTTTTGACCGTACCGGACCGACAAAGGAAACTTGGTTTTACCGTCTGGATATGCCGGAAGGGTACAAGCATTTCAGTAAGACAAAGCCCATGAAGCTGGAACATTTCGCCCCGGTCATGGAGTGGTGGGATAACAAGCGCGAGCTAACGGAGGACGGTTTCGACAAGGCAAAAAAGTTCACCGTCCAGCAACTTACAGAGGAATTGGAATATAATCTGGACCAATGTAGCTATCCCCATGAGGAGGAAGAAATCCTTGCGCCGTTGGATTTGATTCAGCGGTACGAGGAGGAGCGGGCGTCGCTGAACGCTGAAATTGACCGGGTGTTGGCGGAGATCACCGCGATTCTGGGAGGGGGAATACGATGACCCCGCAGGAATTGAAAAACAGTATCTTGCAGCTGGCGATTCAGGGAAAGCTGGTAGAGCAGAGGCCGGAAGAAGGCACAGCGGAGGAGCTGTACCAACAAATCCAAGCCAAGAAGCAGCGTCTAGTTAAAGGGGGAAAGCTCAAAAGAGAGAAGCCTTTGCCGGAAATTGCAGAGGATGAGGTGCCGTTTGAGATTCCGGGAAATTGGAAATGGGTGCATCTGTTTGAAATTGGTCATACGCAAACAGGGAACACACCATCGAAATCTCATCCCGAATATATTGGAGAGGATATTCCCTTTATTACACCTGGAGACATCTTTTGTGGTTGTATTTCCTATAACAATCAGGCGCTCTCAAATCTCGGAAAAACTGTTGCGCGTACATGTAATTCTAATTCGATCTTGCAAGTGTGTATTGGTGGATCAATAGGGAAAGCTGCAGTTACAAATCAAGAAGTTGCCTTCAACCAACAGATTAATTCAATTTCACCAATCTATTGCAACAGCCAGTACATATACTCAGTTATAATTTCACATTACTTTACTGCTAAGATGAAAAAAGTTGCAGGTGGTACAGCAACTCCCATAATTAATCGAGGGTTATGGGATAAACTGCTTATCCCTCTTCCTCCTCTCGCCGAGCAAAAACGCATTGTCGCTAAAATCGAAGAACTTCTCCCCTATATTGACCGCTACGAGCAAGCGTGGAGCCGCCTGGAGGCCTTTAACAAGCGTTTTCCATCCGATATGCAGAAATCCCTCTTGCAAATGGCCATTCAAGGAACATTAGTAGAGCAGAAACCGGAAGAGGGAACGGCGGAAGATTTGTACCAACAAATCCAAGTTGAGAAGCGTCGGCTGGTCAAGGAGGGGAAAATCAAAAAAGAAAAGCCCCTGCCAGAAATTGCAGAGGACGAAGTGCCGTTTGAGATTCCGGAGAGTTGGAAATGGTGCCGTTGGGGAGACCTTTCTAACACTATTCAATACGGCTATAACGCCTCAGCCCAAATTTCAGGTCGGATAAAAATGGTGCGAATCAGCGACATCCAAGATGGAAATGTACAGTGGGATATGGTCCCGTTCTGTGACATAGATGAGGAAGAAATTCCAATCTACCTTTTGCAAAAAGATGACATCCTTTTTGCTAGGACTGGCGGAACAGTTGGCAAATCTTATCTTGTAAAAGATGTTCCAGAGGAATCAATATATGCAGGGTACTTAATCCGTACCAGATACAGTGAAAATCTCTGTCCTGAATACATGAAGGCGTTTATGGAAAGCCAACTGTATTGGACTCAACTAAGGAATGGCACAATTGCAACAGCACAGCCAAATTGTAATGGGAAAACACTCGCGAAAATGGTCCTCCCCCTCCCGCCCCTCGCCGAACAAAAGCGCATCGTAGCCAAGCTGGAGAAACTGCTGCCGCTGTGTGAGCGGCTGAAATGAGGTGCTTATGATGACAGATTTACAAAAGGAATATGCCGAAGATGCCTGGAAGATTGCATTGCGCTCAGAAATTATTACCGCAATGACAGGAGAGCCAGCGGAAATAGATCGAGCTCATGCTGAGGTCGGATATTACTACCAATGCTGTGCGCCAGCTTCATTGTACAAATATTATAGCGACAAACCAGTGAATCTTGATGCTGTTAGAAATAACAAAATGTGGTACTCAGCACCATGCAATTTTAATGATGTATTTGATTGTGATATCGCCATAGATGAGCAAGCGGTTTTTAATAGTGCGCTAAAATTGTTTCCAGATAAACGGGGAATGCGAGCAGGCAGCCCAATGTGGAAAAATCTCAGGTTAGAAGTAAATCGGGCACTTAAGTTGCTGCGGGATCAATTTGATGCATTAAGAAATACGACAGGAGTATCCTGCTTCAGTGAGTCAGATGATTCCTTGCTGATGTGGGCTCATTACGCAAATAATCATCGTGGAATTTGTGTAGAATATGACCTGCTGGAAGTAAGTGCAAAACTAGGATTTTCGGCAGTTCCTGTAATATATTCCGATGATAGGACCTGCTTTAATTTTCTCAACCTACAAACTATTGAAAAAGATTCGCTGGGGATTTTCATTCAAAGTCTCACTTCAAAATCGCCAGAATGGGACTATGAAAAAGAGTGGCGAATTGTCCGAGATCAAGAAGCATGTGGTGAAAATTGGAATGATGGTAAAAAAGGTGCACTGCTTGAAATGATTTGTCCCAGCTCAGTGATTCTGGGCTGTGCGGCACAACCAGAGTTTGAAAAAGAAGTTAAAGAATATTGCAACTCTAACAAAATCAACCTCTATCAAATGGAAAAAGATAAAGGTAAATATCAACTTAATAGAAAACCCATCTTGGAATTTGATAAAGCAGAAAATTCGGATAAATAAAAGTGTATCATTAAAGAATAAAACAGTTACTGCCACTGTGTGAGCGGCTGAAATGAGGTATTACAATGATTCATTTCTATGAGTCCATCGTTACAAAAACATTGGAAACTATCAAAGATGCTCACGATTGTGCGGATATTCTCCATGATCTGAGTCGAATTGAGCAGGCAAAGGCAAACGTGAATCTGTATGGTGGTGTGTCTACAGCTCATCAACTTGATGAGGAGTTGCGAAAAAAATATCCCTGTATTGATGTAATGATCAATTTCGCCAGTACCATGCTGCCTCCAGGGCCGCAGAGCAAGAAAATCTATTCTCCAAACGAGGCGGCTGTATCAAATCTGACTCAAGATTACTACGGTATTCTTTGCGATACGGCGGTTAAGAAAAAGATTGTGCCAGAAATGAAGCAGTTTATTAGATTCGTCGATTGATGGTATCATAGTAATTTACAACTTATGCTTCCCATTGATATTCTCCCAAATCCACGCATCCATTTCTCTTGAATCGCACCCCTTCGCGTTGAAGAAGTACCGGTTGTTCTGTCCATCCGGGAGCTGTCCGTCCGGCATGGTTAACAACACGATGACATGGATACTGTCCATACGGCTGAGACATGCCGAGAATCTTACCCACCAGACGAGAATTGTTCTCCTTGCCGATCAGTCTGGCTATCTGCCCGTAGGTTGCCACCTTTCCAGACGGGATTTCCTCCACTACAGAGAGAACTTCATAAATCAATTTTTCATTTATCATGATACGCAAACCAAATTAGGTATTTTTCAACCAAGTCTTAAATTCGTCCAAAGAAATCTTCTCTGCATCGCAATCTTTCTTTTTTTCCTTGGCTTGCTTGGCCCAGTCGGAAAACTGTTCCTCAGAAATCTTCCCCGCCTTGATCCAGGCAAAATGCCGCTTGTACTCCCGGCGGTACTCTTGAAATACCAGATCCTTCTTCTGTCCTTCTGCCCACTTTCGTACTGGGGCAATATTCCGGCAGAGCTTCCCAGATGGCTGGGGTCTGCTGCAATATTCTGCCGTGACACGCCCAATGATCGGAAAGTACCTGCCGCAATTTCTGCAACGGCGTACTGGAATATTCTGCGCAACACAATCCCGCAGAGCAAAATCGATCAGATCACGAATGCTGTTGGGATACAAAATCGTTCCGCAGGATTCTTCACCCATTGGGCCGAAACTTACAGGGATTGGTTTAAAGCAAAAGAGCGCGGGATCACGCGGCTGGTCAAAAATATAGTTCTCTCGCGTGTTCTTCTGTACGTCTCTTCCCACCCGGTCAATGTCCAAAATATTCTCCAAGAATGTCTGCGCCTGTTTCTGGTACAACGCAAGTTGTTCCGGAAGCTGGCGCATTTCTTCTGCCATCCACGGCTCCACACTTCCTCTGGACTTGCGCCAGAACCACTGCATATATAGCAGTTTGAAATAAATATGCTTTTCCCCCAATTCACCAAGCACCTGCATGACCTGATCGGTGTAAGCCAAATCGTTCGTAGCAAAGAATGGATCCAAGTTTTTGGATACCTGCTGCATTAACGGCTCCCACTCCTCGTAATCCATCTCCAGAAAGCTCAGCAAACTCTCCAAGTAAGGAAACGCTTTCTGCGCAGCCATAGAGCCCTGTCCACCAAAAGCATCGTATTCAAAGAATTCTCCATCATCCTCAAAGTACGCTTTGTAAATCCACATAAAAGGTCTCTCCCTGAAAATATCTAATAAAATTTTTACGGTGTGTCTTGACAGGCAAACGCGCACGTGTTACAATAGTACCACGTCAAAAATGTCCAATTTATAAATTGGAACTAAAACAAATTTACCACAACAACCGATCTCTGTCAATAAGAAAAGGAGGACTTTATGCAACAATTACAAACTATAGATGCGGATACCTTAATGTCCACACCGCTGCCTGTAACCCAATTCATTGTGGAGGGCTTGCTGCCGGAAGGGCTGCATATCCTGGCTGGCTCACCTAAAATCGGTAAGTCCTGGCTGGCCCTTTGGATTTGCCTCCGTGTGTCAAAAGGAGAACCCGTGTGGGAACTACCTGCGACGCGAGGAACAGTCCTCTATCTGTGCTTGGAGGACAGCTACGCCCGCATTCAAAACAGGCTTTTTCAAATCACAGACGATGCACCGGACACACTACACTTCACAAATTTGTCTGGCAGTATCGGTGATGGATTGGAAAATCAAATCACAGCATTTCTCGCAGTACACCCAGATACCAATCTTATTGTTATCGATACTTTACAAAAAATCCGAGACATCGTCCCAGATAACAACTCCTATGCGAACGACTATCGTGATTTATCTGTGCTGAAAAATTTAGCAGATCAACACCACATTGCAATCCTGTTGATTCACCATCTGCGAAAAATGAAAGATGATGATCCAATGAATATGATCTCAGGTACAACTGGTATCAGTGGTGCGACAGACTCCAATTTTGTTCTGAAGCGGAAAGACAGAAGCAGCCCTCGTGCCGAACTTCACTGCACGGGCCGTGATATTGAATCCCGTGTACTGGAGCTTAGTTTTCAGAAAGAGACGCATACTTGGGTGCTGTCCGAACCGCTTGAAAGAGAAAAAGTCTCTGTTGATCCAGAGCTTCTTTCTCTCTCTGCGTTTCTGAAACAACTGCATACTTTCACCGGAACCGCAACTGAATTGAGTACGTTACTGGAGCATAAAACCGGAGAAATAGTTTCTCCCAGCGCACTGTCAAAAAAGCTTGCAAAGCACACTTCCGAACTGGAGAAATCCGGCATTCACGTCTCCAGCAGCCGGACAAGGACTGCTCGTCAGCTATGTATCAGCTGTGATTCGTGTGACGGGAGTGACAGGAGTGACGGGAAAAATGGGTGAGAGATTTCCTGTCACAGCTGTCACAACTGTCACGGAGGCCCCTGTCCGCCCGTATGAGGCCGTTTGTGCGGCATTCAGCGGCTGGGGCGAGAAAGTACCCACGACTGGAGAAATCGGCCGCGTTCGGCGTTTGTGGGCCAATCCACCGAGAACCACCGATTTGGACGAAATAATACGGGGTGCCGGGACGGGGAAACGCCCACTGTTTCGGTGGGGCAAGCATCGCGTCCGGCTATACGCCTGCCGCACTCGCCGGGGCAAAGCCCCGGCACCCCCTGCCCCTGAAGGGGAGAAAGGAGCGATATGCAGAAGAAGAAAACGGCGATCATCACTGCGAGGATGACGCCGGAGAATAAGCGGAAAATTGAAGATCGAGCAGCTGACGCAGGAATGACCGTCACCGACTACCTTACCACCTGCGCCCTCGGGAAGAAAATCGTCCGAGTGGATGGACTCGATACCATCCTCGCAGAGCTGAAGGCCCAAGGCCGGAACCTCAACCAGCTTACCGTCCTGGCTAACATGGGTCGCGTGACGGTCGTCCGAGGTGATGAGTTGGCAAGCAGCTACGCCTACCTCTGCGATGAGATCTATCGCCTTGCTCAGGAGGTGCAGTGATGGCAACCTTCACAGCAATCAACTGCAAACACCAGAGCGGCGGTGCGATGCGTGGGACGCTGGACTATGTGTCACAGGAAAAGAAAACTCGTTGGGGCGATGCCAAACTGGTGACCGGTCACAACTGTGTTCCCCAGTCTGCCTACACGGAGATGCTCACCACCAAGCAGCGGTTCCGGAAAACCGATGGTCGTCAGTTCTACCACTTCGTCCAGTCCTTCGCAGAGGACGATCCTATAACACCAGCAGAAGCCAACGCCATCGGGCTGGAATTAGCCCAGCGCGAGTTCCCAGGTTTCGAGGTGGTGATCGCTACTCACATAGACACCAACCACATACACAATCATCTGGTGGTCAACAGCGTCAGCTGCATCAACGGGAAGAAACTCCACCAGAGCGCTGATGACCTGCTGGCTCATCGACAGGCCAACGATGAAATTTGTATGGCCCATGGACTGAGCGTTCTGGAGCAGCCAGAGAAGCAATCCAAAATGAAGCGGATGAAGCCCGGCGAGTATCAGGCTGGCCTCTACGCCGACAGCTGGAAGCTGGATCTGGTCCAGACCATCAACGATGTGCTGGAGTACGCTGGACGCAAGGATGAATTTATTGACGGCATGGAGCGAGAGGGCTATCAGGTTACCTGGACAGATACCCGGAAACATATCACCTTCACCTGTCCCAATGGCCGCAGGTGTCGGGACAGCAGTCTCCACGATGAGACTTTCCTCAAAGAAAATATGGAGGCCCTATTCGCCTACCGTGAGGTTGTAGGATTCCAAGGTGAGTATTCTGAACCAGACATCGGCTGGCTCGGTGAAGCCAGCCAGGGACTGCTCCAGTTGGGGAAGCAGCTGGAACAGGACGCAGATTTGCCTCCGCTCCCCGCTCCACCAGTCTGGACAGACAGCAAGCTGCGCCGCAGAGAAGCACTGAAAAAATTAGCCCATGGTCAGAAGCTAAGTCATGACAGCCACAGCCAGGGCATGAGTATGTACTAACAGAAAGGACATTCCATGGCAAGTATCAAGAAAATCAATACCCGCAAATTC
>JAAVHD010000075.1 GCA_014799915.1 Oscillibacter sp.
CTTGCCGCCTTAACTGTGAAGCGGCGATACGATGTTTTGTTGGTATACTTCTTGCACAGGGCCGGATGCTCCGCTTTCAGCGTCTTGCTGTCAAGCCGCTCCTGGGACATGCTTTTCCAAGTGACGATACGATCACCAGCAGTCCCTACCTCATTTTCGCCCATCATTTCCTTCAGAAGATTCTCGGCGCGCTGTTTCTGCTCGGTGACGATCTCCAACTGTTCACAGGCTTCATCGTACTGTGCCAGCAGCGTAACCGCAGTATCAGGCAGGGTGATGTGGGACTGGGGGATACTGTCACAGAAGCGATCCGCCAGGAACTTAGCCGAAGCATCGGAGCCATCCAGCGGTGGGGGAGTGCAGTTCTGCACATGGTCCCAGAAGGCCGATTCCAGCTCAATGAGCATAGAAATCAATTCCTCGTCACGCTCTATGAACTTCCATTTGAAGGTGTTGCCGCCAATGAGAACGGCGATGTAGGCCCCGGCGTATCCAGTCACGGCCATGTAATGGGCAAGCTGGAGCGCGTACTCGTCGGGGATCGTATCTTCCCACTCGCCAGCCTTGTAAGCCGAAGCGGTTTTCGCTTCAAAGATACAGGTTCCCACGTCCGGGACCTCACAGATGCCATCCAGATTGGCGAGCATGAACGGGTATTCCTCACTCTGGAGGAGCTGGTTGACGGTCCGTACCTCGATTCCGGTACGCTTGGTGAACTCGGCCCGGACAAAGGGTTCCAGCTGCGTACCCCAGTAGGCAGCTTCTCCAGCTTCCTGATCCGGGAGCTGCCCCGTCTTGTTCATCCACAACTCCACAGGGGACTTGTAGCGGCTGATGCCGCAGACCACGGATGCGTCCGAACCGCCGATGCCCTGCTTGCGCAGCTCCAACCAATCGGCGTAAGGCATATTTTCGGTGGTCGCTAAAACTTTTGCAGACATGGGATTTCCTCACTTTCACTGAAATAAAATAAGGAGCGCACAGCCGATAGCTGTACGCTCCCGATTTGACGCAGCGCATCACGCCGCCGCCAGGACCATCTTGTACGCCTTGTCGATCATGGGGTTGCCCTCGACGGTACGCAGGAACAGGTTTTCATCGTAATTCTTGGTCCTACGAATGGGGTCAGCGTGGGTGGCGAAGTCGCTGATGGCATTGACAAAGCGATAGCCGTTCTTCCCAACATTGGACAGGTCGGGAGCCTCCCAGTACCGGGCCTTCATGTTGTCCAGCAGCCGCAGATTGTTCCTGCGCTGGACATCCGGCAGATCCAAAGCGACCGGGAAGAACTCATTCATGAACTCCATGACCTTCTTATCGGTGAGCCTGATCTTGGACAGGGCATCAATGCCTCGGCCCAGCTCACCCATGTACTTCTCTGCCAGGCCAAGAGTTTCCTCGGCCTCATGGACACGGAGCATGACGTTCTCGGTGTGCTTGGTGGTCCAGATACGCTTGGCACTGTCCAGGGCCAGGTTGAGCGTATTCGCACACACAACACGGATCGGTGTCATTGCGATTTTGATACCGCTGCTGCCGTCGTGAGAGTTCATTACGACCAAATACGGTGCAATCTCGTCGCCAGCAATGATGTAGCGGTGGGGCATCCGGGCCAGCATCCAGACCTTGCGGCCTCCCTGCAAGGCCCCGGCAGTCTCGTAGGTCACGCCAGCACCCAGCAGATCATCCGTGAACTGGAAATCATCTTCGTTCTGGACGACTTTGTAGCGGTCAGAGACGATACCCAGAGGGGCATCATCGGTACTGCGGATGTTAGCCTTGTAGCCGGAGATTCGACGGCCATCCCTGGTGTAGACATCCTTCTGAATGACCTCCCAATCCAGGCCAGCGTAGATCAGTGCATCGGCGGAGGTGGGGGCCTCCTCAACTCTTGTGCCCAGGCCGTGCCAGGGCTTCTCTCGGACGTAGAACATGGTTTCAACATTTGCGGGCATAAAATTTTCCTCCTGATTTTATTTACTGAATTCCTCCAGCATGGCTTCAAAACTATGATATATATCCAAAATATTGTCTTTTTACAAGAATCTCAAGAGAGCCCCGCAGCCAGAAATAAAAATCACCTCCATGCTGGAAAGCCCGGAAAGCTGGGAATGGATATCATAAACGTAAGGAGCCCTGGAGGACATTTGTCCTCCAGGGCTCCTGTATTTGGATTATACTTCCTAATCTTGAATCAACCTTGCCAGTTCAGCTATTGCCGCTGTAAAACGGTCCACCTTGTTAGACGGGATAGTGGACACTATGCCTTGGATTTGTTTGGCGCTGTCGGATACACCGCTTTTCGCATCAAACCCGAAAAACTCCGGGAGGGATACATCCAAAGCACACGTGATTTTATATAGAGTTTCAATAGTAGGGCATTTCAGCCCTCGCTCGATCTGCCCCAAGTAGGCAGGATTTAATTCAGCCTTCAAGGCCAATTGCTCTTGGCTAAACCCTTGCTTCTGACGTAGCTTCCGGATTTGATTCGCTGTAGCTTTTGTAATGGTCTCCTTCTGTGTGTCGATACTGCCTCACCGCCCTCGTCAATTATTGTCACTCTTACTGTATCGGACAAGTTGGCAACCATCAAATTATTATAGATTTCTTTTTAGAATTTATAGATATTGACTTATAAAAAAACTAATGATACACTGGATAATGTCTCGCTATTGAAAAAATTTTACGCAGCACAGAATAAATTTTTAGAAAAATTTTGAAAAGGACACTAACTGTCTGCCTGATATGCTATACTGTAGTTAATCCTCGAATAATAGAAATTTGTGGGCAGGGACATCCAGAACGGATGCAATGTCAAACAGAGTATCGAGCGAAATGGCTTTGGGAATATTGGGTGCTTCCACATGGCCAATAAAAGCTGGGGTTTTATCAATCATTTCCGCAAGCTGTTCCTGAGTCAGTCCCCGAAGCTTACGGTAATATGCAATTTTGAGCCCAATTTGACGATATTGCAGTTCATATTCATGTTTCATAGTCAATCACCTCTATGGTATATGGTACTAGAAGTGGACAATGATTGACATGACTATATAAATATGATTTTATATTTACAAGATATGAAATTATAGTATATAATACATAAGGAGAGGATTTCATTGGAAAAGATGCCAGAGGCAAAATCATATCGTCTTATGGTAATCTACACACAGTTGCAAAAAGGCGGGATTCTGTCTAAAACAGCTCTTGCACAGGAGTTTGGAGTATCAGAGCGCAGTATCCAACGGGATATGGAATCACTGCGGTGTTTTTTGGCGGAGCAGGCTATGCCGCAGGAGATCATTCTGGACCGACAGGCTGGGGGGTATCGGCTGATCACAAGATCTCCGTTTATCATGTCAAATGCAGAAATCCTGACAGTTTGCAAGATCTTGCTGGAGAGCCGATCCCTTTGCAGGGATGAGATGCTGCCAATCTTGGACAAGCTGATCGACTGCTGTGTACCACAGGCCAGCCAGGATCTGGTGAAGCAGTTGGTCGCCAATGAAAAGCTTCTTTACATAGAACCCCATCACGGCCAGCTTTTGGTCGAAACCTTGTGGGAACTGGGACAGGCGATCCAGCGCAAGCGCATCCTGGAAATCCGGTATCAGAAGTTGAAGGGCCGCGAGGTGGTCAAGCGTATCGTGGAGCCAGTGGGGCTGATGTTCTCGGAGTATTACTTCTATCTGGTTGCTTTTATCCGGGATATTGACCGTCAGGAGGCTTTTGAGAATCCAGATGACCTGTTTCCAACGATTTATCGGGTGGATCGGCTGAAAAGCTTTCGGGAAACTGGAGAGACCTTCTCACCGCCGTATGCCCAGAGATTCCAGGAAGGCGAGTTTCGTAAACGGGTACAGTTTATGTATGGCGGCAGGCTACAAACGGCAAGATTCACCTACTCCGGACCTTCTATCGAAGCTGTGCTGGACAGGCTGCCTACGGCGGAGATACTGAGCGAGAAAGACGGGGTTTATACTGTGAGTGCGGAGGTGTTTGGGAAAGGGATAGAGATGTGGCTGAGAAGCCAGGGTGAGTATATAGAACTTGTTTTGCATAAATAGCAAAAGCAACATTTTTACTATATGGAGGTCGTTTTATGAGCACAATGCAGGAATCCTTAGATACTGGCGTAGCCGCAAAATATGAAGAGCTCCTTGAGGTTTTCAAAAAAGCACCCAGCGTTCCGTCGGCATTTAAAGAAATTGCCCAGCAGAATGGCATCCCTCTCTCACGAATCCAATTCAACCCATCTGGAATAAATGTAGATGTAACATCTATGACCGATGGAACATTTGTGGATTATCTGCTAGATCATTTTCAATATGCCAACAATCAAGCGGCGACGGCGTCTTTCTTTTCCAAACTCAATCAGGCTGTTGGGGAACTGAACGAATCCCTTCTTCGGGCAAGCTATGCAGAGTCTACAGGGACCATTAGCCGCAACCCTGCGCTGCATGGATATCTTTTTGAGGAGATACATGCAGCTATATTTAATATGCGGGCAGAACGATTTGGAAAGCCGTATACAGCCATTGTTAAACATTCTAACGGGCTCAATTCTGTTGATATTTGTATTTACAAAAAAGGAGACTACTCCCATCCGTTGCAAAAGTATCAGGCAAAGTGTTGTCAAAATGTGCAAGAGGCGTTGAAAGCGATACAGAACGGGGACTATCGAAACCAACGCTTGCTTGTTCCCTGCGAACAGGTTGCTGGAGTAAAAGAAGGGTGTAGCGCAGCAAAAACAGTTACATCGTTCCTGGAATATGATGGCGTAAAAAGTTCCCCCAAATCCTATAATGAAATGGTAGCCCTTAAAGAAGCTATCCAGAATGGTCGATGGGAGAGCTTAGACTGGAGAGAGTTTACCACAAAAGATATTGCACTGGCAGGAATAGCTTCTCTTAAAACACCAGTTCTAATCAATGCGGTCATGCGCAGCTGTTGTGGTGTCGGCGAAAAAATTCTCACTCAAAGCGAAAAGTCTTGGGGAGAAATTGCACAGGATATCGGGATAGGTACAATAGACGATACCGTAAAACTCGCTGCAACAACTGCTGTTAAGGTCGCAATTGAGCAGAGTGGAAAAGAGATTCTAAAGAATATTACTCCGGAAACGCTATACGGCATTGTCAGTTTGGGACTTGACACAGCGAAGAGACTGTCCGCTGTTGCGATGGGTAAGCTTACTGTGGAGCAAGCTACGGATGCCATTGCAAAGGACGCTATTATTACAGCCGCCCGAATAACAGGGGCTGCGATTGGAGGAGCGGTAGGTACTGCCGCAGGAGGAGCTGTTGGAACTGTGATTGCTCCTGTCGCTGGTTCGGCTGTGGGGAGCGAAATCGGAAAGTATGTCGGTGCGGTGTTAGGGGGAGTGCTTGGAGAAAAAGGCGCTGAGTTGGTGATGGATGGCCTCAGACTCATCAACGATGTGTATGCTCACGGCGCGAGCACTAAAACCGTAGCCTCTAAATGTTCAGTAGCCCAAACACAAAAGGCTACTGCAAAAGCTTACACATAAGTAAGGAGAGAACCATGAAAGCAGTTCTGATACTTGATGGACAGAAAATTCGGAATATCAACGAAATTCCCTATACCTGCGATACTTTTAACCTTTTGCGCGCATTTTATAATGGAACATTGGCTTCTTGGCTTGAAGAAAATGGTTATCCAGATGAAGCGAAGAAAGTTCGTAATCTGGGGAACGAACACTCAGATGAAATTGCCGAGCAGCTTCTGAAAATGTTTAATCTATCTCTGAAAGAGCATCTGGTAGGCAGTCAAGCAGAGTTTGAGAGAAGACTTCAATGTGGAGTTTTCTCTGTATTCGTTTTTTATAACGGGCGGTATAAATTAGACGCAGCTCTGTTGGAAGCCATTAAGCAGCCGATTACCGTTATGGCCTTCTATCCGGAGAGGGTTATGTTTTCAATACCCGCATCACAATCTGGAGTGGCTGAAAAAATGCTCATTGGTCTGGGAAATGATTTCATACTTGACTTACAGTTCACTTCAGATGAAGATTATTTGACCCGTGCAAAAGTGCGCTACCTTTCCGCTCACTTTGAAGAAGCTCTTCAAGATTTAGATAAGATTGATAATCGTTCAAAGAATGAGTCTTATTATCTCTTGCGAGGTAGAATATACAAGGAATTGCACCAATTTGATAAAGCGATTGAGGCGTTATCCGTTTACCCTAACGATGGTGACGCACAGTTCGAGTGCTATCTTATCTATTCCAGTTTGAGAGAGAAAAAGAGGGCCCAGGAGTATTTGAAAAATGCGGCCGAGCTGTCTTGTGTAGAAGCTATGGTAATGTATGCCCGCTCACTGATGGGCAAGGTAGGAACATCAGCTGAAATTCTTCGTTTGTTAGAGGCAGCAGTAGATAAACAGTCTGTTGATGGAGCAATCACTCTCGCTGATTGCTACATGAGGGGTAAGCATGTAAAGAAAGATCTCAACAAGGCGGAAAGGTGTTGCAATGACAGCTTGAAATATGCAACCAAGGAGGACGAGCGTAAGGCAATACACACAAAATTGGGAGAAATTTATCTCTGCAAAAAGCAACCCGAACGAGTGAAGGAATCTTTGGCTGAGAGTTCAGATCCGGATGCATTGATTGTGCTAGGAAATCTTTATGCAAAAGAAAAAAATATTCGGCTCGCAGTTAATGCTTATAAACGTGCCGCTGATCATGGCAAACCGGATGGCCTTCTTCGAGCATCTACGTTACTCTCTAAACATGGTACCACAGACAGCATGACTGAGTCTTATGAATTAGCCATGCGATATATCAAATCTTCTGACGGGGACAGCAGGGCTAAAAAAACATTGTTCAAGAAGCAAATTAACTACTGGCGGAAAGAGTCTAAAAATAGTCTTCCTCTCGCAAAGCAGCGCGTGGAAACATTAGAACGGCTTGCCAAAGAGTATATGCTGAATCTGCCCTACGATTTTGATCCGTTGAAAGACGCTGCTAAAAATGTGTTGGGAGTAGTGGGGCCACTTGCACTGTCTCTTATGCTGGGAGCTATTACAAAAGATAGTGGTTCTGCTGGAAAAGGAGGCAATAAAAGGTTGTGAGAGAAATCATTTATCATGATATTGCGGACTTTTTTGATGCTGAATGCAAAATACTATATACACTTACGGCAGACGACCGGCAAATTACAGATGCAGTTGTAAAACTATGTAAGGAAAAGCAACGAGAACTGATTCATTATGATTCTTCGCGTGGATTCTATAACGTAATAGCCGAAGAAAAGGTGGGTGATACATTTGCCGAAGTTGTGTCGCAGTGGCTCAATGATTCCTACCTAAATGGAAAAGTTGTCATTTTGCATGACTTTCATTTTGAACTTGATGACTTTCGTTCAGTCTGCGCATTAAAAAACATCGCCAGGGAGAGTCAAAATACAATCATAATTATTATATCAAATGTTTTAAACCTCCCCGCAGAGTTAGAGCACTATGTTTCCGTGTACGAACCACCGTCTATGACGAAGGAGGAAATCGAAGTGCTTCTCAAACGTGAGCTGGGAACCCATTGGAATGATGTTGACGGAAAAACTTTATCAACATTAGCATTGGGCCTCAATGAGATGGATATCCTAAATGGAATTAGAGAAATAGGTTCAAAGGGGCTTGAGAATAAGCAAAAAGTTACGGTTGCATTTGCCAAGCAAAAGGCGCGGATGCTTGATCGGACAAAGATACTTACAATGGTGAATGATATACCTGCGCCGAAAGATCTCGGAGGTTATCAAGCTCTGAAATCGTGGCTTCAAACTGCTAAGTCTTCCATTAACACATCATATTTTCCTAAAGGGATGATGTTGGTCGGGGTTACGGGCTGTGGAAAGTCTTTGTGTGCCAAGGTTGCAGCAGGTATTCTTGACTTACCACTGTTTCGCCTGGAATTCGGAAAAATACTCGACAAATACGTTGGTGGTTCGGAACAAAAGATGGATAGAGCCTTGCGGATTGTGGAAGCTATGGCCCCATGCGTTTTGTGGTTAGACGAGTTTGAAAAAGCCATAGGGGGACCGGATAGTTCAGAAAACAATATAAATCAACGCCTGTTGGGGACGATGCTGACGTGGATGCAGGAAAAGCAAGCCGCAGTTTTTATTGTCGCTACAGTGAACAATATCAGCAAACTCCCAGCAGAACTCTTGCGCAGGGGCCGGTTTGATAAAATTTATTATGTTGATTTACCGACAGATGATGAACGGAGGGATATTCTCAAAATTCATCTGACCAAGAATGAACTCCAGCTTCAGGACGAGAAACTTGGGGTGATCTCCGGAAAATTAGATTCATACAGTGGTGCAGACATAGAGTTTATTCTGCGTGAGACAAAGCGCCGTTTAAATGCTCACGATAGTGCACCCGCTGAAGACATAATTGCACGATGCATCCAAGAAACGCCATCTGTGTCCCAGATGCTATTCGAAGATATTGATAAAATGCGTCGTGAATTCACTCAGCGTCATTTCGAGAATGTTAATGGCCGAGTTGTTGAGCGCAATTCAAATCCGCAAGAAAAGCACAGCAAGCAAGAAAAGAGAATGCTGTCCCCTAAGCGTAATCCAATAAAAACGCACAGTAAATGAATTTATCCGTCAAATTGCCCTCAGAGATTTATTATGTAGTAGGCAATGTGTTTTTGCGGGGTGATTTATGTTTCGTTGTATTATATTAGGCTTAATCGCTCATCACACGTGCCGTATTATAGCAATCGCCAACCAGAATACATGGCAGAATTGTTCCGAAGGATCGGATGTCCTCATTGGGTCATTCACGGGATGGATTGGGACGGGCCCATGGGAATATTCTGATTCCGATAGCAGTATTGATTGTATTGGCCGGGCTGTTCATGTTGCTCAAGTCCTTGGGCAAATGATACGGAATTCTCTTTTTGAATGATTTTGGTATGCACTATAACTGCATGAAAACAAAGAAGAATACCCAGGAGCAGGATATCCTGCTCCTGGGTAACTGACTATTCATCAAAAAATCCCCGTATCCTCCAGAAACTCCTCCAGTCTCTCAGCCGGTATCCTCCACTCCCTGCCGACCCTTACAGCCGCAAGTTCCTCATTCTGGATCATCCGCCTGATCTGCTGGCGGGAGGTCTGAAGGATCTGAGCAACCTCTTTGACGGAGTAGACCTTTAACCTGTCTTCCATCATGCCCAGGGATCCCACTCCTGCTGGTTTCTGCGATCCTCGCAGTACAGGGCATAGTGAAGTTTACGAAAATCGTATTTCACAAAGCCGCCCTCGCCCAGCTCATTTCTGACCGGCATGATCCTGCATTCCTGACATTTTTCTCTCAGGGCATCCTTTTCAAGGCCCAATAATTCGCATGTCTCTTGAATGGTATAAAACTCTTTCAGCGTTCTGTAATCAATGTACTCCAGCATGATTTAACTCCTTTTAAGTTGGATTAGAATCAGCGAAAAGTTCGGATCGCAAGTCTTTCCATTTCACGTCATCTTACTGTAATGTTTCTTATCTGGTAACAAAATACTATCCAAACCGCCTGATAATTCAATCTATATTACAAAATTATTACATATCCTGGAAAGGATGGAAAACATCTGCTCCGGGTGCTATAATAAGTAAAAATTACAGAAAGGGGCTGATAGCATGAGATACTACACTTTCACTATCACATACAAATCCTCCAAGGAGGAAATTCTGCGAGAATGAATGATATGAAAGGATAGCATGAAAGTAAAGAAAATCAAATTTGAGCAATACAGAGTCCGGGGCAAGCATCGTGAGTTCGATATCCTGGTGTTTCCCCAGAGACGGTACATGTGGGCTTACCACGACAATGACGATGATGTGTACTCCATTGACGGGGATTTTGCGGCTTATCATCTTCTGAAGTACGCTCTGGCGGTCCTGATCGCAGACCCCAACAAAATCATCTATCTACCGATCCGGGATAACAACTTGTGGGACTATTATTTCCCTGACCGGTATGACGCAGTGCTGACCCGGACGGAATTGCAGCTTCGCCGTTCAGAATGGGTGAAGCTTCGCCGCCAGTTGAACAAGGCGCACCGGATCGAAAACTTTGTCCTGCGCTATGACCCTGACCGTCTGCTTTCCTATGCTGAACGGTATCGCACGGAAGATGCCGTCTGGAAAGCATATCATAAGGATAAGCAGGAACTCAGCGCGCTTTGCGGCAATACGGTATTCATCACTTTGCTAAAGGAGACCTGTTTTCGGGTATTTCCTGACTTCCTAGCTCTGGAGCCTCGCCAATCCTGTGGCTGTTACCACGCATGGCATTTTGGCTACTGTTTCTCAAGTGAGTGGATCAGGTACCTGGGGGAGAGAGTACAGGAAGACCGGCTGAAAGAACAGGAGGGCAAAGTATGATTACTATTACTAACCAATATAATTCTGCTATCGTCTACACCAACCACCTTGACCCCAACGTGGAGGGCTTGCTGAAAGCCCTCTGCGTCAGTCCTGTCTCCGAGGGTAGCTGTATCCGTATCATGCCCGACGTTCACCCGGGAAAAGGCTGTGCGGTGGGCACTACCATGACAGTGACGGACAAGGTGGCCCCCGGTCTGGTGGGGGTGGACATTGGCTGCGGGATGGAGGTCTTCCAGGTGTTTGGTAAGCGTCTGGAGCTGCAAAAACTGGATAAGCTGGTGCATGAGAAGATCCCCTCTGGTCGCAAAATCCGGAGCACTCCACACCGCTTTGCAGGGCAGGTGGACTTGGATACTTTACGCTGTGTCCGCCATGTCCAACAGGAAAAAGCCCAGTGCAGCATCGGCACACTGGGTGGTGGAAACCACTTTATCGAGATGGACAGAGGGGCGGACAAGGCTTACTGGCTTATCATCCACTCCGGCAGCAGGCACCTGGGCCTGGAAGTTGCATCCTGGTATCAGAACGAGGCGTTCCGTCAGTGCCCGGAGGGAACGCCCTACGAGCTGGCCTGGGTCAGCGGGGAGCTGATGGAAGACTACCTTCACGATATGGCAATCGTCCAGAAATTTGCTGCGCTGAACCGTCAGGCGATTGCTGACGAGATCATCCGGGGCATGAAGCTGGATGTTGTAGAAACCTTCAGCACGGTCCACAATTACATTGACCTGGATACTATGATTTTGCGGAAAGGAGCGGTATCTGCCCAGGCTGGTGAGAAGCTGATTATCCCCATGAACATGCGGGATGGCTGCCTGCTCTGCCGGGGCAAGGGCAACTCGGAATGGAATTTCTCTGCCCCTCACGGTGCGGGCCGTCTGATGAACCGGGCACAGGTAAAGCAGTCCTTCACCCTGTCCCAGTATAAAAAAGAAATGCAGGGGATATACACTACCTCTGTCAGTCGGGAGACACTGGACGAAAGCCCTATGGCCTATAAGCCGATGGACGCAATCCTCTCTCAGATCGGGCCCACAGTGGAGGTGTTAGAACGGCTCAAGCCCATTTACAATTTCAAGGCTGGGGAGGAGTGATGGTATGATTTATCAAATCAGCTCTGGCCAAGGCCCGGCAGAGTGCGAGCTGGGGGTGGCAAAGTTCCTGGAATATCTGTCCAAACACCACCAGATCACCGTGCTGGAGACCTCCAGGGGTTACAACGAGGGGACCTTCCGCTCCGCGAAATTTTCTACAGAGGCAGATTTATCCCAGTACGAGGGCTCCGTGCAGTGGATCTGCCGCAGCCTCTACCGCCCTACTCATAAACGGAAAAATTGGTTCCTGGATTTCAGCTCCTGCCAGGCGGCAAGAACAGAGGAATTTGATCGGGAACAGGTCGTTTTTGAGACTTTCCGAAGCGGTGGAAAAGGCGGGCAGAACGTCAACAAAGTAGAGAGCGGCGTCCGGGCCATTTACCTCCCCACCGGGCAGGCCGTGGAGTGTACCGAGGAACGCAGCCAGTATGCCAACAAGCAGAAGGCAATAGCGCGGCTCCGGGAGATCACCAGGCAGAAGAACCGGGAGGAACAGGCCACCGTCAAAAATTCGGACTGGCGATGCCACACCAGCCTGGAACGAGGGAACGCCGGAGCCGTGTTCATTGGGATGGAGTTCAAAAAGAAATAAGAGAGGGGCAGGGAGCGGATTTGCTCCCTGCCCTTCCATCAAACGGAATGATTCAGAATTTTGATGGCCTTGACGGCCTGGCTCCATGTCGGCCTTCTTTTAAGAAATCCGGATGTCTGAACAAAATTCTTAGGAAACACTCTGGGAAAATCAAATTCCAGATCATCAATGATAACGAACGCTTCAATGGATTCATCTGCCGTTTCCAGCCATTTTTGTATCTCCAGTTCCCGGTGGGCCCAGTCAATATCCGGCGTAACACCGACGAACGGCAGACCGGAGTGATACATCAAATGGTCAACAAATGCGACGTCCTCGGGTTCCAAGCACTGAGGATACAGCGCAGCATCACGCCAGGAGGAAGAAAGGACAAGGGGCAGCGCTGGTTTTGCGCACAATATATCTGACTAAAAAGAGGCAGCGCTGGTCAATTCGCGGCGAAGTGTCAAAGTTCAAAACGCCATCAATATCTAAAAAAATAACTCTCATCGCCGGTCAACTCCTGTCCCTGCATTTTGCAGCTTATATTATATCACGGAATTATAAGTTTCAACTTCTTTAATAAATATTAGAAATATACTTTCAATAAGCCTTGACTATAATGAAATTAAGTTGTAGAATATAGAAAAAGGTTGGTGATACAATGGCAATTACAAGTAAGGAAGGTATCCTGAAGGTTCTGGCTGCTTACAATCCCTGGTGGAAAACGGGACTTATCAATCCAAAGCAGACAAAAGATTATAAAAGGTTCGCGTTTTATGAGGCAATGAAGCGGCTGGAGCAAACGGATCTGCGGCGCACAGTGATTCTAACCGGGACCCGGCGGGTAGGAAAGACCACCATTCAGTATCAGATGATCGAAGCGTTGCTGGAGAAAGGCGTCGCCCCGCAAAAGATTGTGTTTGTCTCCATGGATCACCCCATGTTGAAACTGAGCGGCTTCAACGATATTCTGGAATGCTACCACGAAAACGTCTATGCTGAAAAGGATGTATACTATTTCTTTGACGAAGTCCAGTATGCCCAGGATTGGGATAAGTGGCTGAAAACCATCTACGATATGCAGCCAGATACGCAGATCGTGGCGACCGGCTCCGCCAGTCCTGCATTGATGAAAGGAAACCAGGAGAGTGGTGCTGGCCGCTGGTCGGTAATCCAAGTGCCCACTATGTCCTTCTATGAATATTGCGGGCTTTTGAATATTGACCTCCCACAGCTCCCGGATAAATTGAAGATCACACCGTTACTGCGTATGACCCAGCAGCAGCGTACAGCGATCATGATGCAGTTGTCCAAGGTGCAGAACCATTTCAACCGCTATTTGCAGGTAGGCGGATTTCCGGAACTGGCTCTGGCGGAAAACGACATCATGGCCCAGCAGATCATGCGGGATGATGTGGTGGATAAAGTGCTGAAAAGGGATTTGCCATCTTTGTACCGCATCAGAAACTCTACGGAACTGGAGCGCATTTTTCTCTATCTTTGTAATGTGTCCTCGGAGATCGTATCGATTGAGGCAATAGCAAAAGAGCTGAACGGCGTTTCCCGACCGACAGTTGAAAATTATATTCAATATCTGGAGAGTGCCAATTTGATCTATCAGAGCTGGCCTGTTGATATGGCAGGAAAGAAGGTCCTGAAAGCCCGTCCCAAAATCTATATTTCTGATGCCGCTATCCGAAATGCTGTGCTGATGGATGATTCCGTGCTGACGGACCCTGTTGAGATGGGGAAGATCGTGGAAACCGCCGTCTATAAGCATGTGGCAGCTTTTTACTACCAGCAGGCTACCTCCGTAGGCTATTTCCGGGGCGGCAAGAAGGGGAAAGAGATCGACATTGTGGTTGACTATCCCAACACAGGCAATATCCTGATCGAGGTCAAATACCGGGAGGGAGCGCCAATCCCGGATGATGATGCCATTGCCGAACTGTGTGGTGAAGCGGCTGCGGCAATTATTGTGACAAAGAATGCCAGTGATTTTGGCGTACACAACACAAAAACCGGAAAAGACATGCTGCGGATACCAGCTTTTGCCTTCCTGTATCTTCTGGGCCATGCGGAAAAGCATGGGTATAGAGGCATCGAATAAGGCGGATGGTAATTTGCATAAAAACAGGCATAAGCAGAAAATAAGCACCAATTTTAAGATTTTTCTGCTTATGGTCTTCTGGAAGAAAAAATAAAACAGTGATAGCAATGCTTTCAGCATCATGAGCGCTTGACCGATTCCCGTTTTTTGCTTGAATGGGGTTCAAGAGGCCGCTGGTTCGAATCCAGTCACTCGGACCATCAAAAAAGCCTGTAACCGCAAGGGTTACAGGCTTTTTCTTATGCTCATTTTCGGGGTTTGACCCTTTAATTGACCCTTTACAGATTCCGGTGGGCCTTTTCAGCCGCCGACGATGTTCTTCATGTACTGCTCCATACGGTCCGCGCTGGCCTGTTTCATCTCCTCGGTGACGTGGCCATACACGTCCAGCGTGAAGGATGCGGCGTGGTGGCCCAGATTGCCCTGCACCGTCTTGATATCGTCCCCGGCCCGGAGAGCTGCCACGGCGTAGCTGTGCCGGAGATCATGCAGCCTCGCGTCAGGCAGGCCGATAGAGGCCACGATCCGCTTGTAGTTGTGATAAACCGTGGGCGGTGACAGGTGACTGCCCACCTCATTGCAAAACACAAAACCGTGGTCCTCCCAGAGTGGGCCAGCTTTGAGCCGGTCCCGGAGCTGCTGCGCCTGGTGCTTCCTGAGAAGCTGCACCACGGAGGCGGCGGTGGTGATCGTGCGGCCCTTGCTGTTTTTGGTGGAGATCAGGCGGTACTCCCCTGGCTGGCCGGGGACGTTCTGGAGCTGCTTGTTGATCAGGATCGTGCCCCGCTCCAGATCAACGCAGTCCCAGGTCAGACCGCAGACCTCACCGCGCCGCATACCGGTGAAAAGCATGGTCAGATAGATCGTCTCGAATCGGTGGCCCTGGATCGCCTTGATGAATGAGGCCATAGCGTCATTGTCCAGGGGCTTTATCTCGGGCTTTTCCGCCCGGGGGAGCTTACAGGCATCGGCGGGATTGAAACGGATATAGCCAATCTCTACGGCTTGCTGGAGGGCCTTGTGGAGAACGCCGTGGACGATCTGGACGGACTTAGGGGAAAGGCCAGGTTTTCCGTCCTTCTCCGCGCTGAGGCGGTTATAAAACTTCTGTACGGTGTGAGCGTCCAGCGTGTCCAGCTTGATTGCGGCCATGGCGGGCTTGATGTGGTTCTTGATCTGGCAGTTGTAGGATTCAACCGTTTTCGGCTTCACGCCGCCCAGGTACTCCGCCGCCCAGATGTCTAGCCACTGGCCCACGGTCATTTTGCTGGGGGCCTGATAGGTGCCTTCATCCACGGCGGCAATGGCCTGGGAGAGCTTCTGGCGGACTTCCTTCTGCGTGGAGCCGTAGACGCTGCGCTGGATCTGTTTACCTGTACCGGGGTCCCGGCCCACGGTGAAGCGGGCTTCCCACCGCCCGTCTGACCGCTGCCGGATCGTGCCGCCGCCCTGGGCGTTCCTGGTGCTTTTTCTAGGTATTGATTTTTCCTCCATTTTCTGATAGAATGGAGGGCGTGATAGGGGTCCAATCTTATCACGCCCTCTATAGCCGCCCCTGGTATTGCGAGTACCGGGGGCGGTTCTTTTTTTGCTGAAATTTCCAAGCGCTTGGGAATTTGAAGGCAGAGCCTACTCTGTGATTCTTACTTATCCTCCGGCGGTGCTCCTTGGCTATCTGTAGCGGAGGTGGCATCTGCCTCCGTGGAGGACTGCCGACGGTAGTACGGAGAGATTGGGTCGCGTATTCGTTTTGGGTCTCTAGCGAGTTTTTCTGCAAAATCAGCTACCTTTTGACGACCAATGAGATCGAGTTTAGCAAAAGCAGCATCAAGCCTCTCACGAGAATTGTGCTCACTTAACCGACACATCTGCTCATAGGTTAGATCTCCGTGAATGTCCATGTTTTGGGCACTGTTCTTGCTTTTTTTAGCTTGAGTCCTTATAGCGGCAATGTTTTCAGGATCACCAGACAACGAAATTTCCGCCGCTGGGCGCGGAGCTGTCCCGGTGTCCAGCAAATCATCTCCTGTAACCCCGAGAGCAGCGGCTATTTTTTTTATTTTTGCTACATCAGGGGCCCGATTACCACGTTCATATCCTGTGATAGTGGTTTTGGCTACACCGACTAACTCTGCAAGTTCTTCTTGCGTGTAACCTTTGGCTTCTCGATACTGCTTTACTCTTTCGCCGAAAGTCATAGTGGTCACCTCCTGCTCTCTATTATAGGTTTGCATTTTGCAAATGTCAATAGATTTTTTTATGCGCACTTTTTTCTAAAATCTATTGACAAGCTCGCAAAATGCGAGTATTGTTTTTGGATGCAGGATTGCTTAAAGAAAACATAATGCAAACAGAAGGAGGATTCAAATGTATCCAAACCTGTTGGGTCAGAAAGCATTCCATAAGCTGACGGAGGACGACATGGCGAAAATCATTGGCATCAGCCGCACAGCTTACCAGAGCAAGGCTAAGAGTGGACGGTTTACTCCGAAGGAGTGCCGTGCATATTGCCGTTACTTCAACAAAAGTTTTGAGTACCTGTTCGCCGAAGACGGTGACGAACATGCGAGCTGAAAGCGGAGGCGCGCCCATGAGTACACAACCCCCGCAGGCAGAGCCGCCCCCACCTGATCTGCGGTATGAGCCGCCCAGACTGACGGCAGAAAGGAGGAAATCATGGAAGATACTGCGAAGGTCTGCCCTTTGATGAGCGTGGGCAGATTCGCCCCGGCCCCGTGCGTTGGCAAGAGCTGCGCATGGTGGGACCGCCTGTGCGGAGAATGCTGCATGGCAATCGGTGCCGATGCTATTCGGGATGTGGGAGATCATATCAACGTTCTGAATATGATCCTTGAGAAAGGGCAGGATCAGGGCGAAGAGTAAGACCGCCCGACTGGCGGCGGAAAAGGCCGACCAAAAAGGAGAAGTGACAAGCATTACATAAAGCAGCCGCCAGAATTGGTGGCAGAAAGGAAGGCGAAAGTATGAAACACTACAAAGGGTGCTGGTACTATTGCGGCCGGAAATACGCCGCACTTCGGGAAGCTCTGGCGGCGTGGAGAGAAGGAGGGCGGTAGGCATGGCGGAACTTACATATACAGTTAAGGAAGCTGCCGAGGCCCTGGGGATCTCCCGGAGGAGCATGTACGAATTGCTGCACTGTGAGGACTTTAATGCTGGTGCGAAAATTCTTGGCCGCCGAGTAATAGTGAAAAGCCTGCTGGCAGAGTGGCTGGAGCAGCAGGCCGGAGGACAAAAGAATACCGCCACCAGCTCTGCGAAAGCTGACAGCGGTAAAGGTGGAAAGCAGACTTTGACGGGTACTGATTCCACCTCCAGTATACACGGGAACGGAGGATTTGTCAAATGAGCGAAATTGAGAAGATGAAGCGGTACATCGACAAAACAAACATGGATATCACAACAGGTAGTCCATACCAGATGAATATAAACGAAATGTTCAGACTGTCTCATATATCGGCGGAAGATGCCACAGGAGCAATCATCCTTGCATTTAATTATGGCCGGGCCAAAGGCTACCGCGCGGCGAAAGCGGAGGCCAGGAAGCAGACGGCGGTATGAGCCGGACCGAAATCATCAAGAAGGCGGATAAGATCGCAAGGTCCTGATCCCCCCAATTTACACAGGCAGTATCAACTAAATTGAAAGGAAACGGTAGAAACGTGGCAGGACGGCGATACTATTGGCTAAAGCTGAAAGAAGACTTTTTTCGGCAAAAACCCATAAAAAGCTGCGAATTATAGAGCACGGTGAAATATATACTATCGTTTATCTGAAAATGTAGCTTGAAAGTCTGCGCAATAACGGAATCATCGTGTTTGATGGTGTCGGAGATTCTTTTCCGGAGGAATTGGCGTTGACACCTGCTCCGCATAGGTATCACCCAGACTGGAGCGGTTGACATGCACATGGAGGCCACAGGTCCCGCACTGGTGGGACAGATACCCCATCGACACGGCCTTTTGTAATACCTCCTGCCAGGGCATTTCCTGACGGTGATACTCCAATGTCATTGGATGGGTAACGATCTCCATGCCATCCTCCAGACTTCCATCATGCTTGATATAGATGTGGTCGTGTTTCCGATTTCCAACGTTCTGAATCTGGGCAGCATTATCGTTGGATTCGCCGCCATCATCAATTTCAAGCTCCACACCCAGGAAGCGGGAACCGTCACCATAGAAAATCGGCTCTGGCTTGTAGCAATAGCTGTGGATTCCTCGCTCACGCACAAGTCGGTTATAGCGGTCTTCGCAGTAACCCTCACAGTCACTCTCAGACAGATATTCCAGATCGTCCAGGTCTACCAGCCGCCCACAACTGCTGCAATGTCCGTAGTAGCGTTCCTCACAGGTCCGGCAGAGAGTATGGGTTTCATCGCCGCAAGCATCGTCATTCCAGATGCGGTCGCCGCAGTGATCGCAGGTGCAGGTTCTGGATTCGTAGCAGTCCTGACACAGTTCAGAATCGTCAAAAAGGAAACATTCATCAACAGGATGCTCCTCCCCACAGATGGAGCAGACAAAGGTTTCAGCACTCATTTTACTTCACGCCTCCTTCCAACTGCTTTGCAAGCCAGATAATAAACTTTTTGGAGAGCGTTTCTACGATTTTCAGGACATCAAGTGTAATTTTCATATGGGACCTCCTATCAATAAGATAGGGGTATAATGTATATCTTGATTATCTGATAATACGGTTCCTTTGGCGAAAACCACAGTAAACCTTGTCAAACCGACAAACAATGATATAAACCATATTTTTGATAAAGGAGTGCTGAAAAGTGTTTGAACGAGTACCTGATATTTTGACCTTTAAGGAATGCAAAGACCTTTTGAAAATTGGCAAAAACTCACTTCTTGACCTTCTCCATGATGGCTCCATAGAAGCCTTTTGGATTGGGAACAGATGGAAGATACCAAAAAAATCAGTGATTGAATATATCAAACATCTATGAAATAAGGATGGGGCTACCCACAGCTGAGTAACCCCAGTCCTCTCACTAAATACTAGATTATTACTGTTATATTAATCATTCTATATTTAGAGCTTATCCATAAATTAGAGAGAATGTGATATAATGTCCAGGGGTGAGGAAATGGAAAAGAAAAAGGGAGCGCAGTCCTGGACCATATCGGATGAACTGTGGTAAGAAATAGAAGCATATATTCCGAAAAAGCAGCGAGATCCGAGCAAACAATATCGGAATGCACCAGGACAAGGACGGCCAAGCCTGCCCGCCCGACAAGTACTGGAGGGCATCTTCTAC